>JBBSMS010000132.1:0-9018 GCA_038233055.1 Nitriliruptorales bacterium
CCGTGGTCGGCGAAGAACCCCCTGGCGTCGGCGACGTAGGCACCGACGAACGGCAGGTTGGCCTGGGGCGAGAACCCGGCCATGAACGACAGCGGCGTCAGCGTGTCGGGCTCGGACGTGGCCGCGGTGGTCGAGGGCGTGCCGGCGGCTTGGCAGGCCACCAGGACCAGGGCCGCGGACAGGACGACGAGACGTCGGGTGCATCGGGTGCGGGCGCTGGTGGTGCTCACGAGGTGGCCTTGGTCACGGGAACAGGTGGGGAGGTGGGGCCGGGTCACCCGCGGCGGCCGGCGAGGGCCGCGCGTTCGGCGACGGTGACGAGGTGGTAGATCACCGTGGACAACAGGGTCAGGACCACGACGGCGGCGAACAGGTCGGGCATGCGCAGGTTGGTGTAGGCGAGCCACATCGAGCGACCGAGCCCGCTGGACGCCCCCATCCACTCGGCGACGACCGCGCCGATCATGGCCAGGGGTGCAGACACCTTCAGGGCCGTGAACAGGAATGGCCACGACGACGGCCAGCGGGCGTGGCGGAAGACGGTTACGGAGTCGGCGTCGACCGAGGCGAACCAGTCCTCGATCGCCGGGTCCACCGACCGGAAGCCCTCGAGGGCGTTCACCAGCATGGGGAAGAAGGTCAGCAGGGCGGTGACCACCACCTTGGGCCCGTGGCCGAACCCCAGCCAGATGGTCAGGATCGGCGCGACCGCGATGATCGGCGTCGACTTGGCCAGCAGGGCCACCGACAGCACGGCCTGTTCGATGTGGCGGAAGAAGGTGATCGTCACGGCCATGCCCAGGCCGGCCATCGTGCCCAGTACCAACCCGGCCAGCGCCTCGCCCAGGGTGACCACGGCGGCCTGGGCGAGTGTCGACACGCCGCCAACCAACGCCGCCGCCACGTCGCTGGGGGCCGGCACGATCCACACGGGCGTGCCCGCCAGGTCGACGCCCACCTCCCACGCCGCCAGCAGCGCGACCAGCAACGCGACCCCGCCCAGTCGTGCCAGCCGATCGGTCCGGCGCCGGCCTGTGGAGGCGACCTCGGGTGCAGGCCCGATCGCCGGGACCGACCCGGCCTGCGTCGGGGCGACACGGTGTTCGGGTGCCACGGCCTGTCGACTCATCGCCGTCCCCCGGCTGCGGCGGCGGTTCGGGACGGCCTCGCGGCCGTGGCCAGGGCCTCGCGGGCCTGGCGCACGATCGCCTGGGCCTCGGCGCTGGTCGGGTCGCGCGGTCGGTCGAGGTCCACGGCGAGGTCCGCCACGACCCGGGCCGGTCGCGGGCCCAGCACCACGACTCGATCCGCCAGTGCGACCGCCTCGCCGAGGTGGTGGGTCACCCACACGACGGTGGGACGGACCCGCTGCCAGATCGTGACCAGGTCGTCGGCCAGGGCCTCGCGGGTCAACTCGTCGAGCGCCGCCAGCGGCTCGTCCATCAGCCACAGGGGTGCGTCCTGCGCGAGCGTGCGGGCCAGGGCCGCCCGTTGCTGCATGCCACCCGACAACTGGGCCGGCCGGGCGTCGGCGAAGGCAGCCAACCCGACCAGTGTCAGCAGGTCCTCGACGGGCGGGACCGGGCCGGTCGGGGGTCGGATGCGGCGGGCCATGGCGACGTTGTCGTGGACGGTCGCCCACGGCAGCAGCGCCGGGCGCTGGGCCATCCAGCCCACACGTCCGGCACGGCGGAGGTCGTCGGGGCTCGCCCCGTCGACGGTGACGCGTCCGGCGGTCGGGCGGTCGAGGCCGGTCAGCAGGCGCAGGAGCGTCGACTTGCCACAGCCCGAGGCCCCGACGACCGCGACGAAGGACCCGGGCGCCACGCGGAGGTCGATGCCATCGAGTGCCTCGATGGACGCATATCGGTGTCCGACGCCCACCAGGTCGAGGCCGGGCGGGGCCGGAGCGGGTGTCCGAGGCGCACGCGTGCTGGTGTCGGGGATCGTCATGCCGCCACCCGTCCGAGGCCGGCGTGGCCGTGGATGCGGTCCGGCACCACCCGGACGGCCGTCCACCCGGGTTGGTCCGGGCCAGGGTCGGTTGCCCCGTCGCGGCCGACGGAGCGTTCCATCAGGCGGCGGCGCAGGGCGGCCACACCACCCGGCACGTGGGCCGCGACCTCGTCGTCGCCCACCTGTCGGGCCCAGCCAGTCACGAAGACCCGCCGGAGGTCTGGGCGCGGTTCCTCGACGGTCAACGACACGCGGCACCCGGCCCCGACGTAGGTCGCCCATGCCGATCCGGGCGATGCCGTCAACCAGAATGCGGCGCCGTCCCAGTCGAACCACAACGGCACGACGTGCGGCGTCCCGTCGTCGCGAAGGCAGGCCAACTGCGCGGCGTGGCGACCACGCAGGAGTTCCGCGACCTCGTCGTCGTCGAGGTCCCGCGGCGGCCCGATGGGCTCGCCCGCCCGACGACCCCACGGCTGCCAGCCCGGCGCGCCCAGGCCCATCGACACGTCCCGGGCCAAGGTCGCGACGGCGGCGGCGACGTCGGCCAGGTGATCGGGGCCGGCACGTTGGTCAGGCACGTCGGCGACCACGGCGGCCACCGGGTGGCGACCGTCGCGGCACACCGGCGCCGCCAGGCCCACGGCCTCGGCGTCGACGACGCGTGCCACGGCCGGCAGCAGCCACTCGACATCCTCCCCGGTCCCCTCCACGCCCGTGGTGTCGGGCCGCAGCACGACCGCGTCGGCGGTGTGGCCGGAGCGGACCTGGCCGATCCGGTGGACGCAGCGGACGCGATGCCGGCCGTCGTGGGTCGCGATCACGATGCGCTCCAGGCCGTCCGGTCGGACCAACGCGATGGCCTCGTCCGGTGCCAGCGCGTCCGTGGCCTCCGCCAGGGCGCGCCGCAACCCGCGGTCGTCGTGATCCCCGGCCGGAACCAGTCGTCGCAGCCCCGGGCCGATGCGATAGGCCCCGGTGGCGTCCTGGATCAGCCAGGCTCGGGCCTTCAACGTCGTGAGCAGGGAGAACAAGCCCGAGCGCGACCCGTCGACCTCGCCCTCCAGGACCCCTGCGGCGAGGCCGTTGGGGGCGATCGCGACGGCCTGGAGCAGGTCCATCGCCCGCTCGACCGACGGCACGTGTCGCGTCAGTTCTGGCACCCGAACTCCGCTCGGTCGACCCCGTGGGACGTCGTGCGACCGATGTGTCCCGCCGGGCGCGGTGTCCACGATAGCGGACAGGTGTGCAGCGAGGCGGACCTGGAGAGGTCACCGAGCCCGATTTCGAGACTGCGCGGGCGACGTCGTCACCTGCACCTACACCCCATCCCGACCCCCGACGACACGAGTCGGGCCCCCTCAGGACCAATGTCCTGCCACACTGCGCACGTTCATGCCGCGCACACGGGGCCTGGTCGTGGTCGAGCGCTGCGACCTGTTGCTCGCCATCTGGGACGGCCACCCCGCCCACGGCCTCGGCGGCACCGCCGACATCGTCGCCTACGCCGACGGGCACGTCGAGGTCACCAGGCTCTGGTGAGCCCGCCGCCGGGCGTGGACCGACCCGGGCAGGCGACGGGCTGGGTTCGGCGCATGACGACGGCCCGGCCGGATGGCGGGGCCGTCGTGGGAGCGTGGCCGGTCAGCGGTTGTCGCCGGCGGTTTCGTCAGCGTCGCTGCGCAAGCCCTCGGCGACGCGCTTGCCGAGGTCGTCGGCGACGGCGGTCCAGTACGCGATGACACGTTCCTGCATCTCGTCGGTGACCTCGTCGGCACCGGCGTGGCCGACGATGTTGGACACCATGTTGGTGCGGTCCTGCTCGCTCAACACCTGCTCCCAGAAGGTCGTCACCTGGGCGGTGTCCGTGTCCTCGGAGGAGTGCTGGCGGGCGGGCTCACGGGTGAAGTGGCCCTGGACGGTCGGGGTGAAGTCCTCGCCGAAGCGTTCCTCGTCGGCGTGCGGACCGCCGACCGAGTTGGGCGCGTAGACGGGATCGCCCGGGTTCTCGTAGCGCATCTGCCCGTCCTTGTTGTACGAGTTCACCTCCGCCTTGGGACGGTTGATCGGCAACTGCAGGTAGTTCGCGCCGATGCGGTAACGGTGAGTGTCCGGGTAGCTGAACAGGCGACCCAGCAGCATCTTGTCCGGCGACGTCTCGATGCCCGGGACCATGTTGGCCGGCTCGAAGGCGGCCTGCTCGACCTCGGCGAAGTAGTCGCTGGGGTTGCGGTTGAGCGTCATGCGCCCGATCTTGACCGGCGGGTAGTCGCTGTGCGGCCACACCTTGGTGAGGTCGAAGGGGTTGAAGCGGTAGTCGTCGGCCTCGTCGACCGGCATGATCTGCATCTCGAGCGTCCAGGACGGGAAGTCGCCTTCCTCGATCGAGTTCCACAGGTCGGCGCGGTGGAAGTCGGCGTCGACCATGGTGTGCTGGTCGGCCTCCTCGGCGGTGAAGTTGTCCACGCCCTGGTCGGTCTTGAAGTGATACTTGACGTAGAACGCCTCGCCCTCGGCGTTGATCCACGTGAACGTGTGGCTGCCGTAGCCGTTCATGTTGCGCAGGGTGCGCGGGGTGCCGCGGTCGCTCATCAGGAAGGCGACCTGGTGGGTCGACTCCGGGCGCAGCGTCCAGAAGTCCCACTGCATGTTGTTGTCACGACGACCGGTGTCGCTGCGACGCTTCTGGCTGTGGATGAAGTCCTGGAACTTGCTGGGGTCCTTGACGAAGAAGATCGGCGTGTTGTTGCCGACCAGGTCGTAGTTGCCCTCCTCGGTGTAGAACTTCAGCGAGAAGCCACGTGGGTCGCGGACGGTGTCGGCCGAGCCCAGTTCGCCGGCCACCGTCGAGAACCGGGAGAACATCTCCGTTGTCTTGCCCGGCTGGAGAAAGTCGGCCTTGGTCCACGTCGGGGTGTCGGCGTCCTCGAACACCTCGAAGACCCCGTGGGCACCGGAACCCTTGGCGTGGACGACCCGCTCGGGGACGCGCTCGCGGTTGAACTGCGCCATCTTCTGGATCAGGTAGTGGTCCTGGAGCAGGATGGGACCGTCGGAACCGACGGTCAACGAGTGGTTGTCACTCGGTGCAGGAATGCCCGCATCGGTGGTGGTGATCGGGTTGCTCATGAGCATCGACTCCTGGCCGGGTGTGGCGTCTGGAAGGCGGTGCGTGACAAGGTCGCGGCGGTGGTGCACCCCGGCGGACACGGATCCCGCACCATGTCCACCTTAGACCCTGTACAACTTGGCCGTCAACGCCCGGTGACACGCATTCGGCCGTGACCGCGGGAATTTCGGTGGTGCGACCACGTCGGAGCCTATTCCGGGACACTGGCCGTCCGGCCGGGACGCCTCGGATCCGCATGGAGGAGATCGCATGCCGCGGCTCGTCGTGCCCGGCGCCGACCCCGACCACCCGCGGCCGGCGGAGGATTGACCCGGCAGCGTCCGCCGTCCACCAGACAGCCGACGGGTCGAGTGCTTGCATGAGGACGGCCCCGCCCACCCAGGAGAACGCATGTTCGTGCCGCTGTCCGTCCAGGACCACCTCCACCGCGCCGCCACCGTCTACGGCGAGCGGGTCGGGATCGTCGACGAGCCCGACCAGCCGGCGGACTCCGTGGGCGAGGTGACCTATGCCCGGCTGCGCGAGTTGGCCGACGCGCAGGCGGCGGCGCTGGACGACCTGGGCGTCGGGGTGGGGGACCGGGTCGCGATCGTGTCGCACAACGCCGCGCGGTTGCTGGTGGCGTTCTTCGGCGTGTGCGGGTCCGGTCGCGTGCTGGTGCCCGTCAACTACCGCCTCAACCGGGCCGAGGTCGACTACATCATCGAGCACTCGGGCGCCGACGTGGTCCTGCTCGACCCAGCCCTTGAGGACACCCTGGGCAGTGTCGACGCCCAACACGTGTTCGTGCTCGGTCGCGACGACGACCGGATCTACCGCGAAGACGTCGAGCCCGTGCGCTGGGAGCCTGACGAGGGCGCGACGGCGACCATCAACTACACCTCCGGGACGACCGCCCGGCCCAAGGGCGTGCAGATCACCCACCGCAACATCTGGCTCAACGCCGCCACGTTCGGGTGGCACGCCGGCGTGTCGGACCGCGACGTCTACCTCCACACCCTGCCGATGTTCCACGCCAACGGGTGGGGCATGCCGTTCGCCGTGACCGGCATGGGCGCCCAGCACATCGTCCTGCGGGCGATCGACGGCACCGAGATCCTCCGGCGGGTCGACCAGCACGGGGTCACGCTGCTGTGCGCGGCGCCCGCCGTGCTCACGGCGGTGCTGGACGCCGCGCCCGACTGGGACGGCGAGATCCCCGGACGCGGTCGGGTGCGGGTCATCACGGCGGGTGCGCCGCCCCCGACCCGCACGATCGCGCGGGTCGAGGAGGAACTGGGCTGGGAACTGATCCAGATCTACGGGCTGACCGAGACCTCGCCGTTGTTGACCTTCAACCGGACCCGCGCCGAGTGGGACGACCTCGATCCGCAGGGCCGGGCGGAGAAGCTGGTCCGGGCCGGGGCGCCCGCGCTGGGCGTGCAGGTGCGCATCGACGACGAGGGCGAGGTGCTGGCCCGCAGCAATGTCGTGATGGAGGGCTACTGGGAGCAGCCGGACGAGACCGCCGCGGTGTTCGAGGACGGCTGGTTCCACACCGGTGACGCCGGCTACCTGGACGACGAGCACCACCTCACCATCGACGACCGCAAGAAGGACGTCATCATCTCGGGCGGCGAGAACGTGTCCTCGATCGAGGTCGAGGACGCGCTGTTCGCCCATCCGGCGGTCGCCGAGACGGCCGTCATCGGCATCCCCGACGAGAAGTGGGGCGAGACCGTCACGGCCCTGGTCGTGCTGGCGGCCGACGCCGACGAGGTCAGTGAGCAGGAACTGATCGATCACTGCCGCGAACGACTGGCCCACTACAAGTGCCCGACGACGGTGGAGTTCCGCGACGAACTGGAACGCACTGCGACGGGCAAGCTCCAGAAGTTCAAGCTCCGCGAGCCCTACTGGGACGGCTACGACAAGCGCGTCAACTGACGGCTTCGGATCACGCCACCGTGACGACCGCGAGGGTCAGGCCGGCCAACGTGAACATCGCCCCGATCATGCTGAACAGCATCGTCCGCATGACCACGTGGAACTCTGTTCGGACGGACCCGATCTCCGCGAACAGGTCGGCGCGCAGGGCGTTCCGCAGGCTCTCGAGATCCTGCTTCGTGGCCACGTCTGCCCATCCCACCGGCGGCAGCAACTCCATGATGGTGCCTGTCGACTCGGGACCGACCGCCTCCACCAGTTGTACAACTGGTGGCGTGCGGCTTCGTCGACGGCCATGGTGCCATCCTCCGGTCTCGGCCGCACCATGGTTGCTCAGCACCGGGCGCCGCCGTCGTCCGCCCACCATGCCTGTGGACACCTCGATGGGGGTCGGCGTGTCGGTGGCACGGCGTGAGAGAACGGAGGTGACGTGGTGAGGTGGACGGTCGAGGCCCGGCGTCGACGGCTGGTCGCGCGCCACCACCTGCGACGCGACGTGGCCGGGCCCGGGGGTGGCGGGCTGGCGGCCGTGGCGCGCGACCTGGTGGGGTTGCACGCGTCCGACCCGGTGACGGTGTTCCTGCAGGCCCATGCGCGGGTGCCGGAGGTGACCACCGACGACGTCCTGGCGGCGCTGTACGAGGACCGGTCGGTGGGACGCGTGCAGGCGATGCGGGGGACCATGTTCATCGTCGACCCGGTCGACATCCCGATGCTGCGGGCGGCCGGGACCGACACGCTCGCGGACCGGGAGTTGCGCCGGACGGCGTCGTGGATCGAGGAGGACGGGCTCGCGGCCGACGGACAGGCGTGGGTGCGCGCCGCCGCCGCCGACACCTTGGTCGCGCTCGCCGACCACGGGCCGATGACCGCCAACCAACTCAAGGCCCACGTGCCGGCCCTGGCCGAGGGGGTCGTGCGCAACCCGGGGAAGTCCTACGGCGGGCGGGTCGGCATGTCGACCCGGGTGCTGTTCTGGTTGGCGACGGTCGGCGACATCGTGCGTGCACGGCCCGGCGGCTCGATCACCTCGACGGCGTGGACGTGGGCCCGAACCGACGACTGGCTCGGCGCCGAGGTCCTGGCGCCCGCCGACCCGGCCGCGGCGGCCGCCGGGCTGGCACGGCGCTACCTGGCCGGATTCGGACCGGCGACGTTCGACGACCTGCAGTGGTGGACAGGCTGGACCAAGACCCTGACCCGCCGGGCCCTGGCCGACACCGGCGCGGTGGAGGTCGAGGTGGAGGACGGCCGCGGTGGCGTGGTGACCGCGTTGGTGCTGGCCGGCGACGACGAGCCGCCGACCGCGGTCGACGACCAGCCCGCGCTCGCGCTGCTGCCCGCACTCGACGCCACGCCGATGGGGTGGAAGGAGCGTTCCTGGTACTTGGGTGAGCACACCACTTTCCCGGGGCCGCTGTTCGACCGCAACGGCAACGTCGGTCCGACCGTGTGGGTGGATGGCCGGGTCGTGGGTGGCTGGACCCAGCGACCGGACGGCGAGATCGCGTGGCGGTTGTTCAACGACCCCCCACACCCGGATGCGGACCACGCACCGGACGACGACGTGGACGCGAGGATCGCGGCCGAGGCCGCGGGGGTGGCGTCGTTCCTGGGGGACGTGCGGTTCACCCCGCGCTTCCCGACGCCGTGGCAGGTCGAACTTGGCGGCTGACGTCACGGACGTCGCCACCGCGGGCGTCGAGGAGATGACGAGCGTGTGACGTGCGGCCGGTGACGGGTACCGGCCGCGTGACGGCGGGGCGTCGGCGTGGGACCATGCCGATGCCGTGCCCACCCCGCCGCGCTCCGAGCGCGGCCCCGACGACCCGGAGTCACCCATGACCGCCGCGACCACGACCGCCTCGACCTGCCGCTTCGCCAACGAACGCGGGCAGCAGTTGCACGCTCGCCTCGAACGACCACTGGGCACGGTGCTGGCGACGGCCGTGTTCGCGCACTGCTTCACGTGCTCCAAGGACCTGAAGGCGGCGCGCCAGTTGTCG
>JBBSMS010000133.1:0-8944 GCA_038233055.1 Nitriliruptorales bacterium
CCGGAGGTCCAGGTCGCACTCGCGACCCAGCGGATCACCCACCTCACCGGCCACCTCCAGGAGCACAAGGGCGATCACCACTCGCGCCGTGGGCTGCTGAAGCTGGTGGGCAAGCGTCGGCGGTTGCTGAACTACCTCGCCCGCAAGGACATCGAGCGCTACCGCGCGCTCATCGTGGAGCTGGAACTGCGCCGCTGACACGCCCGGGCCGGACACCCTTACGTGACCGGGCCGACTCGTACCACCTGCACCACTGACAACCGCGACCCGCTCGGAAACGTCCGAGGGGTTGCCCCAAGCACCACGGCACCACGACCCCCCACCCCGCCGCGTCCCGCGATCGGACGTCAGTGGCGGGGGCTCGACAGGTTCGACACGACCGGCCTCCACACGGTTCGGACGTGATCGTCGCAGCGAGTCCCCACCACTGATGGCCCGGTCACCTCACGCGGCGGTGTCCCGGCCCACCCGTTCGGGTGCGCCGTCGGCAGGGAGGCGTTGGACGTGTCCGCTGGTGCGCTGACACAAGGAGGCACCTGTGGGTGCACTCGGAATCCATGAACACGTCGTCGACATCGACGGCAAGGAACTGACCTTCGAAGCGGGCCTGCTGGCCCAGCAGGCTGGCGGCTCCGTCGTCGCCGGCATCGGTGACACCAAGGTCCTCACGACCACCACGGCGTCCACCCAGGTCAAGGACTTCCTGCCCTTCTTCCCCCTCACCATCGAGGTGGAGGAGCGCATGTACGCCAATGGCAAGATCCCCGGGTCGTTCTTCAAGCGTGAGGGCCGCCCCAGCGAGAACGCCATCCTGGTGTGCCGCCTGACCGACCGCCCGCTGCGTCCGACCTTCGTCGAGGGCCTGCGCAACGAGGTCCAGGTCGTCAACACCATCATCCAGACCACCCAGGTCGACCCCTACGACGTCGTCGCGATGAACGCGTCGTCGTTGGCGACCATGCTGTCGGGCCTGCCGTTCGACGGCCCGGTCGGGTCGGTCCGCTACGCGCTGATGCGCGATGGGTCGTGGGTCGCCTTCCCGACCTTCGAAGAGCTCGAGGAGGACGTCGTCTTCCAGATGGTCATCGCCGGCCGCGTCATCGATGGCGAGGTCGCGATCCTGATGATCGAGGCCGAGGCCACCTCCGACGCCGTCACCAAGATCGACATGGGTGCCCCGAAGCCGACCGAGGAACTCATCGGCCAGGCCATCGAGGACGTCAAGCCGATCCTCAAGCAGCTGTGCGAGGCCCAGCAGGCGTTCGTCGACAAGGTCGGTCGCCGCGAGCTGCGTGAACTGCCGCTGTTCCCGAACCACTCCGACGAGGCCTACGACGCCGTGTCGAAGCTGGCGATGGACCGCGTGACCGAGGTCTACGCCGACGAGTCCTCCAGCAAGGCCGACAAGGACGAGGCGCTTTCCGTCATCCGTGACGAGGTCGTCGACTCCTACGTCGCGGACCTGGGCGACGATGCCGGAGACGGCGCCGCCAAGGAGGGCCGCGAGGCGTTCCGCACGGTCGAGAAGAAGGTCGTCCGTCGCAAGGTCGTCGACACCGGCGTCCGCATCGACGGTCGCTCGCCGACCGACATCCGCGCCCTGCGCGCCGAGGTCGGAGTGCTGCCGGCCACCCACGGTGCCGGACTGTTCCAACGCGGTGACACCCAGGCGCTGAGCGTCCTGGCGCTGGGCACCACCCGCGACAACCAGCGGCTGGACACCCTCGACCCGGTGACCGAGAAGTACTACATGCACCACTACAACATGCCGCCCTACTCGACCGGTGAGGCCGGTCGCGTCGGGTCCCCGAAGCGCCGCGAGATCGGCCACGGGGCACTGGCCGAGCGCGCCATCAAGCCGGTCCTGCCGTCGCTGGACACCTGGCCGTACGCGATGCGCGTCGTCTCCGACGTGCTGTCGTCCAACGGCTCGACGTCGATGGCGTCGGTCTGTGGCTCCACGCTGGCGCTGATGGACGGCGGGGTGCCGATCCACGGTGCCGTCGCCGGCATCGCGATGGGCTTGATCTACGAGAACGACATCTACACCACCCTGACCGACATCCAGGGCGTCGAGGACTTCTTCGGCGACATGGACTTCAAGGTGGCCGGGACGCGCGACTTCGTGACCGCGCTGCAGTTGGACACCAAGCTCGACGGCCTTCCGGCCGACGTGCTGGCTGACGCCCTGTTGCAGGCCCGTGAGGCCCGGCTGGAGATCCTCGACGTGATGGCCGAGGCCATCGCCGAGCCGCGCGAGGAGGTCGCACCGACCGCTCCGCGGGTCGAGATCATCACCGTCCCCAAGGACAAGATCGGCGACGTGATCGGCCCCGGTGGCAAGATCATCCGCGAGATCACCGAGGAGACCGGTGCGCAGATCGACATCGAGGAGGAGAACGGTGTGGGCGTCGCCCGCATCTACGGCTCCACGAAGGAGATCGCCGAGGCGGCCGTGGCGCGAGTCAACGCGATCGCCAACCCGGTCGTGCCCGAAAAGGGCGAGCGCTTCAACGCGACCGTCGTCAAGACCGTGGACTTCGGCGCGTTCGTGTCGCTGACCCCGGGCACCGACGGCCTGGTCCACATCTCCCAGCTGCGCAAGCTGGGCGACGGGTCGCGCATGGACCACGGTGAGGAAGCCGTCAACGTCGGCGACAAGCTGCTGGTCGAGGTCCTCGAGGTCCTCGACGGGGGGCGCAAGTTCAAGCTCGAACTGCTCTCCGACGCCCCGAACGACCTCGGCGGCAACGCCGTGGACGCGCGGGACGACGACGAGGTGGACGAGGCGGACGACGACGATGCCGTCGACGACGCTGCCGACAACGACGCTGCCGACGAGACCACCGAGGAGGCCCCGCAGGGGCGTTCGTCCGACAACGGTGGCCGCAGCGGTGGTCGCAACCGCTCGCGTCGCCGCGAGGGTGGCAACGACGACTCGGGCAACAACGACGGTGGTGGCCGCTCCCGCAGCCGCAGCCGTTCGCGCACCCGCAGCCGCTCGCGCGACTGAGCGTGCCCGAACGGGCGTCTTGCTTCGGCGCGAGCACTCTCCGGGCACATTGGAGTGTGCTCGCTCCGCTCGCAACTCCACGCCGCCTGGTGACATGGTGAACGCTGGGCGGCAGGCAGCCTTGGGGCTTCTTCGCGGCATACCCACGGGCTGACGCCATCACGATGACAGACCCCGGGCCACTGGCCCGGGGTTCCGCCTTTGCCCGGCGGGGTCGCCTTACTTTGGCGAGAGGAGGCTCCGGCGCATTGGAGTTGTTCGCTGCGCTCACAACATTCAGCGTTGCTGCGGAGTTGGTGTGACGGGGGTCGTCAGCCCGCGTGGTCGTCAGTGGCTGGGTCGGCCGACGTCCGTGGCCGGTGGCACCCCGGCCATGTCGTTGACGGCTCCAGGCCCACCGCCGCCGCGCCGCGACGCGCGGATTTCGGCGAGATCGGTGTGGACCTCGTCGCCGCGCGCCAGCAGCCAGCGCAGGCACCCGATGAACACCGCCAAGCCGGTGATTCCGTAGATCCAGGTCATCGCCGTTCCTTCCGAGGGCGTCCTGTGACCGTACGTCCTCGGCGATCCGACGACCCTGAGGGAGGACCCCCGTGTCGACCCCGAGCCGCCGTCGTCCGCTCGGGGTCGAGCGAAGCCCCGTCGAGTGTGCGCATCACCCCGGCATCTCGGGCCGATCGGCACACTCGATGGGGACCGGGGGCACGGGTGCGTGCGGATAGGTTGGGAGATCGAGTCGAGGCGACGGAGGGGCAGACGTGGGCATTCGGGTGGCAGTGGTGGGTGCGGGTGGACGCATGGGCTCGGAGGTGTGCCGCGCGCTGGTCGACGCCGACGACCTCGACCTGGTCGGGGCGGTGGACCCGTCGGCGGTCGGCACCACCCCGTCCGGCGTCGACGACGGGCCGACGATCGTCGACGGCGTGGCCGACCTGCCGGACGTGGACGTGGCGGTGGAGTTCTCCACGCCGGCCACCGTGCGCGACAACGTGCTCGCCCTGCTGGCCGCCGGCGCCCACGTGGTCGTTGGCGCGACCGGGATGCACGACGACGACCTGGCCGCCGTGCGCGAGGCGGCCGTCGAGGCCGACCGCCAGGTGCTGGTCGCCCCGAACTTCGCCATCGGGGCGGTCCTGATGATGCAGTTCGCGGCCCAGGCTGCCCGCCACCTGCCCCATGTCGAGGTGATCGAACTCCACCACGACGGCAAGGTGGACGCCCCGTCGGGCACGGCCCTGCGCACGGCCGACCTCGTGGCCGACGCTCGCGACGGTGACGTCGAGCCCGTCGGGGGCGACCACGCCCACCCCGGGGCGCGTGGCCACGTTCACCGCGGTGTCCCGATCCACTCCGTCCGCCTGCCCGGCCTGGTGGCGCACCAGGAAGTGATCGCCGGGGGCACCGGCGAGACCCTGACCATCCGGCACGACTCGCTGGACCGGTCGTCGTTCATGGCCGGGGTGGTGCTCGCCGTCCGCGCGGTCGCCGACCTCGACGAGCCGCTCACCGTCGGCCTGGAACACCTCCTGGCTCCCTGATTCCGCCACGCGCCCGCAAGCGCCCCCGTCGAGTGTGCCGATCACCCCCGGATGCCGGGCCAGGGCGCACACTCGACGTGATTGGGGCGGCGGCTGGTCGTGTCGTCCCGGACGGCACGCCACTACCGTGTGTGGCTGTCGACCGACGGCCGGTCGCTCCGTGCGCAGGCGGTCTCCTGTGCGCCCATCCGAGGCCCCACACGATGTCCGATTCCCCCACGTCCCCCTCGAGCGCGACCGATCCCGGGTCCCAGCCGGACCCAGCCGCACCGGCCACGGCCAGCGCCAGCGCCAGCGCCGAGGCTGCGACCACGCCGTCGGCCTCGCCCGGTGCCGGCGCGGCACCTGCGCCCGTTCCGGCCGCCACGGCGGAACCCGCGGTGGAACCGGCGCCCGAGCCGAAGTCCGAGTCCGAGCCGGAGCCCGAGCCGCCGCCCCAGCCGGCAGCCACGTCGGACCCCGCGCCCGAGCCCGAACCAGAGCCCGAACCCGAGCCTGATGATCGCTACAGCCAAGCGCTGCAACGGTTCAGCAGTGACCTGCGGATGGCCCGCCAAGTATGGCAGTCCATGGGCCAGCGCGACGTGGATCGGGGACCGCGGCACTACCGCCTGTACCTGGAAGCGCACCTGACGGCCAACGACCTGGACGGGGCGAGTGCGCTGCTCGACGAGATGACGTCGCGAGGCATCGAGGGTGACGCTGGCGTGACGTGGCAGATCGCCCTGGCGGGGGCGCGCAACGGGGCCGACGGTGCGCTGGACCGCCTGGACGAACTGGCGCGCTCGACCCCGGTGCCGGACCGGCTGCTGCCGCGGGTGCTGGGGGTACGCGTCCGGGCCCGCCAGTTCGGCGAAGCCCGGAGCCTGCTGCACAAGATGTCGCGCGCGGGCGTGAAGGCGGGCGAGCCCGACTACCGGCCGCTGCTCGATGACATCATGGACCGCAAGGCCATCCGTGACGCGGAGTCGTTCGTGGCCCACCTGGTCGCGGTCGACGCCGGTCCGTCGACGGTCACGGCCACTCGGCTGGTGGAGATGATGGCCGGTGCCGGACACCCCGACCGGGGTGACCAGTTGCTGGACACGCTGGTCGGGGCCGGCATCGCGGTGGACCACTCGGCGCGTGCGGCGCTGATCGACGGTCACGCCCGCAAGGGCGACCTGGGCGCCGCCCGGACCGGCATGGCGTCGCTGTCGGCTGCCGGTGGCAGCGTCACCAGCCACCACCGCAACCAGGTGCTGGCGTCGGTGATCGACGGCGGGGACCTGCAGACGGTGTGGCGCGAGGCGATCGTGCTGTCTGACGACGCGATCCCGACAGGCGCCAACCTCGAAGCCATGATGGGCCTTGCCCTGGACCGCAAGAAGCCCACCATGGCGATCGCGGCGCTGGACTGGATGCTGATCCTGGGCGTCCCGCCGCCGCCGTCGAAGGTGGCGGCGCTGCTGGCCGTGCTGCTGCGACGCAAGGAGCTCGACCTCGCCCTGTCGCTGTACCGCGAGACCATCGCGGCCGGGCTGACGGCCGACCGAGGGCGCGGCGCCGACCTGGTCGAGGCGCTGGTGTCGGCCGGGCGCCTGGACGACGCGGTGCGGCTGCTGCGCCAACTGCGGGTGTCCAACACGCTGACTCAGGGCCAGCACTGGGGGTCGTTGCTGGCGGCCCACGCCAACCGCAAGGAGTTCGAGACGGTCTCGAAGCTGGTCACCGAGATGATCTCGGCCCGGATCACGCCGACGGTGTCCGACGCGTCCCGACTGGTCGGCGCGTTGACCCGTGCCGGCAACCTCGACCGGGCACGACTGCTCCTGTCGCAGTTGGCCGAGGCGAAGGTCACCGTCGACGAGCCGACCTACCGCGAACTGCTGTGGGCGTTCGCCCGCAAGGGCCAGCACGAGCCTGCCGTGGCGGTCCACGAGGCCATGGTGGCCGCCGGCATCGAGCCCGACGAGCGCCACGAGAAGGCCCTGGCGTGGGCGTCCGGCGAGACCCAGCGTCGCCTGCCCGACGCCACCCCCGAGGCCGAGGAACAGGCGGCCGAGGCGAGTGTCGCTTCCCGTTCCGCCTCCTCGAAGACTGACGGTGAGGTGCAGGACGGAACGACCTCGACGGACACCGCGCCGTCGGACGCGCCGGCGGTCGCGGACGAGTCACCGTCGGCGCCGCGTGGCTCCGACGAGACCCCGCCATCCTCGGCCACCACGACATCCACCCCGACGGCCGCGACGGAGACCCCGGGCGCCCCCGAGCCACCGGCGGAGCGATCGACGACCGTGGGCGAGGACACGACCGTGGCCAGTGGGCCCGACCAGGACGCGTCCGAGCCGTCGACGGAGCCCATCGCGGCCCCCGTGGATGCCGACGTCGACCAGGTGGATGCGACTGCCGAGACCGCCGATGCCGAGACTGACGCGACGGAGACGCCGGCGGCGCCCGAGCCACCGGCACAGCGGTCGACGACCCTCGACGAGGTCGAGGACGGTCAGCAGACGGACGTCGTCGAGGAGGCGGCCGAGACCGGGTCGTCGGAGGAGGCCGCCGAGGCGACCGAGGAGGCCGAACGGGAGGACGCCCGCGACGTCGAGCGTCAGCCCACCGAGGAACTGCTCAAGGGCCACGAGGACGACACGTCGGACGAGCCGACGGAGGACGCGGCGAGCGACCCCACGCCGGCAGCGGGGGAGGAGCCGGTCACCGATCGGGTTGCGTCCGCCGAGGCCGTCCCGGTCGAACCGACGCCGACCCCCGACGCCGAGCCCACCACCTCGTCGGACGAGCCGTCGGTTGACGACGCGGCCACGGCACCGGACGTCGAGCCGGCGTCGACGCCGGAGGCCCCGTCCGCCACCTCACCGGACGAAGGTGCCTCGACCGGTGATTCAGCCAGTGTCCCGGATGATGTGACCACGGGTGGGCGGGACCAGCAGCCCAGCGCCTGACGGACATGACGTACACGACGACGGCCCGCCGGAATCGGCGGGCCGTCGTCGTTCGGTGATCGCGGTGGTGGTCAGCCGGTGAGGCCGTTCTCCTCCAGCCACCCGGCGGCGATGTCAGCGGGTTGCTCACCCTGCGCGGCGGCCGCGTTGAGGCTGGTCAACCCCTCGGTGGTCAGCGCCGCGGACACCGCGTTCAGTGTCTCGGCGATGGCCGGGTTGGCGTCGACGGCCTCCTGGCGGACCAGCGGCACGATGTTCTCCGGCGGGCTGAGGTCGTCCGGGTCCTCGAGGATCGTCAGCGTCCCGTCCTCGAACACCGGGTCGGTCGAGAACAGCAGGATCACCTGGACGTCACCACCATTGAGCGCAGCCAGCCGGGGGGCCTTCTCCTGGATCGTGGTGAAGGACACGTTGTCCAGGCCGTACACGCTCGACAGGCCGGCGAAGCAGGTCTCGCGATCCTCGCACTCGGGGCCCCCGGCCAACGTCACGTCACCGGCATCGGCGAGGTCGCCGAGGGAGGTGATGCCGTTGGACTCGGCGTACTCGGTGGTGACGACGAAGACGTTCTCGTCGGCGGCCTCGGACGCGTCGAGGAGGGTGAGGCCGTCAGGTTCGATGACGCCGGCGGCCTGCTCCACGGCGCCGTCGAGGCTGGTCTCCGGCGTCTCGCCGTACCCGGTCGACAGCAGCGACCCGACGTACTCGGGGATGATGTCGACGTTGCCGGACTGCAGCTCCGGCAGCAGAAGTTCGCGCGTTCCGGCGTCGAGTTGGCGCTCGACGGTCAGTCCGGCGCCTTCCAGGGCCTGGGCATAGATCTCGGCGAGGATGGACGACTCGGTGAAGTTGAAGCCCGCGACGGTGACGGTGCCGCCGCTGCCGGTGTCCTCACTGCCCGTCTCGGACTCACTCATGGTGTCGGAGCTCGTGGCATCGGCGGTGGGCGCGGCGGTGGCTGCCTCACTGCTGGTCGAGTCGGTCGTGGAATCGCCGGTGCCGGCGTCGTTGACGCCACCGCATGCGGCGAGGGTCAGGCCGAGGGCCGCGAGGCCCACGAACAGTCGGGATGATCGCATGGGACGACGTCCTTGGTTGGGGGTGTCGTTCGTCGTTGGCCGGAACGACCCTACGACCGCAATCGTTCCCCGCGCGTCCGGACCGGACGGCCGGACGCGCGCCCATCGCACGATGTGACGTCGGTGGGGCTTCGCGTTGCATGACCTGGCCAGCCCTCATTGCCGCTCAGGGGAACCCGCCCGCTGCTGCTGGCCGGTAGTTGCCCTTGTCATCGGACTCGTCAGACGAGTCTCCCTGCAACCCCGTCGGCAGCAACAACGCCTGCAGCCGCTCGAAGGCCCACTCCGTGCCCAGGACCAGCAGGGCCAACAGGACCGCGCCGGTGAAGACCTCGCCGTAGCCGTTGACGCCGACCGCGAATCCGTCCACGA
>JBBSMS010000134.1:0-8935 GCA_038233055.1 Nitriliruptorales bacterium
CGAGGACGCGTCCAGCGGTGCTGTGCCGTTGAACGATGCGAAGTGGCCGCGGGTCGGGAACCGACCGATGTCGTCCACGATCGCCACGATCGTGGCGGCGCCGGTCTCGCCGATGCCGAAGATCGCCATGAGTGTGGACCCGTGGATGGCCAAGGCTTGCCCGACGCGGGCCTCGGCGGTCTTGATGCGGGCATTGAGCCAGCGCCATTCCGCGAGCAGGTCCTTGACGGCTTGGCGGCGGGCAGCGTCGGTCGGGTTGTCGGTGCGGATCCGGCGCAGGGCTGCTGAGGCGCGGGTGACCGAAAGGTGCCGCTTGGCGCCACCCTCGGACAGTTCGGTGAGTCGGTCGTGGAGCCGGCAGATCACCTGCTGGCGGCGTGACACCAGGTGCCAACGGCTGTCCAGCAGCACCCGCAGCTCCGCCGCGGTCTCGTCGGGCTGGACCCGTCGCAGCCGGGTGTGGTTGACGCCAACGATCGCGACCGACCGGGCATCGAACTCGTCGGTCTTGCGGGCCGAGTGGCCCGACAGACCCCGGGTGCGTGCGGTCAACGTGGCGGGCACGTCGACCACGGTCTCGCCGGCGGCAACGTTGGCCCAGCAGCCGGCCAAGTCCGCGCACGTTTTCGATCGCGAAGATCCGATCAGGCCACCGGTCGGCCCAGGCCAGCAGGCGGGCGAGTTGTCGTCGATCGGCGGCCAGCCGGAACTGGTCGTCGATCTCGTGATGTTCATCCAGGACCACCGCGGTGTGTGATCGCTTGTGGGCATCGATACCGATGATGGTTGCAGCCATGTCGACCTCCTCGTCGAAGTGCAGGAATGCCGCGGTCGACATGCTTGATGCGAGCCAGCGCTCCGCAATCCTCTCTCGAGTCAGACCGCGACCAGGACAGGCCCTGCCGAGCGACACCTCGATCCAAAGTCAGCTGCCGAAGCGGCGACAAGCGGATACCGAGTCAGCCCGACAGGGCCCCAGGTGCACCGAGTCGCGAACCCGCTGCACCTACCCCCACCTAACCATCAAGCGGATACCGGTATTCACCATCGGGATGCGCAACTCACATCGCTGGGGTGGAGGCATGGGCGAGGTTGCCGCGACCTCGGAGATCCCCCAGATCTCACATGGCCCGGTCGCAACGCTCCAAACAGTCGTCGCATCCCCGAGCACGGTGGTCTGGCGGCGACGCGGGGGAGACGCGGACGGCCCAGACGGCCCCGCACGGCTTCCGACCGATGGGCGGGTCACGGAGGAACCCACCGGACAGGAGAACGGCCGGACCCTGAGGGTCCGGCCGTTCGCAGTGGTTCGCGTGTCAGGTTGCGTGGCGGGTCCGTTTGGCTGCCTGGGTGGTCACTGGCACACCGGCGTCATGCCGGCGTTCGCGGATCCGTCGGGCAGGCGTCCCGACCATCGGCAGCAGCCAGCGGTCGAGGCCGAACCAACCGGCGTTGCGCCATGCCAGCACCAGCAGCAGGCCCAGCACCAGGAACAGCGGGTTGACCCCTGCCGAGCCGGCGAACACGAAGCTGAAGTTGAGGACCACGCCCAGGAAGGCGGCGACGCCCACGAACGCACCGACCAACAGCGCCAGACCGATCGCGACCTCGCCAACGGCCACCAGTGGCGCCATCCAGACGTGGGCACTGTCGCGGATCCACTCGAGGAAGTTCACGTACCACCCGTAGGCCACGGCCGGGTGCTCGCCGCTGCTGCTCTCGATGGCGCCGGTTGCGTAGCCCTGCAGGGCGGCGCCGCCGCGCATCCAGGCGCCGTCGGTGACCTTGCCCCAGCCGGCCACGAGCCACTCGTACCCGAGGTAGAGGCGGACGAGGAGCCAGAAGATGGACGCCGGTCCGGTCTCGGCGAAGATCCGGCGTGCGAGGACGGACTCCTCGACGATTGGTGGGTTGATGGCTCGGGCTTCCATGATGGGCTCCTTCGGGAGCGATGTCGCCAGGTGCGACGTGTTCATGGTCACGCGGTTCGGCCTGGTCGGCCAACGAGACCGGCCCCCTGGCGGTGCCCACAGGTCCCGAGCACTTCGGGACCTGTGGCACGGGTGCTCGGGCACGGAGGTGGACACGCTGGGGGCAGCGGACGAGGAGGATCCCATGACCACCCGCGTCGTCGTCGGCGTCGACAGCTCACCCGAGGCCCCCTGCCCGGTGACGATCGTGCCAGCGGCCGCCTCGTGACGACACGGTCCCGCGTGCCGGTGGCGCAGGTCGCGCAGTCGGACATTGCGGGGGAGTTGTGCCATGATGGCAGGGCCTCGACCGCCCACCGCCCACCCCCGTTCCTGGCCACCCGCATGCCCGAGCACACCGACGACGTCCGCCTGCAGGCGATGGGCCGCGTGGCCGCCGCCCTCGCCGGCGAACTCGACCTGGACGACCTGCTGACCCAGGTCGTCGAAGTTGCGAGGACCGCCACCGGCGCGCGCTACGCCGCGCTGGGCGTGCTGGGCGACGACCACGCCCTCGCGCGCTTCGTCCACGCCGGCATCGACGACGAGACCGCGCGCCAGATCGGCCACCTGCCGACCGGTCGGGGGGTCCTGGGGGTCCTGATCCGCGATCCCCGGATCGTGCGGGTCGACGACCTCAGCCAGCATCCCGCCTCGTCGGGGTTCCCGCCGAACCATCCGCCGATGGCATCGTTTTTGGGCGCGCCCGTCGCCTCCGGTGGCACGGTCTACGGCAACCTCTACCTCACGGGCAAGCCCGGCGGGTTCACTGCCGAAGACGAGCGCTTCATCGAGGTCCTCGCCGTCCAGGTGGGAGCGGCGATCGACAACGCCATCCTGGCCGACCGCCTCCAAGACCTTGCGGTCGCCGGGGAACGCGAGCGCCTCTCCCGTGACCTCCACGACGGCATCATCCAGACCCTGTTCTCGGTCGGCATGGGCCTGGACGGCGCCCGCGTCCTGGTCCACCGTGACCCGGACCGGGTTGCGGCCCGCCTCGACCATGCCATCGACGTCATCGACACGGCCATCCGTGACCTCCGCAACACCATCTTCGACCTGCGGCCCGACGACGCCGCCGGCCTGGGGCTGCGGTCCGGACTGGTCGAACTGGCCCGCGAGCACGAGGTCAATGCGCTGACCCGCCCCTGCCTCGTGCTCCCCGACCGGGTCGAGGTCGAGGTGCCGGTGGCGCTGGTGCCCGACATCATGCACGTCGTGCGCGAGGCGCTGGCCAACGTCGCCCGCCACGCCGGTGCCTCGGACGTCGAGGTGGCGCTGGACCTCACCGACGACGTGGTCGAGGTGGTCGTCGTCGATGACGGCGTCGGCTTCGACCCGGTCCAGCCCTCGGCCGGCCACGGCCTGGTCAACGTGCGCGAACGGGCCGGCCTGCACGGTGGCAGCGTCACCGTGGATGCCGCCCCGGGACGCGGGACCCGGGTCCAGGTCCGGTTCCCGCGACTGGGCGGGCCGCCGCACGACCGATTCCGAACCCGTCCGGACGCAACATGACGGCGTACCCGGAGGACCCGATCCCCGACGACGACGACGACGGGGTGTCCATCCGCGTGATGCTGGTGGACGACCACGAGATCGTCCGCCAGGGGCTGGCGGCCCTGCTGGGTGCCACCGACGACCTGGAGGTGGTCGTGGAGGCGGCCACAGCGGCGGAGGCCATCGCGCGTGCACGGGTGTTCGAGCCCGACGTCGTCGTGATGGACGTGCGACTGCCTGACGGCAACGGCGTCGACGCCTGCCGGGAAATCCGGTCGCACCGCTCGGAGACGCGCGTGCTGATGCTGACCTCGTTCTCCGACGACCAGGCCCTGTTCGACTCGATCATGGCCGGGGCGGCCGGATACGTGCTCAAGCAGGTGCGCGGCCAGGCCCTGACCGACTCCATCCGGCGGGTCGGCCGCGGCGAGTCGATCCTGGACCCGTCGGTCACCCAGCGGGTGCTGGACCGGATCCGGAACCCCGATGCGGACAAGGACGAACTCCTGGCCCGCCTGACGCCCACCGAGGAGCGGATCCTCGACATGATCGCGGACGGACGGACCAACCGCGAGATCGCCGAGCGCATCCACCTGGCCGAGAAGACGATCAAGAACTACGTGTCCGGCATCCTCTCCAAACTCGAGGTCACTCGCCGGGTCGAGGCCGCGGCCTACCTGGCCCAGCAACGGGCTCGCGACGAGCGCCACTACTGACGGCGGGGACCAAAGGTCCCGTCGCGGCCGGGACCATGGGTCCCATCAACAGGGCCCGGACTCCGACCCGTTCGCCTCGCGCTGGTCGCATACTGGTAGTGCACCCGGGACCACGGAGGATGCCATGGCCACCAGCGCGAACCGAACCACCGAGCAGCTCACGGATGCCGGCGACGGCGTCCGCGACCACCTCGGTCTGACCGTCCTGGACGAACAGGTGTGTTGGGACCACCTCGCCGACGAACCGCTGGGTCGCCTGGCCGTCCAGGTCGACGGTTCCCCCCACCTGGTGCCGGTCAACCACGTCGTGCGCAACAGCGAGATCCTGTTCGTGTCCGTTGCCGGGACGAAGCTCCACCGCGCCACGCACCAACCCGGTGCCCAGGTCGCCTTCGAGGTCGACGGCTACGACGCTGCCACCCGGACGGGCTGGAGCGTGGTCGTGCAAGGTCGGATCCACCCGGTGGACGACCTGGTCGAGCACACCCACCAGGACGTGCGCGGCCGCCCGACCTGGCTCGAGGGGTACCGCGACCGCCAGTGGCTCCGGATCGTGCCCGAGCGGGTGGACGGCCGCCGCCTGGGCGGCGGAACGGACGAGTCATGAGCCCCGAGCTGCGGGACGCCTACCGGGATCTCGAGCCCCACCGTGACGAGGGTCGGCTGGTCCGCCTCGACGTGGACGAATGCCTGCGCCTGCTGGCCACGTAGTCGGTCGGGCGCGTGGCGATCAACGACCAGGGCGGCCCCGTCGTGTTCCCCGTCAACTACCTGGTCGACCGCGGCTCAGTCGTGTTCCGAACCGGCGTCGGCTCCAAGCTGGGGGCTGCCGATGTTCGCGACGAGGCCAGCTTCGAGGTGGACCACGTCGATCGGCAGGACGGGACCGGGTGGAGCGTGCTGGTGCGGGGCCGATTGGTGGAGGTGGCGAACGGCGACGAGGTCGATCGGCTGTCGATGCTGCCCCTGCGCCCGCTGGTCGACGGCGACCGCGACCACCTCTTGCAGGTCATGCCGCGTACGATCAGCGGACGCCGCATCTCCGCCCGGGAGGTCGCCACGACCGCCGGGGCCATCGACGACTGACGGCCCTGACGGCACCGGCCGGCTGCAGGTTGGTGGCCCTTCCTGGGCGGCGCCATGCGACCTGGTCGACGCCGTGGGCGGACGCGCAACCCCATTAGGATCGGCGGTCGACTCGACCGGCGCGCCACGCGTCCTGCAGGAGCAGCCATGGAGACCGACCAGCCCGTCCATCGTTGGGGCATCCTCGGCGCCGGCAGCATCTCGCGAGAGTTCGCCGCCGACCTCGCCAACGTGCCCGGGGCGAAACTGGTGGCCGTCGGGTCCACCAGCCCGGACCACGTGCACGCCTACGCCCGCGAGGTCGGGGCAGAACGGGCTCACGGGTCCTACGAGGACCTGGTGGCCGACGACGAGGTGACGGTCGTCTACGTCGGCAACAACCACGTCGACCATGCCCGTGCCGCCCACCTCGCGCTGGACGCCGGCTGCCACGTCCTGGTCGAGAAGCCGCTGGCCGTCACCCGGGCGGACGCCGCCGGGGTGTTCGAGCACGCCCGCGACGCCGGCCTGTTCGCCATGGAGGCCATGTGGACCCGGTTCCTGCCCGCGATCCGGGACCTGCGCACGGCGCTGGGGGACGGGATCATCGGGACCGTGCGGCGGGCCGAACTGTCGCTGGGGGAGGACCAGGACCGCGATCGGATCTTCGACCCGGCGCGGGCCGGGGGCGCGCTGCTGGACATGGGCATCTATCCGATCGCGATTGCCCACATGCTCCTGGGGCCAGGCGAGGTGCTGGACGCCACCGGTCGCCTGTCCGGGGGCGTCGACCTCCAGACCACCGTCACCACTCGCCACGGGGACTGCGAGGCCGTGCTGTCGACCGCCGCCGACCACCGGCTGGACAACACCACCGTGCTCACCGGCGACGACGGTCGCATCGTCGTGCCGGCACCGCTGCACCACCCACAGTCGTACGAGGTACATCGGGACGGGGAGGTGGAGGTCCACGACGTGCCGTTCGTGGGCCATGGGTTCGAGTTCGAGATCGCCGCCACCCACCACGGGATCGGCGACGGACTGGTCGAAAGCCCGATGTGGACCCACGACGACACGCTGGCCACCCACGCGGTCCTGGACGAGGTCCGCCGCCGAATCGGCCTGGTCTACCCGGTCGAGGACGGCCCGCCGAGCGGGTGACCGACCCACCCCTTGGCCGTGTCCCAGCCCTGCACCATAGGTG
Source organism: Nitriliruptorales bacterium (assembly GCA_038233055.1). Classification (GTDB taxonomy): domain Bacteria; phylum Actinomycetota; class Nitriliruptoria; order Nitriliruptorales; family Nitriliruptoraceae; genus Salsipaludibacter. The sequence goes on from JBBSMS010000134.1 coordinate 6,453, forward strand.
ACCTGTGCGAAACTCTGCACCTGCACGACACGTTCCGAACAGGCCACCTATGGTGCTTGAGCACCCTGTATCCGCCACACAGGCCAGGAGGCCGCCATGCCCACCCGCACCAGTTACGACACCGGCACCCCGTGCTGGGTCGACCTCACCAGCCCCGACATCGCCGGGTCCACGTCGTTTTACGCCGACCTGTTCGGGTGGACCGCGGACGACCAGTTCGACGACGACGGCAACCACATCTACACCAACTTCCTGAAGGACGGCCAGGTCGCCGCCGGCATGGCGGGCCAGGACCCGTCGATGGCCGGGATGCCTCCGATGTGGAACACCTACGTGGCAGTCGACGATGTCGACGCCGTGCTGGCGCGGGTCGAGGGGGCCGGCGGGTCGGCGTTGGTGCCAACGATGGAGGTGATGACCCAGGGTCGGATGGCCGTCATCGCCGACCCGGCCGGCGCGGTCCTGTCGCTGTGGGAAGCCGGCGACCACATCGGGGCCCAGGTCGTGAACGAGCCGAACGCGTGGTCGTGGAACGAACTCGTGAGCCGCGACCTCGATGCATCGCGGTCGTTTTACGCCGACGTGCTGGGCTGGACCTACGAGGAGATGCCGATGCCGGGCATGACCTACCACGTCGTCGAGGGGGGCGACGAGGGCATGGCCGGGATGATGGCGATGCCGGAGGAGTTCCCCGACCAGGTGCCGTCCCACTGGGTGGTCTACTTCATCGTCGCGGATGCGGCTGCGACCGTGGCCCGCGCGACGGAACTGGGTGCCACCATCACCCACGGTCCCGACGACACGCCGGTCGGAGTCCTCGCCGGCATCCACGACCCGCAGGGTGGCAGCTTCTCGATCATGCAACCCCCGCCCGGCGATGGCGGCCAGGCCTGAGCCAGCCGGACGACCGGACGTCGGTGGCGACAACTACGGTGGTCGCCACCGACCCCGACGTGCCCAGGAGTCCCCACGATGGCCAAGAACTCCACGATGGTCGAACTCGGCTCGGCGATGCCGTCGTTCTCCCTGCCCAACGTGCGGACCGGGGACGTGGTGTCCTCGACCGACCTGTCGTCGCGCGTGAACGTGGTCGTCTTCTTCTGCAACCACTGTCCGTACGTCAAGCGCATCGCCGACGGGCTGTCGACTTTCGGCCGCCACGTGGCCAACGACGGCCGCGTGTCCATGGTGGCGATCTCGTCCAACGACATCGAGGCCTACCCCGACGACGCGCCGTCGAAACTTGCCCGCGAGGCCGACGACCGCGGCTACGCCTTCCCGGTCCTGTTCGACGAGTCGCAGGAGGTGGCCGCGGCCTTCGGGGCGGCCTGCACGCCGGACTTCTTCGTCTACGACGCCGACCACCGCCTGACCTATCGCGGTCGCTTCGACGAGGCCACGCCCGGCAACGACGTCGACGTCACCGGTGAAGACCTGCGGTCGGCCGTCCGGGCGACCCTGGCCGGCGACACGGTCGCCGAACAGGTGCCGTCGATGGGCTGCGGGATCAAGTGGCGTCCCGGCAACGAAAGCCTTGAGGTGAGCCCCGTGTGATGGTCCACGGACTGTGCGGTCTGATGCTCCGCTGCGACGAGGCAGGAAGGACCGACGATGACTCGTCGACGACGAACACCCGAACAGATCATCCGCTCGTTGGCCGAGGGCCACAAGCTGCTCGCCGCCGGCGGCGCCACCGTGGTCGAGGTGTGCCGCCGGCTGGAGATCGCCGAGTCGACCTGGGCCCCTCGCCGCTCACATCCGTGGATTCAGGCTCAGCGCTCTGTCTGCGACTGAAACTGCTTGAGTTCCGCCTCGAGCAGTTCTGCGCCTTCCCTGAACTGATCGAGCAGATCGCTGACCACCTCGACGTGCAGATTCGACTCGCGGATCAAATGCGCGAGCGACAGCTTGTTGGGTGCCGGCTCTGGATCGCCGATCGCGGAGATCAGCAGATCGCCGAGCAGAACCTGGTGGAGGTCGAGCGACCGAAACGGCGGAGGGTCCGGCTGGGCACCAGGCGGCAGCTTGATGGGCGGGACCGGCGACCTTAGGCGAAGCTGCTTGATGAGCTTCGCGAGGTACTGGGCTTCGAGAATTTCGCGAAAGAGGTCGCGGACGTTGGGGTTGGTCAGGTCGATCATTCTTGACTCCTTCAGTGTGTTGGTCGTGCGGCCGTGTCGAGTCGCAAAGATTTGCCGAACCGCCCGGGTCGAACCGAAGTGTCCGACACCAAGTTGGAGCGGTCGATCAGCGGAGTGATACATCTCTCCCTGAGATCGCACCGCCTCTTCGAGGTCATCTGATCATCTGCGCCAAATGCGACGGTGGTACTTCGTCTAACGGGGTGAAGTGCACTGGTTCTGATGGAGACTCTCTAGTTTGGAACCAAGGAGAGAGATCATGACGAACAACACGACAGCGAAGTCCTCGACGAGGCGCCGCTACAGCCCGGAGGAGAAGGCCCAGGCGGTGCGGTTGGTGCA
>JBBSMS010000135.1:0-8840 GCA_038233055.1 Nitriliruptorales bacterium
TCGTCGAACGGGAGGTCGTCCTCGGCCGGACCCATCTGGCAGCGGCCGTGTCCCTGTTCCAGGCGCAGGAACTGGTCGATGCCGTGGTGGACCTCCAGCCCGATGTCGTCGCCGGGCGCGATGCTCATCACCGTCAGCTGCAGGTGCTCGCCCGTCCACAGGGTGGTGCGGAAGGTGTCGTTGTCGAGCGTCGTCTGCTCGATGTCGACGGTGTACGGCTCGCCTCCGTGGTCGCTCATCGCGTGCTCCTCGCTGGTCGATCGTGCCTCGCCGGTGGTGCCGGCAGGCTGGGAACCTGGCCGGAAGTCCTCGACACCAGGAGATGCCAGGCGGGTTCCATGGCGCCATGGAACCTACCTCGACCTTGGCTGCCTGCTGCTGCCCCGTCGTCCGCGATCAGGACCGGGCGGACTCGGACGCCCGAGTCACGTGGTCGGCTGGGTCGAGGACCGAGGTCGTCGGGCCACGTTGGTTGCGTCGATGCCTGGGTTCGTCGAGCGGTTCGACGTTCGCCGTACGGGCCACGTGCGTAGCGCGGGCCACGTTCGCAGGGGGCTCTCGGGCGGGTCTCCGGGCGCGGTTGATCGGCCCCACGGCGTGGGGCGGGGTGGGGTCATCGTCGTGGTGGCCCGCCGGATGCGTGTGCCAGCAGGACTGGCTGGGCCGAGTTGTGGGCGTGGGCCTCGGTCCGGGCAGTCGTTGCCGAGCCGGCACGGTCGACGGTGCTGGGTCGGGGCGTGGTGATGCGGATGGTGCCGGCGGGGGAGGTCCAGGTTGTTTCGGCGGTGGTGGGGTCGAGTACGACCGTCCAGCCTCGGTCGTGCACGAGTCGGTGGCAGTGGTGGCACAGGGCAAGGCCGTTGTCGATGTTGGTGGGGCCGCGGTCGCGTTTCCACCATCGGACGTGGTGAATGGAGGTCCAGGCGATCGGGCGGCTGCAGTTGGGGCCGCGGCAGTGTCGGTCGCGGGCGTTGACGGCGCGTCGTTGGGGTTCGGACCATTCGCGGGTGGCGCGCCCGACGTCGAGGACCTGGGACGGTCCGGCCATCACGATCCGCGAGACCGCGGCGTCGCAGGAGATCCGTCGGACGGCTTGGGGTGAAAGTCTTCCGCCCCAGGGCGCCGAACCGGACGGGAGTTCCGCCCAGCGCGAGCCGTCGAGGGCCGGGGCAGAACTGGCGGCATCGGTGTCGTCGGCGTCCGGGGCCGTGAGGTCTGTCGAGAGGGTTCGGGTGTCGACGATGACGGACAGGTGGGGACGGGCGATGCCGCCGGTGCCCGGCGCCAGGCCACGGTCGAGCACGGCCAGGGCAACTGCTCGAGGGCGTCGCAGAGTCGTTGGTCGGGTCGTCGTCGGTGGGCTGGCGAGGGGTCCGGGTGGGTGAAGGCGTCGAATGCGGTGCGGACCAGTTGGCCGACCTCGTCGGGGAGTCGACCGGCCATGCCCCACATGCCGGTGTCCTCGCGTCACATGCGCACTCCAAGGCGGGCCCGTTGGCGGCGTTCATGGCGCAGCATGGCCGCTCCGGCGACGGCCTGTGGGCGCGCGCGGATGTCGGCGCGCAGGTCTTCGGGCGATCGGGACGTCGCGATCTCCATTAGGTCCGCGTCGACCTCAGCGGGAGGGCCGAGCCGGCCGTCGCGGGCGGCCTTGACGACGGCGTCGGCGGCTTCGTCGGTGAGGTCACCGTTGGCCAACGCGTCGCGCGTGGCGGGCAGGTCCTGGAGGTCAACGGCCAGTCGTGCGATCCGGGCAGCGTCGCGTCCGGATCGGCCGTGTTGGCCTTGACCCACTCGGCGGTGGAGGATGCTCCGTCGTCATCGATCCCGGGACGCGACCTGTGCGGCCACGGACCCATTGCGGCGTCAGTCGTCCGGGTCGGGGCTGGGTTGCTCGGGTGGGATGCCGAGGTCGCGGACCAGGTACAGCCAGGGGAAGGCGCGGCAACCGACCTCCCAACCGTCGGCCTCGTAGTGGCGCGTGGGGCGGGTCCAGACGACGCGGCGGTGTTCCCACTGGGTGTCGGTGCGCTGCATGCGGTGGCGGAGCATGCCGGCTTCGACGGTGCGCCAGCCCTGCCGGCCGGCGAGCTCCAGTTCGGGCAACTCGTCGAAGGCGGTGACGGGACCGAGCCAGCGGTGTCCGGGCTCCACGTCGTCGTCGGCAGTCGATCCGAAGCGCTGTTGGACGGCCTGGCGGGTCAGCCCGAGTTCGTTGCCGATCGCCGCCCAGCTGTGTCCCGCGCCCCGGGCGGCGGCGACCGTTCGTCCGAGCAGGTCCCTGGTGATCCGGTCGGCCCGGGCGCTGCGTCGGACCAGCGCGAGGTGGTCGTCGGGGCCGAGCGTCCCAGCCGACGACGCGGTCTCGGACAGCGTCGTGCCGTCGCGCAGGATGGCGTGGCCGAGTGCCTCGGCGAGGTCGGTGTCGACGTCGAGGTCGCTCATCGATCGTCGCCGCCGGGGGTCGTCTCGCGCTCGGGCATGGCGGCCTCGTCGCGACTGGGCAGCCACTGGTCGGAGGGGTCGCCGGTGCTGGGCAGCCACCAAGCACGGCGGTCGTCGGGATCCCGGGACCACAGGGCGTGCCCGAGGATGTATGCGCCGAGGATCTCCAGGGCGATCGCGGCTCCGTCGAAGAACCCACCGACGAAGCCGTCGAATGGTCGGCCCACCAAGTAGAGCGCGATCCCGAGGAGGATCGGCGGCATCCCTCGGAGTGCGGCGCGGGCAGAGGAGGAGGTGGAGGTGTCAGTCATCATGTGTCAATCATGCCTTGACGTCTGCACGGTGTCAAGTCGAGGTTGACAGCCCGCGACGCGCGGTCGTCGGCTGGTGACGACCACTCCATGCGTAGAGCCCTCTGCGTAGAGCCCTCTGCGTAGAGCCGTCTCGATCGCGTCCCGTGGGCGCGGGTCTACCCTGCGCCACACCAGGACCAGGAGCACGTGATCGACCGATCGGGGCGCCAAGTCACCGCCAGGCTGCGGATCCGGATCGAACTCGATGACACCGAACCGCCGGTGTGGCGGCTGGTCGAGGTGCCGTCCACGCTCGGCCTGGACGGCCTCCACGAGGTCATCCAGGTGGCCTTCGGGTGGGAGGACGCGCACCTCCACCGCTTCACCACCGTGGCCGATGATGGTCGCCGGCAGGACTACCTGTGTCCGTTCGAGGTTGCCGACGGTGCGCACGGCGATCCGGAGGAACAGGCTCGGGTCGACGAACCACTCGCGCGCGTCGGTGCCCGACTGGACTACGTTTACGACTATGGCGACGGGTGGCACCACGTCCTGGAGGTGGTCGAGGTGGTGCCGGATGCCGGACAGCCCTGGGGGGTCACGTGCCTCGACGGCGCGCGTCCGGGACCTCCCGAGGACTGCGGCGGTCCGCACGGCTACAACCTGATCGTTGCTGCCCAGGATCCTGACCATCCTCTCACGAGGACGCGATGGCGGAGTTCCGAGCTGTCTACGGGGCAGAGGTCGACCCGTGGGAGTATCGCGTGGTGCCGTTCGAGGTCGATGCCGTGAACGCCGAGCTCGCCGGGCTCGATCCGCGGTCGCCGTTTGCCGTGGAGCAGCTCGAAGGCCCGATCGCGGTGTTCCTCCGTGGTGTCCACCAGCCCTTGGTCCGGCGACGTCTGCGGGGCCTGCTGGCCGAGTCGGCGCTGGGGACGGCAGCACCCGCGGATCCGGAGACGGCGGCGCGGATGGTCGCGCCGTACCGGTGGCTGCTCGATCGCGTCGGCACCGACGGCATCGCCCTGACCGGCGCGGGCTACCTGCCGCCGGTGCACGTCAGCGCCGCCATGGACGAGTTGGGGCTGGCCGACGAGTGGATCGGCAAGGGCAACCGCGAGGACCTGACTTGGCCGGTGCTGCACCTGCGGGCGTCGGCCCGGCAGCTCGGCCTGGTCCGGGTCGCACGCAAGCGCGTGGTGGCGACCGCCGCGGGTCGGCGACTCGTCGATGATCCGGTGGGCCTGTGGCTCCACCTTGCCCAGCGGATGCCCATGGGAACCTCCGATGATGCGGAGTACGCCGCTGGCATGGTCGCGCTGGTGATGGCGGCGGCCGGGTCTACCGACGGGCTGGACGCCGTTGTGGCGCAGGTGCTGTCCAGCAGGTGGAGCGAGGGCGATGGCCGCCCGATACGACCGCTGACGGCCCTGCATATCGCTCGCGACCACGTCACCGTGTTGCGTCGACTCGGCGCGTTGACGTCGGGCCCGGTCGGTGGCGATCGGGATCGTCCGACCGCCGAGGGCCGAGACTTCGCGCGGATGGCCTTGGTCACCGACCGCCCGGCATGACGTGGTCGAGCGTTGGGCGGCTGTCTGACCGGTCGGCTCGGGGGCCGCGTGATGGTCGACGAGGTCCGGCGACACGTCGGACAGTTCCCGACCGGTCAGTGGTCGCTGGCGCTGCGTCGGGTGCGGGCGTCCTACCGTTTCCGGTGAGGATCCGGACATGGACAGGGAGGTTGGACATGACGACGCAGGACGTGGACGCCATGCTGGAGCGTTTCGACCAGGTGCTCGAGCCGCCCCTTGACGATGACGAAGCCGTGGCCGTCATCGAGGACGTTGTGGCGCCGCCCCACGCCGCGGACTACGTCTGGGTGCCCGAGTTGTTGTGGCAACTGGGCCAGGCCCATGCTCGTGCCGGCCGCTACGACGACGCCATCGCGGCCCAGGAACGGGCGATCGTTGCGGGCGAGGACGGGACGCCTGATCCCCGCGCCACGATCGGGGCCTATCACCTACAGGCCGGGCGTCGAGAGGTCGCGGCCGGCATCTTCGCCGAGCTGCGCGAGCAGGATCCGGAGGATCCGTGGCTGTTCAACTCGGTGGGCATGGACTACCAGGATGTCGGCGACCACGAGGAGGCCGTGCGCTGGCTGGACGAGGGACTGCGTCTGGCAATCGAGCTCGACGTGGGCGAGTTGGTGGGTCAGTTGGCGAACCTGCGCCGCGACAGCCTGGATGGACTGGGGGCGCGAACTCGACGACGACCTGGATGTCGCTGCCGACGCGTACCTGAAGGAGCGTCGGGCGCGGGACCAGGTCGCCGAGACCGACCGCAAGGCGACCCTGCGGCCCCCGCTGCTGGCCGAGTTGTACGGCGGCGATGACTCGGGGGCGGCGTTGTTCGACGACGTGGTCGGCGACGTGCCGGTCGGACGTTCGTCAGCGACCGGCGCTGGTCGACCACTCCTCGCGCTGGCGTGCTTCCCGGAGGAGGAGCTCCCCGAGGCGTTGCAGCGGTGGCCGGCACTGGACGAGCACTGGGACGGTGACGACTACCGGTCGTACCTACGGGCCCTGCAAGGCCACCTGCTGGGTTTCACGGCGGCTGGCTCCAAACCGCAGATCGCACCCATGACGGTGGAGGGCTTGCGACGATGGGCCCGACAGGTCGACCGTGATCCGGGGGCGAGGTCGTCGCGGGCGACCTATGCGGCGACGGTCGCCCAGCGTGGTGATGCCGTGGCATGGCCACCGGGCCGAAACGACCCGTGCTGGCCCGTGCCCAGTCGCTCAATTCGTCCTCGGTGCCGACGAGCTCGCTCCTCACCTTCTCGATGCTCGCGACGACGTCCATCTCGTGCGCGTGATCCAACCACTCCCAGAACCCCGGACACGGGTCGAAACGATAGTGGTTCCGCTTGGCATCGATGAAGACGTTGGCGTCCAGGAGGTACATCACGCCACGCCGACATGTTCGGCCAGCTGTTCGAGAGTTGCGGACTTGCGAGCACCGACCAGGCGCGAGGCTTCGCCCTGGGAGTTGCGACCTTCGTGGACGTCGGCCAGAATCGCACGGGTGAAGCGCTTGCTCGCGCGCACGGGGGCCATGTTGTACAAGTTCCCACCGTCGGATGAGGCGGCAAGCTCGCGCACGCGGTTGCGCTCGTCGACGTAGGCAGCCCGAAACACGTTCCAGCCCAGGACGTCGGCGTTGAACAGGCTGTGCAGGACCACCAGGATGCTGACCTTGAAGCGGCTCGGCTCGGGATCCGGTCAGGCGTTCGGGTTCCACACCGCCGTCCTGGGCCAGAACTGGCTCCACGCGAACCAGAACGCTTCGTGCGCCACGACGGGATCGCCGGACTGGTCGACCACGCGCAGGCCGTCACCGTCCAGGTCCACGGACAGGCCGGCTTCGGTCACCTCCCGGCCGTCCTGCAGGGCCGCTCGGGCTGCGTCCACGGGAAAGGCCACTGGCGTCCCGTCGGCTGTCAAAGCGCCGACCACCTGGGTGTGGACGCCGAGGCGCGGGTCGACCCCGCCCACCGGGAAGATCGGGCCATCGTCGTCACGATCGCCCAGGGGGTCCGCCGGGTAGCTGCGACCGATCCCGCCGTCCTCGGCGACGATGCGGGTGTCGGGGTGGTCCCGTTTCCACGCCCCCCAGGTCGACGTCACCACGGCGACCTGCTCGAGCTCGACGCCGGCATCGTGCAGCGGCCCGGACAGGGCCTCGCCGGTGAAGGTGTCCAGGACCGACCGGGTCCCCAGGTCGTACATCACCTTGTTGGAGCGGGACAGCAGCCCGGACGTGCGCAGCACCACGTCGTCGGCACCTGCCGGGAGGTCATCCAGGAGGTACGCCTGGGCCGAGTTGCACAACGTGCAGTACGGGATCCCCACCCGTCGGCCACCGAGGTCGACGTTGACGAGTTCGTGGACCTGCATCTGGTTGCGGGGCAGCGCGATCGTCTCGCCGCCCACCTCGACGCCGAACACCAGGGCGTCGTCGGGGTACCAGTCGCCCTCGCTGGCAGACACCAGGGCCGGGTCGTCCAGTGCGGGGATGCACCCGTCCGGGCACGGCTCTGGGTCACCCGACGGGCGGTCGTCGATCAACACGCCGCCCCACGACACCAGTCGCCAGTCGATGTCTGCGTCCTGGTCGGCGAAGAACGGCTCCCAGCCTGGCTCGATCCGGGTGAAGATGTCGCCCTTGAGGACCGGGTAGTCCGGCCATGCCGGCAGGTCCCAGGCGATCAGGTGGTCGGTCATCCCGACCCAGACCGACGACACGTCCGCGCCCACGACGTCGATGCCGGTCAGGTCGCGGAACCCACGGGCGAGCAGGGCAACCTCGTTGGGGCCGCCGAAGCGCATCAGGTCCGACAGCCACCACGCGACCCGGGCGTCGCCGGCCGCAACGATCGGGTCGAGCGTCTCGCGGTCCATTCCGCCGGCGAACACCACGTCCGTGACCCGTCCCAGTTCTTCCTCCAGGGCGTCGGCAAGCGGACCGGTGGGCGTGTCCGGGGCGGGTGGGAAGTCCGCGGCGGCGCGGGCTGTCGGCGCGTCGTCGGGGAGGGACGTCGCGACCGGCCCTGGGGTGGTGGCCGCGGCCGACGCGTCGACCGGGTGCGGGCTGGCGGAGTCCGTCGTCGCCGATGGCCCCGTGCACGCGGTGACGACCAGCACAATGGCGACCAGGACGTACCTGGCGACTCGTGACAGGGCTGGATGCATCCCGTCACGCTACGACAGCCGCGGTCCGGACCGTGCCCCGCGACCACCGGGTTCACCCACCGTTCACCACCAGTGCTGACCCTTCGGCCGAGCCCGTGCACGGCCCGAGGTTGTGACCCTCTGCGTTTCGAGGACCCGGACCATGGTGGTTGAGGTCTTCGGTCAGCAGCGTGGTGCAGCCGCTTACTCGTGCGGCCTCGACGACCAGCGCGTCCCACAGGGACGGGTCGTCAGTGAGATGGCGGTCGATGCCGGCGAGGACGAGTCCGGCATCGATCGGCACCACCTCGATCGACGCGCCCAGGTCGGCGACGACCCGCGCGGCGTCGCCTGGAGGGAGCGGACGCGCCAACTTCGCGGTGACGGTCACCCAGAACTCGTTGAGGACCTGCGCGCTGACCACCAACTCGTGCGGGGCTGCGCTGTCCAGGACGTCCTGGGCGATCGATTGCTTGTCGGGTCGGCGGTGTCGAAGGCATACACCAGGATGTTGGTGTCAACGAAGGTCCGCACGGTTGTGCAACTCCTCGCGAGTCCAGCGTCGGCCACCCTGCCCGGACGCGGCGGTCGAGTCCCGGGCCGCATCCAGGACGCGGTCAAGAGCAGACCGTTGGGCCCACGACACCTCCTGCAACAGTCGGCCGATGACCGAGTCGTTCGTTCGAAGAGTCTGGAGGTCGCGTCTGGCCATTGCTCGATCCGAGCTCAAGGATTGACTAGTCTGTGATATCATCTGGCACAGCATCGGGGGGCGAGGATGAGCATCTCGGCGGACACCAGGCGTGATCTGGTTAGGGCTTTCGAACAGGGACTGGACGAGTTCACTGCCGTGGCCACCGCGCCCGGCGTCGACCTCCCCGGACTGCCAGCTCGGCCCAGTGCCACCGAACTTGCCAAGATCGAGGGGCGCAACCGGGCGCGACTGGTCGAGGCTCGCCAGGCCGTGTACGACGCGTCGGTGCCGCGCAGTGAGGTCGCCCACCTGCTGGATGTGTCACCCAACCAGGTGAGCAACCTGCTGGCCAGCGACCGCTTGGTCGCCATCGACGGGCCTGACGGACAACGCTTCCCGGCCTGGCAGTTCGACCTGGGGGCCCAGCGGGTCCGCGTCGAGGGGATCCACCGGGTGGTGGCCGCCATGCCTGCCGGCGTGCTCGGGCTGTCGCAATGGATGACCACGTCCACCCCCACGCTGGACGGCCGGACCCCGGGCCAGGCGCTGGCCGCTGGCGAGGTCGACGCGGTGGTGACGGCAGCGTCAGCCGTGGGGGCGTGACCCTGCCGAAGCCCCCGGATACCGGGCGGCCGGGTCTGGACACGGTGCCGTCCGGGCCGTCGCTGTGGCGCA
>JBBSMS010000136.1:0-8806 GCA_038233055.1 Nitriliruptorales bacterium
CCGCGCCCGGGGGGGCCGCCCCGGGGGGGGGGGCGGCGGGGGCCGGGGCGGGCCCCCGAGCCCCACACTCGACCCAGGTGGCACGTCGCCTCGGCGGTCAGGGTGCCGGGAACCGTCGCAGGGCCTCGTGGAAGTCCCGTCGCCGTGATACCCGGGTGTGGCCATCGCCGCGCGCACGGGTCGGCGGGAATGCGCCCACTGATGACCGCGTTGGTCCAGTTCGTGTTCCCACGCCCACGCCGAGCCTCCATGTCCACCGATCCCGTGACCCGATCCCCTGCGCCCGGGCCTGCGCCGACGACCTCACCGTCGCGGGTGCGCCCGACCGTCATCGCCACGCTGCAGACCACGCTGGGGATGATCGGCCCGTTCCTGCTGGGCGCCCTGGCCACGTCCATGCGCCCCGACGTCGGCATGTCCCCGGCACAACTGGGGCTCGCCGCCAGCGGCTTCTTCGGGGTGTCGGCGCTGGTCTACGCGTTGGCGAACAAGCGGATCGAGGCACTGGGCGTCCAGGGTTCGACATGGGTCGGCGTCGCGTTCGCGGTCGTGTCGCTGGTGCTGGTCGGGACCGCCACGTCGACCCCGATGATCGTGCTGGCCATGGTGCTGGGCGGACCCGGCAACGCCGTGTCGCAGTTGTCGGCCAACATGCGTCTGGCCCAGGGCGTCGACGGCGACCACCTCGGGACGGCGGTCGGCATCAAGCAGGGCGCCGTGCCACTCGGGACGATGCTGGCAGGATTCGCCGTGCCCGCCATCGCACTGACCGTGGGATGGCGGACCGCGTTCCTGGCGGCACCGGTCCTGGCACTGCCGTTGCTGGTGGCATCGCTGTCGCCCAGTGGTCGTCGCTCGGCGTCGGCCGCGGCCCCGCATCCGGCCGGCCTGCTGCGGACGTCGAAACGCCACCTCTGGTTGCTCGCCGGTGCCGCCGGGCTGGCGACGGCGGCGGGCCAGTCATCATCGGTGTTCTACGTGGACGCCATCGTGGACGCCGGCACGGCCGAAGCCGCCGCCGGGCTGCTGCTCGCGCTGGGCTCCGCAGCCGGCGCGCTGACCCGGATCCTGGTCGGGGTGGCCGTCGACCGGTTCCCGTTCGGTCACCTCCGTGGCATCGCGGCGGGGATGGCCGTCGCGGTGATCGGGTTCGCCGCACTGGCGACCGGTCCGACCGGGGGCCTGCTGGCGCTGGTCACGGTGGTCGCCTTCATCGCCTCGTGGGGCTGGAACGGGCTGTTGACCTACGCAGTGATGCGGCTCAACCCGGACGCCCCCGCCCAGGCCACCGGCATCACCCAGACCGGCTTGAGCATCGGCGCCGCCGCCGGACCACTCATCGCGGGCCAGGTCGCCACCGCGGCCTCCTACGACCTGGTGTGGCTCCTGTCCGCCGGCGCCCTGGCCGTGTCCGCCGTCCTGGTCCTGGTCGCCCGTCACGTCATCCGCGCCGGCGGTCCGGACCACCAGCCCATCGAGCAGTATCCCGACCGGGCGACCCCGCCCACGTCGACGACCCACGCCACCGCGGGCCCCGACGATCGGTAGGTCGTTGGCCGAACGCGGACCCGGGCGGATCGCGATCACCGACGGGTCACGCCGCGCACGGACCTCGCGAGGACGTGACCGCTCGGACAGCCCCGACCGTCACACCGGTCGTCGACTCGCCCCACAGTCGTCAGTCCGCACGTCGTTCCCTCACCTCGAACCCTCTCTCGTCGCGTCGCCCTGGCGCGCGACCCTGGACCTGCCATGACCGACCTCATCCGCCTGCTCCCCCTCGACCTCGCCGTCCAGGCCTGGACCGTGCTCGCACCGGCCCTGCTGGTCGCAGTACTGCGCATCACCGACGTCAGCCTGAACGTGTTCCGGACCGTGTTCACCGTCCACGGGCGCAAGGGCCTGGCCGCGCTCTTCCATGCTGCGGAGGCCGGCGTGTGGCTGGCGGCGGCCGGGATCGTGCTGACCGACCTGAGCGTCGCCAAGGCCGTCGGCTACCTGGCCGGCGTCGCGGTCGGGACCCTGCTGGGCACCTCGATCGTGGAGCGCCTCCGGATGGGCATGGCCACCGTGCGGATCTACTGCGACAACCGGCACGAACCGGCCTCGGGCGCCGCCGTCGCGGCCATGATCCGCGCTGCCGGGTTCGGCGCCACCACCTTCGAGGGCGAGGGCCTGCAAGGACCGGTCACCATGATCCTGTCGACCGTCCCCCGCCGCCGGATCGGCACCGTGGCCGCCGCCGCGCGATCCGTGACCGACGACCTCGTCCTGGCCGTCGACAACGACCTCCAACCGATGACCAACGCCGCCCGGGTCTGACCCAGGACGAGGCCGACTGGGCCGCGACTCAGGCGTGGTGGCGTTCCCGAGACCGGACGGGGATGCCGTCGAGGCCGACGTGGCCCTGGAGGTTGTAGGACTGCAGCCAGGCGTGGCCGTCGCCGGTCAGCAGCACCTCGGACACGCCGGTGTTGGCGACCCCGCCCAGGGTCATGCCCGGCAGGCCGAGCAGGTCGTGGAGGCCGTGCCAGATCGATCCGCCGTGGGTGACGAGCACGACCGCTTCCCTGCCGGATGCGTGGCGACGGATCGCCGGCACCACCCGGGCGGCCAGGTCCGGACCCGACTCGCCGCCGACCTCTGGTGCGACGTCCTCGCCGTCGGTGCGTCGACGCCACGCCGACGACCCCTCGGCGGTGAGTTCCTCGACCGTGCGCCCCTCCCACGCGCCCCACGAGCGTTCGCGCAGGTCGGGGTCCTCGGTCACCTCGACGCCCAGCGCGGCCGCGACGTGGTCGGCGGTCTCCCGTGCCCGTTGCAGGTCCGACGACACCACCGGGGCGGTCCCCAACATGGCCGCGAGCCACGCGCCGGCCGCGCGACCCTGGTCATGGCCGGCCGGGCTCAGGCCCGGCCCGGAATGGCCCTGCAGCCGTCGCTCGACGTTCCACTCGGACTCGCCGTGTCGCACCAGCAGCACCCTGGTGACCGACACGTCACCGACGGGCCCCTCGTCCGACGGGTCGTGGTGGTCGTCCGAGGCGTCGTCGCCGGCCCGGCCCACCGAGGACCCCGCGGTCGCGCCACGGTCGACCGCGCCGTGGCGGATACCGTCGTCGTCGACCTCGGTCACGACTCGACGGTCGCAGCCGCCGAGTCGTCGGCGGTGCCGTCACCGGCCGGGGGTTCGACCGCGTTGACCAGGGCGTCGAGGTCGACGGACGGGTCGTCGTCGGGCAGGCGCGTGGACGCGCGCGCGACCTCGCCGGTCATCGGCTCGAACGAGGTCACGTCGGAGAACAGGCGGTCGAGGTCGTAGAAGGAGCGCTGGTCAGCGGTGAACACGTGGGCCACGACGTCGCCGTAGTCCAGCAGGACCCAGCCGGACTCGGGCGAGCCCTCGCGCCGCAACGGGCGTTGGTCGTGGGCGTCGCGTACGCGTTCCTCGATGGTGTCCACGATCGCCCGGACCTGTCGGTCCGACCCGCCGGAGGCCAACGCGAACACGTCGACCACGGCCAACACGTCTGCGACGTCGTAGAGGGCCAGGTTCGATGCCAGTTTGTCGTCCGCCGCGGTGGCGACGGCGACGGCCAGGGCGATGGCCTCGGGATGCGCGGGCACGGCTGTCCTTGGGTCGGTGGGGGCGTGGGCTGATCGGGGCCGGGTCGGCCGGCCGCGACCGGATGGCTGCGGGGACGATCGTGTCGCCCCACGGCCGGCGATGCAACCCCAGCCGCCCGGACCCGGCCGAACGCCCCCACCGCCGACCGCCTGCGCGCTGGTGCACGCGTGCGGGACAAACCGCGCACGATGCTCCCTGTCCGCGGCCGCGGCCGGCCATCGTGCGCGCTGATGCCCGCATGCGGGACGAAACGCGCACACCAGCGGTCCGCGGGGTGGTCAGGAGGTGGGGCGGTAGAGGTGGTGGTCGTCGAGGTAAGCACGGACGAGGTCGGGGACGCGGTAGCGGACCGAGTGGCCGGCGGCGACGTCGGCGCGGACTTGGGTCGACGAGATGTCGACCAGGGGAGCCTCGACCCAGTTCGTGCCGTCCATCAGGTCGTGGGTCGGTCGCTCGCTGCCGGGACGCCCGACCACCACGAAGGTCGCCAGCGCCAGCGCCTCGGTGACCCGGTGCCAGTCCGGCAGGTGGGCCGCGGCGTCAGCTCCCAGCAGGAACTGGAAGTCGGTCCCGGGCTCCTCGTCGTGCAGCATCGCCAACGTGTCGGCGGTGTAGGTCGGGCCGTTGCGTCGGGTCTCGCGGTCGTCGACCACGATCGCGTCGTGGTCGGCGACCGCGGCCCGGGCCATCGCGACCCGGTGGTGGGCGGCCGACTCCGAGTCCTTCATCCACGGGTCCCCGGCCACCAGCAACCGCAGTTCGTCAAGCCCGAGCCGGTCGCGGACGTACTCCCCGATCACCAGGTGGCCGAGGTGGATGGGGTCGAAGGTCCCGCCCAGCAGGCCCACCCGCCGTCGCCCCTGGTCACGTGCACCTGCGGGGGTCGGCTCGGTGTCCGCACCCGCGGAACCACCCGCGACCGTCCGGCCCGCCCCCACCTCACCATGCCCCGAGTCGGGATCGGGATCGTTCGTCATGTCAGTTCCTGCACGAAGTCGGTGAGTTGGCGCAGGTTGCGAACCTCGACCATCTCCTCGACGTGGCGGGTGTAGTCGCCGGTGATGGAGTCGCCGGTCCCCCAGTAGGTCGCCGCCTCGGGGTTGAGCCACAGCACCCGCCGTGCCCGCGACGCCATCTCCTCGATGACCCACGACGACGACGCGCGGTAGTTGTTGCGGGCATCCCCAAGGATCAGCACGGTCGCGCGCGGGGTGAGGTCGTCGATGAACGTGTTGTGGAAGACCTCGAACGCGTGGCCGTAGTCACTGTGGCCGTCCAGCCACACCAGGTCGGCTTCGGCGGTCATGCGGCGGATCGCCTCGTCGAACTCGCGGCCCTCGAACAGCGCGGTGACCTCGTCGAGGGTGTCGATGAAGGCGAACGAGCGCACCTTCGCGAACTGTTCCTGCAAGGAGTGCACCAGCATCAGCGTGAAGCGGGCGAACGACGCGACCGAGCCCGACACGTCGGTGATCACGAACAGTTCGGGCTTGTGCGGCTTGCGTGGCTTGAAGGCCGGGTCCATCGGCACGCCGCCGGTGGCCAGCGAGCGCCGGATCGTGCGACGCACGTCCAGCCGCCCGTCGCGTCCGTGACGACGCTTGACCTGGGTGCGGCTGGCGAGCTTGCGGGCCAGCGGGGCGATCTGGGCCCGCAGTTCCCTGGACTCGGTGGCCGTCATCCGGAAGAAGTCGACCTCGTCGACCGACGGCCGCACGACCCGCGTGGCGACGTCGTCGAGATCGTCGGACCGGTCGGCCGCGCGGCGGCGGATCTCGGCGTCGACCTCCTTGCGGAACTCGTCCAGGCGTTGTTCGTACTCGTCGCGGAGCAGGCGCTGGACGGCCGGGTCGCCGTCGGTCGCGCCGCGGGCCTCCAGCAGCGTGTCCAGCAACGTGTGCGGGTCCAGGGCTCGCCGGACCTTGTAGGAGAAGAACGACGGTTGCCCGTCGCGACCCTCGACCCGGCCGAAGGCGTCGACGGCCTGGCGGGCCATGCGCCGGATCGCGGACTCGTCGCCGCCCAGCAACGCGTCCAGCAGCGCCTGCGTGAACGCGTCGTCGTCGACCTCGCCGTCGCCTCCCAGCAGGTCCGGGTCGACCTCGTCGCCGTCGCGTGGGACCCGGCGGGCCGGGAAGTAGAGGTCGAACAGGTCGTCGAAGGTGCGACGGTCACTCGCCGACGACACCGTGCAGGCCGCCAGGGCTTCGCGCACCTGCGAGCGTCGCAACAGTTCCACCTCTCCCAGGGCACGGACGGCGTCGATCGCCTCGGACTGGGTCGCGGTGATGCCGCCGTTGCGCAGCGCCCCGACGAACGCCAGCACGCGATCGAACAGGCCGTCACCGCCACCCGCCGTCGTGGCGGTGGCGCCGGCAGCATCGGAACCGGTGGGCATCGCGGTGGTCCCCCGTTCGGTGGGCGGGTGAGGTTCGGTCGGGGTGGCGGCGACCCGGCCGGCGCTGCCCCTTGGGCTCAGTTCAGTTCGGGGCGCGGTGACACCTGCAGGTGCTTGGTGGCCGTGGCCATGTCCTGGTGGTACTTGAGCGCGACGTTCAGGGTGCGCGACAGTGCCGCGTCGTCGACCTGTTCGAAGCCCAGTTCGACCAGCGTGCGGGCCCAGTCCAGCGTCTCGGACAACGACGGGGCCTTGCGCAGTTCCAGCGCCCGGAGTGACCGCACCACCCGCACGAGTTGCTCGACCAGCGCGTCGGCGGCCTCGGGCACGCGGGACCGCACGATGGCGGCCTCGCGATCCGCGGACGGGTAGTCGAGGTGGAGGTACAGGGCGCGCCGCTTCAGTGCCTCGGAAAGTTCGCGGGTGTTGTTCGAGGTCAGCACCACGAACGGACGACGGGTGCCCGTCACCGTGCCCAGTTCGGGGATCGTGACCTGGAAGTCGCTGAGGATCTCCAGCAGCAGCGCCTCGAACTCGAAGTCGACCTTGTCGACCTCGTCGATCAACAGGACGGTGTCCCGCTCGGCCCGCAGCGCGCGCAGCAAGGGGCGTTCCAGCAGGTAGTCGTCGCCGAAGATGTCGTCGTGGACGTCGTCGAAGCCCTCGTCGGCGGACCCGGCCTGGATCCGCAGCAACTGCTTCTTGTAGTTCCACTCGTACAGCGCCTTGGCCTCGTCCAGGCCCTCGTAGCACTGCAGCCGCACCAGGTCGGCGTCGCGGGCGGCGGCGACCGCCTTGGCCAACTCGGTCTTGCCGACCCCGGCCGGTCCCTCGACCAGGATCGGCTTGCCCAGTTGCTGGGCCAACCACACCACGGTGTCGATCGGTTCGTCGGTCAGGTAGCCGACTCCGCCCAGTCGATCATGGACGTCGTCGTAGGACGCGAAGGAGGACACGCGAGGACCTTGGCACGAAGGAGGAGGGGGTCGTTCGGGACGGTGGTGAGGTGGAGCGTCGAGGGTACGTCGGTGGCCGCACCGCCGTCCGTCGCCCGTTTCGCGGACGAACGGGTGTCGACGAGGTCCCCCGGTCCCCCGGCCCGCACCCCGTCGTCAGACGACCCACCTCTCAGCTCGAGGGCCTTCCACCCGGCCAGTGCCCGGGCCGAACGGCTCCGACCTCCCACGTCTCAGCTCGAGGCCCTTCCACCCGGACACCACCCGGGCCGAACAGCTCCGACCTCCTCATTGCCAGATCGAGGCCCTTCCACCCGGACACCATCCGGGCTGAATGGCTCCGGGACAGGACGGGGATCGGCGGACGCACCGGTTGTCGCCACCCGGTCGGCGTCAGGCGCTGGGGTCCATGACCCGACCGGCGAACAGGACGGCTCCGGTGGGCAGGTGGCGGACCAGGTACAGGAACGGCCGGTCGGCCCGCACGACCACGTCCGGTTCCGGCGGCCCACTTTCGGAGAAGCCCAGTGCGGTGGCGGCCGCGGCCTCGGTTCCGATCTCGTCGACGGAGATGTCGGCGGCGTGGACACCGGACTCCAGGACGATGCCCTCGGCAATGCCGTCCCACTGACCGCCGGCACCGAACACGTCGACCACGCCGAGTTCGTCGAACGACTCCTCGAGGTCGATGGAGGTGTCGGAGGTGAACCTCGGCAACCACAACTCCACGGCCTGGCTCGTGGCGGTCCGGTCGACCTCGTCGACCAGGTCGTCCGAGAAGCGATCCTGGACCGCCTCGAACTGGCCGGGTTCCGGCACGATCACCAGCATCGACAGGTCGTCGTCGGCATAGCCGACCTCCGTTGCCGCGTAGGTGGCGGTGGCCACGGCGGGTCCCGGGTTCTCGAGGTCGCGCATCAACGGCACGCTCACCTGCGTGTCGTCGAGTCGTGTGAAGGTCCCGTCCTCGGTCGCGTACTTGCCGAACGGGACCGCCCAGTCGGCCCGCAGGTACAGCGCGTTGACCAAGACCATCACCGAGTTGGGGTTGATGAACCCTTGCGGCAACAACTCGGGGATGAGGTCGTTGGTCCGATCGGCCACGAACCCGTTGATGTGCTCGCGGGACGCGTCGGGCTGGTCCCGCAGCGGCAGCGGTTCGATCGCGGTGCCGAACCAGCGGCCGAGTCGTTCCTGGTAGGTCTCCTCGGGTACGAACGACACGTCCGGGAACTCCCGGTTGGCGACGGTCACCGTGGTGGCGCGACGATCGGTCACGGCCTGCTCCAGGGTGTTGAACGCCGCCCACCGCGCCTCGCCGTCGACCGGGTAGTCGAACAAGTCGGCCAGCGCATCGGCGGTCGCGCCGGTCGCGCCGACGTCCGCCATGCCGAACGCCAGGCCGATGGACAGCGGTGACAGCACCACGTCGTCGTCGGGCCCAGCGGCGGCAACCGCGAACAGGGCCATGCCCACGTGGTTGAGACCCGTCACCAGGGCCTTGGCGTCGCCCACCTCCCCGGCCGGTGCTCGCCGGCCGACCGGTGTGGCCATGGCGGGCGATGACCCCGTGGGGACCGGGCGTGTCGACGCTCTGGGCGACGCCGCGCCCGAGGCGTCGGGACCGACATCGGTCCCCGCGCACCCTGCCAGCACCAGCAGCGCTAGCGCGAGTCCCGTTGCCGCTGCACGTCCACGTCTCGGGCCACCCATCCACGCCACTCCCGTCGGGTGCCCGTCAGACGCCGTCGGACGCCCGAGGGTTCCGCCGGACCCGGCGGGGCCCTCGACCAGGATCGGCGTGCCCAACTGAGGAGTCATCCA
>JBBSMS010000137.1:0-8712 GCA_038233055.1 Nitriliruptorales bacterium
CATCGGCGACTGACGGGCAGACGCGTCGCCGAGGTCGACTCAGGTCGTGGCGAGGAATCCCTCGATCGCGTCGCTGGCCGCCCGCAGGCGCCACACCTCCACGAACTCGCCGCGCTGGTGGGCCTGGTCGGTGCGCCCGGGGCCGAAGTTGACGGCCGGGACGCCCCGTTCACCGAATCGGGCCACGTCCGTCCAGGCCTGCTTGGCCGCCACGGGCGCGTCCACCGTCGCGACGAACAGGGCCGTGACCGGCCGGTCGGCGCGCGGTGGGGCCGGGACGGCGCGGTCCGTGATTGCCACCGACAGGTCGAGGCCGAGGTCGGCCGCGAGGCCGTCCAGTGTCGAGTGCAGTTCCTCCTCGGCGGTTGCCAGGTCACGGCTTGGGCTGAACCTGAAGTTGAGGTTGAGGTCCACGACACCCGGAACGACGTTGCGGCCGTTGGTGGTGTGGGCCTGGGTCACCGTCCACACGTCGCGGAACACCACCTCGTCCAGTTCCACCTCGACCGGGTCGCGCTCGTGGAAGGCGGTCAGCAGTGCACCGGCTGCGGTCAGGGCGTTGTGGCCCTGCCACGGCCGCGCCGAGTGGGCCTGGCGACCGCGCACGGTCACGGTTGCGTGCAGGCCGCCCAGGCACCCCAGTTGGATCTCGCCGTCGGTCGGTTCGAG
The DNA here is from genome assembly GCA_038233055.1 of Nitriliruptorales bacterium. Classification (GTDB taxonomy): domain Bacteria; phylum Actinomycetota; class Nitriliruptoria; order Nitriliruptorales; family Nitriliruptoraceae; genus Salsipaludibacter. The sequence goes on from JBBSMS010000137.1 coordinate 670, forward strand.
GATCACGGCGAGGTCGGCGTCGGCCAGCCACGAAACCCGATCGAGCACCGGCACCAGTTCGTTGTCGTCGGCCGGGCCCTCCTCGGCCGCGTAGAGCACAAGGGCGACGTCGGCGTCAGTGTCCAGGTCGCCGTCCACGACCCGTTCGAAGGCCCGCATCGCCACGATGTTGCCGCCCTTCATGTCCGACGTGCCACGGCCCACCACCACGTCGACGCCCTGGACCCGGTCGGTGCGGGCGTCGCGGTCGGCCGGGGTCGGCGCCACCACGTCCAGGTGGCCCACCAGCAGCACCAGCGGCCGTGACCCGTCGGGCGACGGCCGCGCCCGGGGCGTGACCACCAGGGAGTTGCCGACCCGGACGACGGTGTCGCCGCGGTCTCGGTGGTGGGTGGCCACGGCGTCGGCGATTGGGCCCTCGGCTCCGGTCGCGCACACCAGCGCGCAGTGGTCCAGCAGCCGCGCCACGAGGTCGCGGGTCACCTCGTCGTCGAGCACGAGGCCGTCGGGTGGGGGGACGGGCGTGGTCACGGCGGCTCCTGTCGGCCCGCCCGTCGGGTGCAGGCGGCGGGTCAGGCGGGTCACACCTGGACGGCGAACTCGCGCAGGGTGTCGTTCAGGGAGGTCTTGGCATTGGTCGACTCGGTGCGGCGACCGATGATCAGGGCCGCGGGCAGGTGCCACGTCCCGGCCGGGAACTCCTTGGGGCGGGTCCCGGGGATCACGACCGCGCCGGGCGGGACGTGGCCGCGGACCTCGACCGGTTCGTCACCGGTCACGTCGATGATCGGAGTGGACATCGTGAGCACCGTGTTCGCACCGACCACTGCGCCCGCGCCGACCCGCACACCCTCCACCACGATGGAGCGCGAGCCGATGAAGCAGTCGTCCTCGATCACCACCGGGGTGGCACCTGCGGGCTCCAGCACGCCTCCGATGCCGACCCCGCCGGACAGGTGGACATTGCGCCCGATCTGGGCGCAGGAACCCACCGTGGCCCACGTGTCGACCATGGTCCCGGCACCCACCCAGGCACCGATGTTGACGTAGCCCGGCATGAGAACGACGCCGCGTTCGAGGTGGGCGCCGTGTCGTGCGGTCCCCGGTGGCACGACCCGGACGCCGGCGGCCGCGTAGCCGGTCTTGAGTGCCAGCTTGTCGTGGTACTCGTACGGGCCCACCTCCATGGTGGCCATCTCCGCCTGCCGGAACAGCAGCAGGATCGCCTGCTTCGCCCAAGTGTTGACCACCCACTCGCCGTCGTCGCCGGGCTCGGCCACGCGGACCTCACCGCGGTCGAGCAGGTCGATCGTGTCGGACACGGCGGTGCGGGCCTCGTCGGACCGCCAGCCGTCGTCGCTGGCGGCCGCGGCCTCGATGGTGGCGGCGAGGTCGGTGATGGAGGTCACGGGGTGGTTCCTCGGGGCTTGGGGACGGCGGTCGAGCCAGGTGGCGTGATGTCCACGGCCGCTCAGTCGTGGTGTCGCGCCAGCCTAGGTCGCGGGGCGGTTGTCGCCCACTGGACGGCTGGGCCACGCGGGCGGGGCGCGACGGTCGCGGTTGGTCGCGTGCGGGCTATCGTTGGCCCGCAGCGCCCGGCGAGCGCCTTCCTGCCTGACCCGTCCGGCTCGGCGTGGCCCCACCCGTCCCCTCATGTGCGAGGTCGTCCCGTGTCCACCTCCCTCACCACCGAGGCCGCCGAACGCACGCGTGGGCTCGTCGGGGTGCTCGCCGGTGGGGCCTTCATGGGCGCGGCCGAGATCGTGCCGGGGGTGTCGGGCGGCACGATCGCGTTGGTGTTCGGCATCTACGACCACCTGATCGCGACCCTGTCCGAGGGAGCCTCGTCGCTGGGCACGGCGCTGCGGGGCGACGTCCGGGGCGCACTGGCACGCCTGCGCCGCCTGGACTGGGCCTTCGTGGTGGTGCTGCTGGCCGGCATGGGCACGGCGATCGTGGCCCTGTCGAGCGTGTTGGAACACCTGCTCGAGACCCGGCCAGTCGCGATGTCAGCGTTGTTCGCGGGCCTGGTCGCGGGCTCGGTGGTGCTGGCCCGCCACGAACTCCACGGGCCGCTGGACCCGGTCGACCGGACCGCCGCCATCGGGGTGGCGATCGCCACCTTCCTGGTGCTGGGGATCACGCCCGGTCGGATCGCGGACCCGTCGCTGCCATTGTTCTTCGTGGCGGCCGCCATCGCCATCTGCGCCATGATCCTGCCCGGCATCTCCGGGTCGTTCATCCTCCTGCTGCTGGGCATGTACGAGCCGGTGCTGGCGGCCGTGACCGAACGCGACCTGGTCGTGCTGGCCACCTTCGGGGCGGGGGCGGTGACCGGCCTGGCGCTGTTCTCGACCGCGCTCGATGCCACGCTGGAGCGCCATCACGACCGCACGCTCGCGATCCTGCTGGGCCTGATGGCCGGGTCGCTGCGGGTGCTGTGGCCGTGGCCGGTCGGCCAGGAGGGCGTGGGTGAAGCCGCACTGGGTGCACCCGTGACGGCCGACCTGCCGGTCGCGATCGGCGCCGGGCTGGTCGGCGTCCTGCTGGTGGTCGGGATCGCCCGGGTCGGACGGGCGTTGCTCGACGAGGAATCCGACGGCGCCCACGACCACGAGACGGTGAGCCCATGACCGATGTCGACGAGATCCGGCGCCTGCTGGTGGTCAGCAACGCCGCCGCCGGCAGCAACGACCAGGAGGCGGTGGACGTGGCCCGCGGGGTGTGGGTCGACGCCGGCTGGCAGGTCGACGTCGTCGCCACCGAGAGCCAGGACGACCTCCGGGACGTCGTTGCGAACGTGGACGGGCGGGTGCTGGTGGCCGCCGGCGGGGACGGGAGCCTGCACGCGGTGGTGGTGGCGCTGGCCGCGGCCGAGGCGCTCGACGACGTGGTCGTGGGCTTGTTGCCGCTCGGCACCGGCAACGACCTCGCTCGTGGCCTGGGCATGCCGCTGGAGCCCGAGGAGGCGGCCCGCGGGTTGCTGGCAGCCAGCCCGCGTCGCCTCGACCTGCTGGTCGACCAGGACGGGATGATCGGGGTCAACGCGATCAACATCGGGATCGGGGCTGCGGCGTCCGAGCGTGCGTCGACCATGAAGGAGGGGCTGGGTCCGGCCGCCTACCCGTTGGGCGCGGTGGCCGCTGGTGCGACCGAGCCGGGCTGGACCCTGACCGTGACGGTCGACGGCGAGCCCCTGGTCACCGACGAGCCGGTGTTGCACGTCGTCATCGGCAACGGTCCGTCACTGGGCGGCGGGACCGACGCCGCCCCGGGTGCGTCCGTCGACGACCGCCAGGCCGACGTGATGGTCGCGCTGGCCACGGGGCCGATGGCCCGGATGGGGTATGCCGCCGCGCTGCAGCGTGGCGACCACGTCGACCGTGAGGACGTCCTGAGCCGGCGTGGGCGCGAGATCGTCGTCGAGGGGGAGGAACACCCCTGGAACGTCGACGGCGAACTGCCACCGCCACGCACCAGGTCGGCCTGGACCCTCCGACCCGCCGCGTGGCGCCTGCTGGCCCCCGACGGCAACGGGCATTGACATGACCGGTTCCGGCCGTTCGCATCCGTTCGGGGGCGGCGTCTCCGGACGTCCCGTCGGCCGTCCTGGTCGGGGTCAGGGCGAGTCCGCGGTCGGGCGAGGGATGCGGCCGTCGTCCAGCCCGGCACGCCAGCCCGCGACCGCCGCCCGGCAGTCCGCGACGGTGGGGACCAGTGCCAGTCGCAGCCAGCCGTGTCCGGCCGGTCCGAACGAGCGGCCGGGGGAGGCCACGACCCCCGCGGCCAGCAGTGCCTCGGCATGCCCGAGGTCGTCGCCGTCGGGGGCCGCGAACCACACGTAGAAGGTGGCCGCGCTGTCCAGCATCTCGTATCCCACGTCGTGGAGGAACTCGTCCACCACGGCGCGCTTGGCCCCGAACGCGGACCGCCGCTCGGCAACGTGGTCGTCGTCACCCCAGGCAGCGGTCGCCGCGGCCTGGACGAAGTCCTGCGAGGCGGTGCCGAAGTTCGGTCGCAGCAGACGCTGGGTGCGGACCACGGCCGGGTCGCCGACCAGCGCACCCGAGCGGTAGCCGGTCATGCCCGACCGCTTCGACAGCGACAGGGTCGCCACGACCCCGGTCGGGTCGCCGTCCACGGCCTCCAGCACCGACGGCGGTGGTGAATCGCCGAACCAGATCTCCTGGTAGCACTCGTCCGAGGCCAGCAGGATGTCGTGCTCCCGCGCGACCGCCACCTGGTCGCGCCAGTAGGCGAGGTCGGCCTCGGCCCCGGTCGGGTTGTGCGGGTAGTTCAGCCACGCGATCGCGGCGGCGTCCAGGCGGTCGTCGTCGAGCGCGCCGAGGTCCAGCAACCAGCCGTCGTCGGCCTGCAACGCGACCGGATCGGACCGGCCCCCCGCCAGCAGGGCCGAGCGTTCGTACACCGGGTAGCCGGGATCGCCCCACACGACCGATCGCTTGTCGGCCGTGGCGTCCAGGATCGCAAACGGGAGGTGGAAGATCGCCTCCTTGGACCCGGCTGTCGGCAGGACCATCGTGGCCGGGTCGACCCAGTCGACCCCGTGGCGACGATGGAGGAAGCTCGCGACGGCGGCCCGCAGGTCCGCGTGGCCGTACGTCGTCGGGTAGTTCGAGACCGGATCGACCGCGTCCAGCAGCGCCTGGCGTACGAAGGCCGGGGTCGGCTCGTCGGGGTCCCCGATGGAGAAGTCGTACAGGTGCGCGCCCTCGGCCCGCAGGGCCGCCACGCGATGGCGCAGTTCCTCCAGCGCGTAGGCGCCGATCTCGTCCAGGCGCGGGTTGCGGGTGACCATGCCGTCTCCGGGTCGCGGTCCCACCGAGCCTACGACCCACCACCCTGCGACGGCCGCCACGGCCGACCCCGAGGTGTGCGTCGGTCGTCCCGCATGTGGCACCAGCGACGCACGCTCGAACGGCTGACCTCGACGTGTGCGTCCGTCGTCCCGCATGTGCCACCAGCGACGCACGCGTCGGGGGTCCGCGGCGCGGTCTAGCCTCGCCGGCAGCGCTGCCGACGAGAGGGCCATGCGTGACCACGGTCTGCCTGGCCCCGGCGACCGACGATGCCCGTGACGCCGCCGACCAGTTGCTGGGCGCGGAGGCCGCGGTCGGGGCGACGGCGTTCGCCACGGCGCGAGAGGCCCTCGAACATGTGGCGGCAGGCGATGCCTCGGCGGCGGTCGTGGCGTTCGAGGACTCCCACGACGGCACGGACGTGGCCACGTTGGACGCGCTGGTGTTCGATGTCGCCGACCTGGTCGTGACCGCCGAAGTCGACGTCGTTCGGGACGGACGCACCACGCGGTGGGTGGTCGTGCGCCCGACCACCGACGCGCCCCGCCCACCGGACGACGTTCCGGTGCAGACGCTGTTCTTCGTCGTGCCGCACCTCAACCGGCCGGGGGTGCTGACCGAGATGCTGGCGGCCTTCTCGTCGCGCGGCATCAACGTCGGTCGCTTCGAGCCGCGGCCGCTGCACGGGTCTCTGGGCATGTACGGGTTCCTGCTCGAGGTCGACGGTCAACCGGGCCAGCCCTGGTTCGCAGAAGCGGTCGCCGACCTGTTGGCGGCCACGTCGACGGTCACCCACCTGGGCACGCTGGCGACGGGGGAGAGGGCGTGGTCGGCGGTCTCGGGGCGGATGCCGGCCGGCCCGGCCATGCAGGACCGCGACGACCTCGCCCACCTGGTGACGCGCTGGACCCCCGAGGGGACGGGCGTGGACCCCGACCCGGGCAAGCCGGCGACGGCCGGACCCGGCGACGGGACGGTTCCGTCGTGAGCGCCACCGCCGGGCCGCCATCGGGCGGCATGCCGTCGACCGTGGGCATCGTCGGCCTCGGGCTGCTGGGTGGGTCGCTGGCCCTGGACCTTGTCGGGTCCGGTGCGCGCGTGCGTGGATTCGACCCGGACGCGGCGACGCAGGCGCGTGCGGCTGCCCGCGGCATCGAGGTGGTGGACGGCCTCGCCGCGGTCGCCGCCAGCGAGATCGTCGTCGTCGCGACCCCCACGGCCCGGGTCGTCGACACCGTGCGGGGCGTGGTGGCCCACGGGTCGGCGCCCGTGACCGACCTCGCATCGGTGCGGACCGCGACGGCGCTGGGGTGGGGCGACGATCCGATGCCGCCGACGTGGGTCGGGGGCCATCCCATGGCGGGGACGGAACGACGCGGGTTCGCCGCGGCCCAGCGCGGGCTGGTCGTGGGCGCGCCCTGGCTGTTGACCCCCCACGACGGCGTCGACGCGGCCGCGTTGGCGGCGACCGTCGCGCTGGTGCTGTCGCTGGGTGCACGACCTGTCGTCATCGCGCCCGACCTGCACGACACGGTCGTGGCCACCACCAGCCACCTGCCGCACCTCGTGGCGTGGGCCCTGCAGGCACGTGCGCAGGACCTGGGGGAGGGGGTGGTGGCGCTGGCCGGCCCGTCGTTCCGCGATGCCACCCGGGTCGCGGCCAGCGATCCCACCTTCTGGGCCGACCTGCTCGACCGGAACCGGGCGGCCGTGGCCGCCGCCCTGGCCGACCTCCAGGCATGGCTGGCCGAGACCGCCAGCGCCTCCCGCGACGACCTCGTCACACGCCTGTCGGCCGCCCGCCGGGTACCGGGTCCACCGCCGGTCGGGGCCCGGACCACAGTCGTGGACCTGGGCGATCTCCCGGCGGCGCTGTCGCGTCTGCGCGAGGCCGGTGCCGATGGTCGCGCCGTGGTCGACGTGGTGGTCGAGGGCGGCGCGACCGCCCTGGTGCTGTCGGGCTGACTCGCGTCGACCCCGGTGGACGCGCCACACTGGTCGTGGTCGACCCGTCGCCGTCGGCCGGGCCGAGCAGCGGCCACCACCACCCCGGAGCCCTCCCATGACTGCCACGTCCGATCCCCGTCCAGACGGACCCGTGCCCCCGGCGGGCCTCGACGCGGATGCCACCCATACTCCCATCGGCGAGTCACCGGCCGACCGGACGGTGCTCCTGCGGGTGTCGGGTCGGGACCGCCCCGGGATCACCGCTGGGCTGTTGGAACTGCTGTCGGCCCACGACGTCGACGTCTACGACATGGAGCAGGTGGTCGTGCGCGAGCGGCTGACGCTGGACGTGCTCGTCGGCCTGTCCGGCGGGGACGACAGTCTCAAGGACGCGTTGTTCTGGGCCTTCCAGGAGGACGTCCAGCTCGAGTTCGAGATTGTCGAGTCGACCTCGTCGCGGGCCGGGTTGCCTCGCACCGTGGTCACCGTCGTGGGCAGTCACGATCGCATGACCGCCTCGGCACTGGCCGACGTGACCCGCGCGATCGCCGCGGCGGACGGCAACATCGACCGGATCCTGCGACTCGCGCGCTACCCGGTCCGGGCCTTCGAGTTCGTGGTCGTCAACGGCGATCCCGACGCCATGCGCGGACACCTGGTGGCCTCGGCCCGGGCCAACCTGATCGACGTGGCCGTCCAACGCGGCGACATCGCCCGGCGCGGCAGTCGACTGATCGTGATGGACGTCGACTCGACCCTGATCCGCAACGAGGTCATCGACCTGTTGGCCGAGGAGGTCGGCTGCCATGCGGAGGTCGCGGCCGTGACTGAGCGGGCCATGGCCGGGGAGCTGGACTTCGCCGCGTCGCTGCGCGAACGGGTCGCGCTGTTCGCCGGCACGCCGGTGGAGGTGCTGGACCGGGTCCATGCGCGGGTCGACCTGACCCCGGGCGCGCGCACGTTCGTCCGCACCCTCAAGCGCCTGGGATTCAAGGTGGCGCTGGTGTCCGGTGGGTTCACGGCGATCGTGCAGCGACTGGCCGACGAGGTGGGGGTCAAGCGGGTCGCCGCGAACGAGTTGGAGGTGGAGGACGGCCTCCTGACGGGCCGACTGGTGGGCGAGATCGTCGACCGGGCCGGCAAGGCGCGTGTGCTGGAGGCCTTCGCCGCCGACAACGACATCTCGCTGTCCCAGACCGTGGCGATCGGCGACGGCGCCAACGACCTCGACATGCTGGCCGCGGCGGGGCTGGGCATCGCGTTCAACGCCAAGCCG
>JBBSMS010000138.1:0-8618 GCA_038233055.1 Nitriliruptorales bacterium
CGCCTCATCATGCGACGGGCCTTCGGGTTCCACTCCGCCCAAGCCGCGCTCGCCCTGGTGATGCTCTCCGCCGGCCCCATCGACCTCCAACTGCCGTGGGACATTCCCACCTAACCACCCACACCCATGCCGGAAGAGCCGGATTCTCGGTGAGCGCAGCGAGAAGAGAACCAAGCGGAGGGCCGGACGACCGCCGGGCGAGCGTCCTCACCAGGCGTCGCGGAAGCGGTCGTAGTCGGTGACGATTCGGCGGCCCAGGGCCTCGCCCTGCATGTGGGTGACCGAGCCGCCGGTGATCCCGGCGAGGCGTTCGGCGAAGGCGACCAGTCCGTGGGCGTCCTCCAGCAGGAACACGTCCAGCGAGATGTTGGACCGCGCGAGCCTTGTGGCCTCGCGCAACGTGGCCTCCAGGGTCTCCGGGACCGGCGGCCAGTTGAACATCGATCGGCCGTGTACGAGGTGGGCGGTGGGCTCACCGTCGGTGACCATGATCACCTGCTTGACCGGTCGGGGGTCGTCGAGCAGGAGTCGTCGCGCCAGCAGGAACGCGTGGTGCATGTTCGTGCCGTAGACCCGTTCGAACCCGGTCGCCGACAGGTCGGCGGGCTGCAAGCGTCGGGCGTAGTCCGAGAACCCGACCAGGTGCAGGGAGTCCTGGCGGTGCTTGCCCGTGATCAGCGCGTGCAACGCCAATGCCATGCGCTTGGCCGGGACTAGGTGTCCTTGCAGCGGCATCGACCACGACAGGTCGAGCAGCAGTGCGGTGGCGGTGCGGGGTCGCACCTCCTGTTCCTCGACCTCGATGTCGTCGGGCTGGAGGCGGATCGGGCCGCCGGACCCGGTCGCGGCGGTCCGCAGTACGGCGTTGTGGATCGTGCGGGTGGTCGCGATCGGCTCGTGGTCGCCGAACGCCCACGGGCGGGTGCCGCCGGTCGGCTCGGGGTCGGCACCGACGCTGCGTCGGGCGGGCTCGCGCCGCACCCGTTGCAACAGGTCGGTCAGGGCCTGTTCGCCCAGGAGCCTGGCACCCCGGGGCGTCAGTTCGAGTTGCCCGCCGCGGGTCCGCATCGCGCCGGACTCCTCCAGCGCCCGTTCGACCTCCTTGAGCCGGCGAAGGTCCTCGACCGCGGCGTCGCCCAACTGGCGTCGCAGTGCCTCCTCGTCGATGTCGTCCAGCGTCGCGCCGGGGTGGTGGCCCGCGACGGCCTCCTCCAGTTGTTCCAGTTGGCCCAACCGCTCGGCCTGGTCGACGGCGTCGGACAGGCTGCCCATGCCGTCGGCGAACGGGTCCCACTCATCGGCCGGCATCCCGCGCAGGTCGCCGCTGTCCCAGGGCAGGTTCGGCACCAGGTCGCGCAGGGCGTCCTCGAGCTGCATCATCTGCAACTGCAGGTCGGGGTCGTCGAGCACCTGGCGCTGCAACTCCATCAACTGGCGACGTTGCTCGGGTGGCAGTGACGCCAGCAACCGCGACATCGCGGCCATGCGCTCGGCCAGCAACGCCAGCAGTTCGTCCAGGGTGTCGGGTTGCTCGGGGAAGAAGTCCCCGTGCTTGGCGTAAAAGGCCGCCAGGTCGGGCTCGTCGCCGCGCTCCCGCTGCGCGATCAGGTCGTTGAGGTCGGCCAGCATCTCGCGCGTGCGTGCCAAGTCCTCCGGGGTCACCGAGGCGATGCCGGCCGACAGCTGGGCCATCTGGGCGTCTAGCAGGTCCTTGGTGAGTTGCTCCTTGAGGTCCTGGAAGCGCTGGCCGGCCTCGGATGACTGGAACTCCTGGCCGGACAGCGCCGACATGCGGCCGGCCGGGTCGGGCGGCAGCAGGTCCAGTTCCATGGCCGCCAAGGGGTCGTCGCCGTCGTTGCGGGCATCCCGTTCGAGGTCGATGATGGCGTCGAGTTCGCGTGACAGGTCGGCCAGCATCTTGCCCGCCGTCGTCTGTTCGGCGTCCCGTCGCTGCTGGGCCAGCCGACGACGCATCTCGTCGAGCCCACGGACGTCGCCGAAGCCCTCGTCCAGCAGCCGTTGGAGCGACTCCCGGCCGGTGAATCCCTGCAGGAGGTCGTCACCGATCCGGTCGAGCACGTCGCGCACGTCCACCCGGTGGGCGAACGGGTCCTGCCCGTCGAAGGCGTGGTAGCGGTGACGGGGTGCCAAGGGTGCCGGCGCGGCGCGCCCCGGAGCGTCGGTGGGACCGGTCTCGTCCCGCGGATCGGCCGTGCCGGACCCGGAGTCGTCCGCAGGATCGTCGCCAGGCAGGTCCGGCCAGTCGCTCATGCGGTGAAGTACGAGTCGCCGTCGACGTCCTTGCTGAGTCGGCGTCCCAGGTGCAGCCCTTCCAACAACAGCTCGAGCACGGACGCAGCCGCACCCGGATCCTCGGCCGACACGCCCAGGGCGCTCATCGCGTCCACCAGGCCATCCGGGCGCGTGTCGTCACCCACGACCTGGTCCAGCAGGTCGCGGGCACCCACCAGCGCACCGGTGACGACCTCCATGCCGTCGTCGTCGAAGCGCTCCAGCAGCCACCGCATGTCGACGCCGGTGAGGTGGTCCCGCCAGGTCTCGAGGATCGCCCGGCGCAGCGCCATGGCGACGATGTCCTCCTCGCGCCCCTCGTCCAGGGTGTCGAACTCAATCCGGCCCTGGGCACTGGAGACCAACGGCCACACGTCGGCGATGCGCGGCACTGCGGTGGACTCGCCCAGTCGGATCGCCCGGCGGACGGCCCCGGCGACCATCGTCTCGTGCGCACCGATCGTGAAGCGGACCGACACGCCCGAGCGCTGGTTGACCTCGTCGCTCTCGCGCAACTGGTGGGTCAGGCGTGCGACCACCTCGTCCATGAAGGCCGGCACCTCCACCGCGACCTCGGTCGGCGGCGGCGAGGCCTCCTGGGCGACGATCGCGACCTCGTCGGCGATGGTCCGCGGGTAGTGCGTTCGGACCTGGGACCCGAACCGGTCCTTGAGCGGCGAGATGATGCGACCACGGTTGGTGTAGTCGTCCGGGTTGGCCGTCGCGACCAGCACCACGTCGAGGTCGAGCCGCACCGGGTAGCCGCGGATCTGGACGTCGCGTTCCTCCAGCACGTTCAGGAGCGCAACCTGGATCCGCTCGGGCAGGTCGGGCAGTTCGTTCATCGAGAACAGCCCACGATTGGTCCGGGGGAGCAGGCCGAAGTGGATCGTCCCCTCGTCCGACAGGTGGCGGCCCTCGGCGACCTTGATGGGGTCGACGTCCCCGATCAGGTCGGCGACGGCGGTGTCGGGCGTGGCAAGCTTCTCGTTGAAGCGCTCCTCGCGGTGCACCCACGCGATGGGGGTGTCGTCGCCGTGGTCGGCCAGCAGCGTGCGGGCGTGCGGCGTGAGGGGTCGGTCGGGGGAGGAGTGCAACTCGCACCCGGCCACCACCGGCATCCACTCGTCCAGCAACTCGACCAGGCGTCGGACGATCCGGGTCTTGGCCTGGCCTCGTTCGCCCAGCAGGATGATGTCGTGGCCGGCCAGCAGCGCCCGTTCGAGGTCGGGCAGGACCGACTCGGCGAAGCCGATGACGTCGGCGACCAGTGGCCGGTCCTCGCGCAGGCGGGCGACCAGGTTGGCGCGCAGTTCCTGGGTGACGGTGCGGTCCTCCCAGCCGCTGGCGCGCAGCGCGCCGAGCGTGGCGGGCAGGTCCGAGGGCGGAGGCGGGATGCGGCCGGTGCCGGTGGCACCGGGGGTCGTCGCGGACGGGGAACCGGTGGGAGTGGTCATGCTTGCACGGTATCCCCGCCCCCCAGCCCCCCCACCTGCCGGCCGCCCCTCGTCCCCCGCCGCACGCCGACGTGCCCCGTGCATGCGTGCGTCCGTGGTGCCAAATCCGGGACGAGTGACGCACGCGTTGGGCTTCGCGGACCCAGGGTGCGTCCGTGGTTCCACATCCGGGACAGGCGACGCACACGTGGGTTCCCGCCGACCGCGTGTGGGTCCGCGGTGCCGTCTGCGGGACGAGCGACGCATACCGAGGCTCGCTCGGGCTGGGAGCCGACTCAGCCCGTGGAGGTCGTCGCCGGCCACCGCTTCGTCGACGAGGGCCTCGACGTGGGCGGCCTCGGTGCGGAAGTTGACGATGCACGCGCGCAGGACGAAGCGGCCGTCCACGAGCGCGTTGGAGGGACAGACCGTGCCGGAGTACTGGAGGCGCTCCATGATCCGTTGGTTGAGGTCGTCGACCTTCTCCGGCGACCAGCCGGGGTGGTCCGGGATCTAGCGGAAGGCGGCGATCATCAGGTCGGGGTCGTTGGTGGCCTCCAGGCGCGGATGAGCCGCGGCGAGGTCGTGGAGGTAGCGCGCGAGGTCGCAGCCGTGTGGGCGCCAGGGGTCGTCACCGCGACGAGGTCGGTTGTGCCGCAAGGTCGCAGGGTGTTCACTGCTCGTACAACCGACGTGGAGCTTGGCGTGGCAGGTCCGGAGAAGCGCCTACCCGGCCAGGGGAATGCCGAGTATGAACGAGGGCACTCGGATCCCAATGCTGACTTCCAGGGAACGCATTCGCTGTATGGCGGTGGCGATCCCACATGGGTGGGTGAGGCTGATCAGGACGTTGTCGGAGTGGCGCAAGCGCCGCAGGACGCGCTGAACAACGCGGCCCTGTCACAGCGTTGACCCCGAGCTGCCAATGCAACGGATAGTGGTAGATCAGCGGCTCTCCGATGGGCCAATCGTGATGTGACAACCGCATCCCGATGGGACTTCCGCGTCCATGGCGGAGCCAAGTCACATCGGGGCGCCCAACTCACATCGCTGGGGTGGAGGCATGGGGTCGAGGGCGAGGCGACGTCGGAGATCCCGTGGCTCTCGCAGGTTTCGCGCCGGCGGGCGGCCGACGGTGATTCCGTCGTTCCGGGGTGGTCGATGCTCGGGTGAATGGCGACCACCCGAATGCCGACAGAGGTGACGAGAGCCTGATCGCTGTGGTTCACGTGTCGACGCGTTCGACGACGGACGACTGGGATTCCTTGCGGACGTGGAACTGGACCGGGAGCTGCTCGGCCAGGGCCTGGACGTGGGTGACCACGCCGACCATGCGCCCGGTCGAGCCCAGTTCCTCCAGGGCCGTGCGGACCACGTCGACGGTGCCCGGGTCCAGGGTCCCGAAGCCCTCGTCGATGAACAGCGACTCCAACCGGGCTGCGCCCTCGGCGGCGAAGTCCGCGACGTGGTCGGACAGCGCCAACGCCAGGCTCAACGAGGCCAGGAAGGTCTCGCCGCCGGACAGCGTGCGTGCCGACCGGACCTCGCCACCGTTGGCGTGGTCGACGATGCCGAAGCTGCCGTCGGGCTCCAACCGCAGCGTGTAGGCGTCGCGGGTGAGGACCCGCAGGTGTTGGCTCGCCCCGGCCACCAGGCGATTGACGGCCCGCGCCAGCAGCCACTGCTCGAAGTTGTTGCGGGCCAGCAACCGGCCCAGTTCGGTCGCGACAGCGCCCTGGCGGCGCACGTCGACCAACTCCTGTTGCCGCTTTCGGTTGTCGTCGCGGAGTTGCACCAACCGCTGGTGGCGGCCGCGGGCCGTGGCATGGGCGTCGACGAAGGCGTCTCGCAACGGTCCGGCCATGTTCAGGCCGGCCGTGTCGACCGGCTGGTCGCCCAGTTCCTCGCGCAGCGCGGCCATCCGCTGGCCGTAGGTCTCGCGCGCGGCGGCGGTGGCCTGTTCGGCGGTGGCCAACCGCTCGGCCGCGGCGGGCCGTTGTTGCGCGACCCAGTCCAGCAGGGCCGCCCACGAGGCTGCGGGGTCGTCGCGGTCCAACGACGGGGGCTGCAGGGCCGACAGCCGGTCACGGGTCGTGTCCAACGCGGTGCGCGCGGACTCCAACCCCTGTCGGGCCGCCTGCACGTCCCGTTGTGCACTCGTCACGGCCTTGTCGGCCTCGGCCTCGACCGTTCGGGCGACGCGCCGACGCTCGGCGGCCTCGCCGACGCGCTCGGCCAGCGCCGCCAGTTCCTCGGGGACGCCCGAGAGGTCGACCGCGGCGAGGTCCTCGCCCAACCGGGCGACCTGGGCGGCCACCTGGCGCTGGCGTTCCTGGCCGCGGCTGGCCCGGTCCGCGGCCGCGGCGGCGGCCTTCCGGGCCTCGGCCAGGCCGGTCTCGGCCTGGCGGACCGCGGCGCGCGCGTGGTCCAGGACCTCGTCGTGGCCCACGACCTCGTCGGCCAGCGGTCGTCGGCACACCGGACACGGGTCACCCGGCTGGAGGTCGGACGCCAACGCCGCCACCAGGTTCGCCTCGCGGGCACGTTCGAGGTCGGCCCCGGCACGGTTGACCACCTCCTGGGCCGACTCGACCGTGGCGGTGGCGGCGGTCACGGCCTCGGCTGCCGCGCGGACCTCCTCGGCTGCTGCGGTGGACTCCTCGCGCAGGGCGGTCCGTCGATCGACACGGCTGCGCTGGGCGACGACGGCGTCGGCCGACGGCAGGTCGTCGACGGCCTCGTCCAGGTCGCGACGCTGTGTCCGGGCTTCGGCCTGGACGGCGACGGCGGCCTCGGCCGCCTCCGTGGCCTCCGTGAGCCGTCCGGCCAGTTCCTCCAGGTCGGCGGGGGCCTCGACCGCCGCGAGCGCGTCGCGCTGGGCGGTCAGATCCTGCACCCGCCGGGCCATGTCGCGACCCTCGTCCAGGATCTCGTCGAGTTCCGGCCGGGCGGCGTCGATGGTGGCCACGGCCGCGGCCAACGCCTCGACCCGGTCGGCGGCGTCGGTGATCGCCTGGACGGTGACGTCGGCCGCGGCCGCGTCCAGTTGCTGGGCAAGCAGGCTGGCCTGGGCGTCCAGGGTCGAGGCGCGCGTGCGGGCGGCCTTGCCGATGTTGCCGAACACCTCGAGGTCGAGCAGCTTGACCAGCAGTCCCTGGCGTTCGGAACTCTTGGCGTGCAGGAAGCGCTGGAACGCGCCCTGCGGCAGCACCACGGTGGTCGTGAAGTGCTCGTAGCCCAGCCCGAGGATTGACTCGACAGCCTCGGTCAGTTCGTCCGCGGTGGCCGCCAGCACCACCGCGTCGTCCGGGTCGTCCCCGCGCCAGCGCTCCAGCCTGGCCTCCTTGGTGGACGCCCCGTTCGCGGTGCGGCGCACGACCCGCACGGCGGTGTAGCCGACGTCGCCGACGCGGAACAGCAGTCGGACCCGTGCCTCGTTGCGCCCGTTGGAGATCACCGGGGCGACAAGGCGCTTGTCGCCGTAACGCGCCACGATCCCGAAGAGGGCAAAGGTCATGGCATCGATGAGGCTCGACTTCCCACTGCCGGTCGGGCCGGACAGGACGAACAGGTCGGCGTCGTCGAAGTCCAGGGTGGTCGGCTGTCGGAACGACGCGAAGCCCTCGAGGTCAAGCCTGGTCGGGCGCAAGGCTGGCCTCCCAGAGGTCATCGAACAGCGCCAGCACGTCTTGGTCGTGCTGGTCGGTCTCGTCCAGGTACATCGCGAACAGGTCGGTGGGGGAGCGATGGAAGTCCTTGAGGTCCCACGTCTCGGCCTGGTCGTCGTCGTCGTCGACCTCGCGTTCGACCCGGACGTCGACCACGTTGGGGAAGGCCTCACGGACCTCGTCGGCCAGGCCCGCACGGGCACCGTCGGTGACGACCAGGCGGACGTGGGCGTCAGCGAGTTCCTCGCGCCGGGCCTCGAGGTCGGCGACCCGGCCGCGGACCGTGCGCAGCGGTCGCCCTTCCTGCAAGGGGACGGGGCGGACCGTGGCGGGAAGGCCCGGTACGGCCTCGACCAGGATCACGGCCTTGTGCTCGCGCTCGACCTCGCCGAAGTCCAGGTGCAGGGGCGACCCGGAGTACCAGGTGGGGGCCGGGGCGGCCAGTTCGTGGGGCTGGTGGAGGTGGCCGAGCGCGACGTAGGTGCACGACGGCGGGAAGATCGCCGGCGACACCAGGTAGTCGAAGATGTGGGCAGCCCGTTCCCCACCGCCCAGCACCGGGGCGCCGTCGGCCACCGTGAGGTGGGTGGTGAACACGTTGACCATCGTGTCGTCGAACCCGGCCGTGAGCGTCGCGACCATCTGGCGGACGCGCTCGGCGTAGCGGACCTCGTGCTCGTCGGCCCGCCGCTCCATCAGGTGTTGGCTGCGGACGATCCCCCGCCTCGACACGAACGGCAGCACCGCCACCCGCGTGGCCAGGGCGTCGAAGGTCAGCACGCCGCCGTCGTCCGGGCCGCGGACGTCACCGACGATGTGGACGTTGGTGCCGTCGAGCAGTCGATGGATGGCCTGCCAGCGACGCGGGTTGTCGTGGTTGCCCGCGATCACGACCACCTCGGCCCCGGTGGCCGCGAGGTCGCGCAGGGCCTGGTAGACGATCTGTTCGGCGATCGGCGTCGGGGATGCCGTGTCGAACAGGTCCCCGGCGACGATCACCAGGTCGACGCGTTCGTCGGCCGCGATCTCGGCGATCTCGGCCAGGACCGCCCGGTGCTCGTCGGCCCGCGAGCGGCCACGGATGCCCCGGCCGACGTGCCAGTCGGACGTGTGCAACAACTTCATCGAAGACCCTCAGGATCGCCGTCGTGGCGTGGTCGGTCGGGCGGGTGATGGGGGAGGCTAATGACGGGGCTCCCGGCATCGATGTGGGTGGCCGGGA
>JBBSMS010000139.1:0-8609 GCA_038233055.1 Nitriliruptorales bacterium
CGTGACCTCGCCGTTGTTGACGACCTGCAGGACCACGGAGTCGCCGACCAGGTGACGGAACTCCTCGGCGAGATCCAACGCCAGCGCAGGCCGCCCGAACCTGGGTCGGTGGTAAAAGCCGAGGTAGGGGTCGAAGCCGACGGCATGGCAGGCCACCGTCAGGTCCTTGGCAATCAGCCCGTACACGAATGACAACAGTGCGTTCACCGGGTCCCGGGGCGGTCGTCGGTTTCGTCCCTCGAAGTCGAACGGTCCACCAGGATCGCCAGTGAGCATCGCGGCGAACGACTGGAAGTAGTCACGGGCAGCGGCGCCCTCGATGCCCAGCAGCGATGCGACGCTGATGGCCTCCGTGGCCTGGTCGCGGAGGCTGGCGAGACGCTCTACCACGTCGGAGATGTCGGACCGGGCGTTGCGACGCAGGAGTACCCGTGCGTTCGCGATCTTGCCGGCGACGATGGCGCGCGAAATCTCCAATCCGCCTCGTGCCGCCACCAGGTGTTGTCGACGGCGAAGTTCCACGTTCTTGCCCGGCAGGCCGGTCGCCATCCCCGAGAACCAGCCGCCGTAGCTGAGGTAGCAGACCGGCACTTCGGCCGCGAAGAACGCGCGAAGGGCCTGGGTGGAGACCTGGACGTTGCCCCAGACCACCACCTGGGAGACGTCGATCATCCGGGCGGATGCAAGTTCCTGCTTGGCCTTCTTGACCGTGACACGGCCCTTGCGGTGACCGACGCGCGCCCCTTGCTCGGTGACGTAGAGCGGGCGGGCCTCCGACACCCTCGCAAGGAGCCGACGTGGTCGTTCCTGGCGTTCGCGGAGGGTGTTGACCTCGTCGGGCAGGCAGATCCCCACCAACGAACAGCGTGGACACTTGGGCGAGTCCAACAACGGTGCAGGCGGGTCGCCGATGGCCGCCACCTGTCGGGCCTCATCGACCAGTTCGAGCGTGCGTCCAACGAGGTCGTCGTCGAAGCGCACCGGAATTCGCGTTCGGGCGCCGGCGAAGTACAGGACGCCTTCGTCGCAGACGTAGCCCGCATCGCGCAGGACGAGGCCCTGGGCACAGACCTGGACGCGCTCGGGCTCCCACGCGCGATGCGGGGTGTCCGGCGGGTGGCCTCGCTTGGTGTCGACGGGCCGGACCTTGCCGTCGTCGCCTTCCAGCAGGTCGATCTTGGCGATCAGTCCGAGGCGTTCGGACGAGACCGTCACCGACTGCGCCCGTCGGATCTCGCCATCGTCTGGTGCCGGTACCGGTCCCTTGGGTTGATCGACCCGACGGTGGTGGAAGGCGCCCTCGGTGGTGTCGGCGTTGTGCGCGAACTGTGCTTGCACCCACTCCAGGTGGAACAGCCGCGGGCAGTACGTGTACTCGTTGAGCATCCGCACGGGCAGCAGGTCCGGGAGTGGATCCGTGCTCACCGCTCATCACCTACGAAGAGCCCGAGGCCGAAGTGGCTCAGGGATCCCAGCGCGAGCAGGCCCTGCGGCGTGAACGGTTCCGTGAAGGTCAGGCGGACGTGGGTGCCGTCGTGTTGCTGGTCGCGCCCGAGCCGGCGGCTGCGATAGAAGCGTGAGGCAGATTGGCTGGGCGAGCCTGACGCGGGGGCATCGCTTGTCTCGACCTCCACTTCGTCGGGACGGGACGGGAGTTGCCGGTGACGGAGGTCCCTGCGGATCGCGTCCTGCAGGAAGTCGTCACGGCTCTGGCGGCGCTTGCGATGCCGCCTGGTCGTGAAGGGAGTCACGGTTGTCCACGTCCGAGACTCGGACGTGAGGGCGGGATCCAGTTGCTCCTCGGTCCCGACGATCTCCAGGGCGAGGTCGATGCTGGCGCCCAGTCGTTTGCGCAGGTGCTCGGGAACGAACAGGCGGTTGAGGTCGGCGAGGTCCGCCACGCTGGCGGTCGGGATGCCTTCCGGTGCCCAGACGATCAGCGTGTCGGCCCGGGCACCACTGCGATCGTTGCGCACGAGGTAGTGGGCGTGGCGGTGGCCGTCGCGGCGCTTCCCGCCGTTCTCTCCATGCCCGTGGAGTGTCGCGCGATCCTTGCTTCGCGAGGTGATGGCGCGCTTGGCCGTGTCGGCCAGGAGGGCGGCTTCGACGATCCCGGGTCGGCCACGACCGACGATGGCGAACTGCATGACCGTGATCGTCGGACTGGGACGGTCCACCCGCCGGACGGGGATCGTCTCGATGACGGGGTAGTCGACCCAGGTCGTTGCCGGGGGATCGGATCGCCCCAGCCGCCGGAGATCCGCGCTGCGCTGGTGCACGGAGTCAAGGTCGAGCGGCTTGTCGGGGACGAGCAGTCGGATCGTGCCCGACGACGTCAACGTCCCGGCAGGCACCGGCTCGAGCCCGGTCTCGATTGGCGGCGTCGTCACCGACACGGCCAAGACGACTCGACTCTCCGCTCGGCCGAGATAGCTGACGGTCGACGCCAGTTGCCCCAGGATGTCGAGTTGCCCATCCGTGGGCTGGACCGGCCACTCGACATGCAGCGAGGCGTCCGGGGCGGTGGCACGGAAGGCATGCAGGACCAGGTCCGTCGAGATGGCGTGCCCGGACGTGTGATCCGACGCCGGCATGTAGTGGCGCGTCACACCATTCCCGCTCGGCGGGAGGTGGTATCGCGGCGCCCCACACAGCAGGCCGAGGGCGTCAAGCACCGGCGACTCCGCCAGTCCCCGGTGGTGGTTGTGCCACGACGAGGTGAGCGCGCGCACGATCCTCCAGGGCGAGGGCGGCCATTCGACGGCGCCCTCGTTGACGTGCTTGCCCCAAGGTGTGGCGGCGTAGCGCCCGAAGGGCAGCGTGATCGTGAGTGTCAGCGACATCGGGTCACTTGCCCTTCGTCCAAGTCACCGTGAGGGGATCGGCCAGCAGGTCGCCAACGTCATCGATCGCGGCCGAGACGCGCTGCTCGAGTTCCTCACGGGTTGGCAACTGGGTGCCGTCGTGGGCGACGATCTCGTCATCCTGCACGACCAGGTCGCAGGCCGTTCGAAGCCGGAGCCCACCGTCCAGAAGGCGTCGCAACTGGAGGCGGGCGATGTCGGCCAGCAGCATGGTCGCGGTCTCCGGCAGGCCATAGCTCGCGATTTGGGCCAGGTCCAGGTCCACGCAGAGCAGGATCTCCCGAGCGGTCCACTCGAGGCGGTCGAACGGGATCATGCCGTACCCGTCAGCGGCGCCACGGCCCGCCTTGGAATCGGCGCCGATGTGGACGGAGTCCTTCTTGACGCCACCGCCGTGAGCCTCGCGCACGTCGCGTGCCTCGATGAAGGCCGTGATGGCGCGGCAGACCTTCGGGTTGCCCTTGAACTCCTTCTGGGCGAGGAAGACCCCGTGCACCAGCGTCATCGGGTCGAGCCGGAACAGGCCTTCCGCGAATTCGTGGGGTGACCGGGCGCGGTCACCCTCCGACCCGAGGGCGTTGTTGATGATGTCGGGACCCTTGTTGCCGTCGGCGTCCGTTGAATGGCGGATGTAGGCCGACGCCAGTCGGTGGGCCTCCAACCGGCTGGACGTGAGCCACGCGCCGTCCTTGTCGATCACGTTCACGTGCGGGAGACGTGCGACGACCGTCTCCGGGGATTGATCGGGTTCGTCCCAGAGCGTGGCTTCGAGCCGGTTGGCCATCGACTGCTCGGACTCCACGCGGAGCCACGTCTCCCAGCCATCGTTGGTGGGGACATCGAACGTGGCCGCGCCGAGGTTGGGGAAGCCCGTTGGTTGGAACCGGTGGCCGATGGCGGGTGCGAGACGGATGGTGAACAGTTCGCGGGTGCTCATGCGTGTGTTCCTTCGGTGGCTGGTACGGGAGTGGTTGGCTTGCGGTCATCGGTGGGCGGGGCGATCGCGTCCCGGACGCGATTTCGGGAGCTCGGTGTGGTGTGGAAGAGGAGCGCAGCAGCCACCGACTTTCCGTCGGCGCCGCGGGCCACGTTGGCGGGGTCGTGACGCGGGTCAGTGCGGTCCGGCGTCCGCGACAGTTGCACCAACGCCCGCCTCACCACGCGCTGCACGTCGCCCCTGGCGAGCGCGGGGACCCAGGCGGCATCGGGCAAGGGGGCGTCGAATCCGTGTGCGACCGTGTGTTCGGAACGATCCCGACCTCGGTCCGCCGGTGGATCCCACTGGAGCACGCTGGAGATGATCCTCCAGGCTGGATGGGGCGGCGCCGGCAGGTGGTGGGAACCATCGCCGGCTCGTGCTGGTGCGACTCCGCGGACGAGCAGGGACGTTGCCAGCACGTGGTCGGCGAGCAAGGCCATGTCCAGCAGTCCACCCAGGAGGGTCTCGACGTCACCATGACGTACCCACGCCATCTCGTCGAAGCCGGGCCAAGTCCCGGTGGTGTCGTCCCGGGTGGGTACCAGCGCATGCGATGCGTGGATGGCCGCCAAGTTCTCGACCAGGTGGTGGGTGAGATCGAGTTCGACCCGCGGGCCCAGGTCCCAGCGTGGCCAGCGCAGGTCGGTGGCAATGGGCCGCAGGTATTCGATGGTCGACGGTCGCCACCGGCCGGGGGATGTCCCCTGCCGGTTCCGCGGGATGCGAGGCTCTCGGTCGCGCGCCGAGGTCAGGGCCGCTGCCAGTCGGAACTCGGGTGAGTTGTCATCCAGTAGGGGCAGCCATGTGGGCCGTTCGAGCGCGGGAGCTGGGCCGACACCCGCGGGGTCTCGGTTCGCGGCGAGCACGGCCTCCAGGTGATGTGCCGCCACCAGCAGGCGTCGCAGGACGTGTGGGGTCGTGGCCTTGTCGGACACCGACGACTGGGCGAGCGCCCCATCGATGTCACGAAGTCGCTGGGACAGCGACGTGGGCGGATTGGCAACCCGCTGGGCTCGCCGGATCCACGGATCCAGGGCCCCGGTCAGGGCTGGGGCCTTCCGATCGCTTACCCGGATGCGCCCGATCGGGATCGCGAGCGGGTTCTGTCCCAGGCGTTCCAGGATGGCGGTGCGTGTGAACGCGTGGACCCCTCGGTCGGCGCCCAGCGATGCCACGGCCCGGGCGGCGTCAAGACCCCGCGTCGCTGTCCGACCCTGCCAGCGAATTCGTCCTTCCGCGAACATCGTCCGGAGTTGGTCATAGGTTGCCGGCATGTCCCACAGCGGCAACCACAACTCGCCCTTGGCGTTCTCCTGGGCACTGAGGTGTGCCGCCCCTGCAGCCTCGGGACGGACGGTGAACGGCATGGCCGCGACGTTGTTGCCGTGTCCCCCCAGGCGACGGGCGATGCCGCTCGCGAACAGCAGCGACCCTTCGAGGGCCAGCACGAATCCCCAGGGGTTCGCGAGGCTGGTGCCGTCACCACTGCTCGACGCGTTGGTGCCACCGGCCATGCCAGGCTCGAACTGTCCCACGGAGGCGCCGCGAATACGCGGCGATCCCCCGCCGAACAGGGTGTCGACGAGCCATGACCGACTGCGCTCGACGTCGACGTGGTCGTCGAACCCGATGATCCGGTCGAGGTGGGCGAGGACATTGGCCGACAGGTCGAGCCGTCCGAGGTTCCCGCCCGTTCCCAGGATGTGTGGGTACACGGGGCCGTCGGCGGTCAACGTGACGGATGCGTCGATCCATGCCAGTGCCCGGTCGGGCATCTGCGACCGTGCCCGCGAGATGAGGTCGTCCTTGGCCTTGACGTAGTCCTTGTCATCGGGGAGATCGGCGTTCAGTCGCGTGGCGACGACCATGGCCTCGCGGAGGTCGGCCAGACGCGGATTCGAGCCGCCCATGGCCCGGCGAACCAGGTCCTCGGCGGCCGGGGACTTCCCGTTGCCCCGGAACCCGGCTCCCTTGTTCCAGGGTGAGACCATCGGTGTGGGCGTGTAGGTGTCGAGGAAGAAGGCGACGAGCGCGTCGCGGTCCAGAGCTGTGTGCAGGACCAGGCCACGATCGCTCCAGGCCGCTGTCGCATCCCGGTGGCCGTGTTCTGCGAGGGATCGGATGACGCCCAGACCCGTCAGGTAGGCCGACAGGGGCTCGGGTGTGGCCGCGGAGAGCAGGAGGTCGGTCATGCCACGGTCGCACTGGCTGGTTGGCGTTCGACCACGGATGGATGACGCGACGCCTCCCAGTCGGCCAAGCGGACCACTGCTTCGAGCCAGGCCAGGCGGAACGGCCCGAGGTCGCCGCACCGGAGCAATCCGTCGACGACGTGGCCCCAGTTGCCCGGTCCGAGTCGGACCATCGGCTGCAGGTCGAGGTGTTGTCGAGTCAGGTGGCTGCCTGCGGCCAGGTCGACGTCCGGGACGTCGTCGCCATCCAGCACGCCCAGCGCCATCATCCTGCCGTCCACGGGCTGGTCGTGCAGCAGCGGGCGGATACCACCTCGGATGCGACCATGGTGTGCTGCGACGAGATGCCGCACCAGGTCCACATCCCCGGAGATCAGGGCTCGACCCTCGTCGGTGGAGAGTTGGAGGAGGCCCACCAACTCGTGTCGGTGATGCCTGCGATCCCGGTCGTGACGCCCCCTCCGGGCGCGTGAGGACTTGGCCCACAACACGTCCTGGTCGGGATCCTCGTCGGGTCCCGCCGAGCGATGGAGCATGGCCTGGAAGGAGGGATGGCACTTGCCGATGTCGTGGAGGCGCGCGGCCTCCACGACTGCCGTCCGAAACGCATCGTCGAGTTCAGGGCCGAGGCGTCCGAGCAGGTCCTGTGCTGCCCGCTCCGTGTCAGCCAGGTGCACGGCGAGTCGAACCCATCCCTCGCCGGATGACAGAGGATCGCTGCCAACGTCTTGGTCCGTGGCCGCACTGAAGTCGAGCGACCCGGGATCTGGTGTCGTCAGCGTCGTGACACGCTGTCTGGACGCGCGAGCCCACCCGCCGTCGGTGGTGTAGCCGCCGGCCGTCGCCGGAGCCATGAGCACCATCGCCGGACGCAGGTCACGCTGGTTCACCACGGCCCAGCGTGATGCTTCCGGATCTCGTCGCCAGATGCGCGTTTCGGGCGCTCGATTGGCGACCCACTTCCGCGCCTCCCCGATGCTCACCCGGCAGAGTTCGGCGTCGTCGGCCGGCGGTTGTGCCTGGAGGTCGTCCTCGATGTCGCGCCAGAAGACGAAGACGTCGCGATCATCGCCGTCGCGGATGTATGGCGCCACGTCAATGTCTTCCCCGCCGAGACTGGGGGTCGTGTCGAAGAGGTCCAGCAGGTCCCGTCGACGAAGGACCGGATGGTGCTCGGGTGGGTCGCTCCGGGCATCGGCCAACTCGGTTCCGGTGACGGCGATCCCCTCCAGTTCACGCAGTGTCGACATCGTCGCGGCCACGACCTCGTCGTCGTAGGGCGCCGCCGACGGAGGCTCCATCCACCACAGGTGGGCGTCCGACGCGGAGCCGTCGCGGTTGCAACGGCCAGCGCGCTGGACGATCGAGGTCCATGGCGCGGCATCCGTGATCATCGTCGTCGACGTCACGTCGACTCCTGCCTCCAATGTCTGGGTGGCCACGACGATCCTCCCCTCGGGCGGGAGGTCGTTGTCGAGCGCCAGCTCCGTGGCACGGCTTCGGTCCTGCGGACGAAACCGTGAGTGGATCAACGCGACGTCGGCCTCGGCGACACGACGCAAGGCCTTGGCGATCCCCTGTGCACGAGTCACGGTGTTGACCATGACGATGGTCCGTGTGGATGGCTGGTGTCGTTCCAGGATGGCGCCTGCAACGGCCTTGACATCCTTGGTCGTGATGTCGGTGATCTCGTTCACCGTGCGAGTGGCCTCGAGGCGACGTGCCAGGTGCTCGTGTTGCCGATCCTGGTCAGCCAACTGAAGCGGCGTCGGTTCGTTCGGAGCGTCGACGGTGGCCAACCACGAGGACTCCACCGTTGCCGACATCCACATCGACTGAGTCGGCCGGATGGTCCCGAACGCGTCCCGGAAGGCTTGCAGTTGTCGGGATGTCGGCAGGGCCGGGCCGAGCAGTTGCACCTCGTCGAACACCCACTGCACGTCGTTGCTGAACATCCCGAAGTCGACTGGCCAATGGAAACGGTTGGCCGCGTACCCCCGGTTCATCGCGCGCGAGAGCAGCATGTCCACGGAGCCGATGATGACGGCGTCACGGTCAGGCGTGTCGGTCCAGTCCTTCTCACCCCCGCGACCACCCATCAGCACGTGCACGCCGATGTCGTCGAGTCCGAGACGGTCGATCCAGTGCTCGACCTCGGCCTCGACCTGCTCGACCAGCGTCCGGAAGGGTTGGGCGAGGACCAGCCAGCGTGGGGTCGTGCGACGGACTTCGGCATCGGGATGGAAGCGCCTGCGATACAGCCATGGCAGGACTGCGGCCACGGTCTTGCCGCTGCCGGTGGGTGCTCGCAGAAGTTCCGGGAGACCGTCCGCCGCGATTCGCGACTGGTACGGGTACGGCTCATGTCCGGTCGTGGTCTGGACGAGCGACGGGAAGTCCATCGGACTCTCCATTCGGGGGCGAGCATCGACCCTAGTGTTCCGTCTCAGTTTTGGTTGGTGATTGCTTCGAGGGTCTGGCGTCCACGTCGGACCTTGGCGAGGATCGATTCGGCGGTGGCGGTCCACACCAGCGGGACAGGGTCGGCGTTGTTGACCTCGAGGTAGTCCTCGA
>JBBSMS010000140.1:0-8554 GCA_038233055.1 Nitriliruptorales bacterium
CCGAGATCCGCCGTCTGCAGGACCAGGGCCAGCGGGTCGCGATGGTCGGCGACGGCATCAACGACGCGCCGGCCCTGACCCAGGCCGACGTCGGATTCGCCATCGGTGCCGGGACCGACATCGCCATCGAGTCCGCGGACATCGTGATCATGTCCGATCGGCTCGACGCGGTCATGGACGCCCACGCCATCGGCGCCCGGTCCTATCAGCGCACCAGGCAGAACCTGGTGTTGGCCTTCACGTTCAACGGCATCGGTGTGCCGGCCGCCACCACCGGGCTGGTCCACCCGGTCTGGGCGATGATCGCCATGGTCGCCTCGGTCACCGCCGTGCTGACCAACTCCTTCCGCGGGCGGGCGCTCACCCAACTCCGCGGCCCCACCGGCCGGTCCCCGCACCAAGAACTCCACCAGCAGCAGCAACCCCACCGCCACGACGACAACAACGCCGTCCACGACGACCGCGTGCCCACGCCCTCCGTCGATCCCGATGGTGGCGACGACGGCCCGTTGTGGCTGCACGTGCCCATGCACTGCGCCAGCTGCGCGCAGCGCATCTCCGACCGGCTCGGTGCGCTTGATGGCGTACGAGCCGTCCACGCCGACCACCGCCGTGACCTGGTGACCGTGGACCACGGCACGGAGGTGTTCGAGGGCCACATCCGCTCGACGCTGCACGAGATGGGTTTCGACATCCACGACCACCCTGGCGACCAGGAGACCACCACATGACCGACGACTCGACCAGCCGGCAGAGCCCGGCACCCGACGACGGCCCCGACCTGGCCCACCAGGGCGGGGGGCTCGACACCGACGTGGACGGCCGCTCGGTGCGGTCCTGGATCACGATCGGCGTCGTCATCGCCGTCGTGACCCTCGGCCTGGGGGTCTGGTGGACCTACGGCCTCGACCGCGGCCCGGACATGACCGCCGGCGCCGCCACCACGTCGATGGGCGACATGACCGGCGACGACATGGCCATGTCGTCGCCGGAGGCGCCACGGATCCCGCCGGTGTTCGCCTACTACCGCGGCGAGCCGATCGCGTTCATCCACACCGAGGTCTCCGACATCGAGATCGCCGGTGTGCTCGAAGGCATGATGGGCTCACCCGTACCCGTGGTGGCCAGCCTCGCCGACCTGCCCGACGCTGCCCGAGGAACCGTGTACGTGTTCACAAACGGGCTCACCCCGGCCGACACGCCAGCCGGGCCGTTGGGGTACCAACCCGACGTGTTCACCCGGGTCCCGGGCGACGACGGCTACACGCCCCTGGTCGAGATCGTCGAGGTCACCTGGACCGACCCATCGCAGGCGACGCTGCTGGCGTCGGGAGACCAGATCACGGCCGCCGAGTCCGACGGGACCGTCACCTCCAGGCGGTCAGGGGTGGTGGTCAACGCGCCGTTGTTGACCTGGCCCGGAGGGCAGCGCTGATGCCGGCTTCCATCGGGCGCGACGAGGTGGGTCGGCTGGTCGCCCAGAACGCCGTGGTGGTCGAGGTGTTGGCGCGGGCCGGATATGAATGGGCCCACCTTGGCCGGTGCGATCCACCTGCCACTGAAAGGCTTGGACATCACCGAGGTCCGCCGTCGCCCCGACCCCGACCGGTCAGTCGTGGTCTACTGCAACGACTTCCAGTGCGACATGAGCCCGAGGGCGGCGAACTGGGGCCGCTGACACAACGGATGCCACGCCTCGGCGTCGACGGGGTGCTGGTCACCCGCTCCGACGGCAACCTGCTCGGCCTGATCAAACGCCACGTCGCCGAACAGACACTGAAGGAGCCAGACCATGCGCATCGGTGAGGTCGGCGACCAGGTCGGGGTCGACCCCAAGACCATCCGCTACTACGAATCGATCGGGCTGCTACCCGCACCGTCCCGCACCGCCGCCGGCTACCGCGACTACGCCCCCGAAGACATCGACCGGCTGGCGTTTGCCCGCCGAGCCACCCAACTGAACCTGCAGTTGGACGAGATCGCCGAAATTCTTGCACTTCGTGACCGCGGACAACGCCCCTGCGACTACGTCCTGGACGTCGCCCACACATGCGTCCGTGAACTCGGCGAACGCATCGCCGACATGCAACGAGCCCGCGACGAACTCACCAGCCTGCTCCAACGCGCACCGACACCCCCAGCCGCCGACAACGGCTGCTACTGCGAACTCATCGAACATCGCACCTAAACCCGTCGTGACAACTCCTGACGGTCTGTCTAGTCGGTGCTGGGTCGGTGGACCCCGCCGGCGGCGGCGTTGATGCCTTCGGCCAGGGTGGGGTGGATGTGGATGGTGTCGGCGATGGTGCTGGCTGGCAGGCCGGCGGCCATGGCGATGACGGCTTCGTGGATGAGGTTGCCGGCGTCGGGCCCGGCGATGTGGCATCCCAGTATCTGGTCGGTTGTCGCGTCGGTGACGAACGTGATGTGTCCGCGGGTGTCGCCGGTGGCCTTTGCCTTGGCGACGCCGGTGAACGCCTGGGTGCCGATCGCGACGTCGTGGCCGGCATCCAGCGCCTGTTGGCGGGTCAGCCCGACCGAGGCGATCTCGGGGTCGACGAACACGGCATGGGGCACGATCCGGTCCGTGATGGTGGCTTCCTGGTGTTTGAACACGGTGCGGGAGACCACGTCGGCATCGTCTCGGGCGGTGTGGGTGAACATGTCGTGGCCGCGAAGGTCACCCAACGCCCAGACTGCTTCCGCGCCGGTGCGCAGGCGATCGTTGACGGGAACGAAGCCGTTGGCGTCGACCTCGAGGTCGAAGTGCTCGATGCCGAGGTCGTCGGTGTTGGGGGTGCGGCCGGTCGCGACCAGCAGATGGGTGCCGGCGAGTTCGGTCGTCTCCGCACCTTCACAGGCGACCCGGATGTCGCCGGCCTGGCCGTCCACGGCCACACAGGAGGTGGACATGACGACGTCGATGCCCTCGTCACGGAAGGCCGCCGCGATGACCGCTGACAGCGCCGGGTCCTCGCTGGGCAGGAGCCGGTCGCTGCGTTGCACCACGGTCACGCGGGCGCCGAACCGTCGAAACATCTGGGCGAACTCGACCCCGACGAATCCGCCCCCGACCACGACCAGATGCTCGGGCAGTTCGCGGAGGTCCAGGATCGTGCGGG
The DNA here is from genome assembly GCA_038233055.1 of Nitriliruptorales bacterium. Classification (GTDB taxonomy): domain Bacteria; phylum Actinomycetota; class Nitriliruptoria; order Nitriliruptorales; family Nitriliruptoraceae; genus Salsipaludibacter. The sequence goes on from JBBSMS010000140.1 coordinate 3,123, forward strand.
AGGTGAGGTGAGGCGTCCGGTCGAGCCCGTCGACCTGCGGGACGTGGTCGCGGGTGCCCGTGTTGACAAAGATCCGGTCGGCCTCGATCGTGCGGCCATGCACCTCGAGCCGATGTTGGCCGGTGAACCGGCCATGACCGACGATCAGGTCCAGGTCGCTGTTGGCGTCCACCGCACGGTAGGAACCGGCACGGATCGACTCGACCACGTCGTCCTTGCGGTCCACGACCTGCCCAAGGTCGACCCGCAACCCGTCGCTGTGGACACCGAAGTCTGCTGCGCGGGACACCTGGTGGGCCACTGTGGCGGATGCGATCATGGTCTTGGTCGGGATGCACCCACGATTCAGGCAGGTCCCCCCGAGCAGTTCTCGTTCCACAAACGCGGTCCGGCCGTGCCGCGCTGCACGCAGCGCCAACGGCAGGCCAGACATGCCCCCACCGATCACCAGGGTGTCGAACCGGGTTGCCGTCATGCGTCGGCCTCACGTCGAGTGCTTGCGTGTCGAGTACCTACGTGTCGTCGATGTCGCAGCGCCACGCCGGCCCGCCAGACCCCGCCGACGGCGAGGACTACGGTGCCAACGGTCAGTTCGGGACTGCCCAGCAGACCTCCACCGGCAGCGATGAGCCCTGCAGCGGCCAGCCAACCTGCCGCACCACAACAGACCGCGACGCCGACGGCCGCCCACAACGCGGTCGTGTCGTTCTTCACGACAGCACCCCCCGCAGCTGGTCGATGGTGGGCGACCCTGCCGCGCCGTCCGGAGTCTGATAGATCCGACAGGCCATCCCGACGGGTTCGTCCCCGCCAGCGAACAGGTCTCGACCGTCGACCACCACCGTCGGTGACCCCCGAAAGCTCCACCGTCGGACATCGTCGTCGGTGACCACCCGGACCCGACGGACCTGCAGGTCCAACTCCGACGCCAACTCGTCCAGACGGCGGGCGGTGGTGTCCCACAACGGGCACCCGTCGAAGTACAGCAACGTCACGTCCCGCATCTGGGCCTCTCCAGTTCGATGCGGCTACCGTAAACCTTCCATTGTGGTGGAGGGTCAAGGGGAGCTTGCGTGCTGATCGGCGATGTTGCCACCCGGACCGGTCTGACCGTCAGACCCTGCGCTTCTACGAACGGCAAGGCCTCCTGTCCGCGCCGGACCGCACCACCGGCGGTTACCGCGACTACAACCCTGCCGTCATCGATCGCCTCGGCTTCATCAAGGCAGCCCAGGCCAGCGGTCTCACCCTCGCCCAGATCGGCCAGGTCCTTTTAGCGCACCGGTTCGACGTCGAGTTCGCCCATCAACCGACGCACGCGCTGTTCGATTTCGTCGCGCACGGGGCGGACCTGGGCGATGTCCTTGCCGGCCGGGTCGTCGAGCTCCCAGTCGAGGTAGCGCGTGCCGGGGATGACAGGGCAGGCGTCACCGCACCCCATGGTCACGATGACGTCGGCCGCGCCGAGGGTTTCGTCGGTCCAGGGCTTGGGGTAGCTCGACGTGATGTCGATGCCCACTTCGGCCATGGCCGCGACGGCGGACGGGTTGACCTGGCTGCCGGGGTCGGAGCCGCCCGACATCACCTCGATGAGGTCACCGGCGAGGTGTTGCATCCAGCCCATGGCCATCTGGGACCGGCCGGCGTTGTGCACGCACAGGAAGATCACGGTGGGGGTGTCGGTCATGATGGTTCCTTCGATCTTGGCGAGTGCGCGGAGGCGTTCGCGGGCGAAGCGTTCCGCCTGGAGTGGGATGAAGCCGGTGTAGGCGGCATCTGCGGAGAGCCGGTCGATCGATTCGACCAGGAAGCGCTCGATGATCTCAGTGGCGAAGATGCCTTTGAACTCGCGGTTGAGGATGGTGGCGGTCGTCTTGAGTCGGTTGCGTGCGGCGAGGTCCAACGTGACCATGTTGTGGCTCCTGGGTCGGCGGGGTCGGGGCGAGGTTCCCGACGGGATTGCGGTCGGGCGTGGGGCGATACAGCCAGGTCGTCAGCCAGATGGCGAGGACGGCGCCGACGAACTGGGCGGCCACGTAGGCGGGGACGTGGGCCGGGACGATCCCGGTCCAGGTGTCGGTGAACATGCGGGCGATCGACTCGGCCGGGTTGGCAAAGCTCATCGAGGAGGTGAAGAAGATCGCGCCGCCGACCCAGGCCCCGACGGCGGGCGCAACGGTGTCGTCGCGACCGGCGGTGACGAGCCCGAGGATCACCACGACCAGCCCCCCCGTGGCGATGAGTTCCGACGCCCACAGGTGTCCCCCGGTCCGGGCGATGGTCCCGAAGGCCGCGGTCGGCTGTTCGAACATCACGTTGGCCGCAACGGCACCGATCACGGCGCCGGCGACCTGGGCGAGGCCGTAGGCCGCGGCCAACCGCGTGGACATCGAACCGGTGATCGCGGTCGCCAGGGTCACCGCAGGGTTGAAGTGGGCGTCAGAGATGGGGCCCAGGGTCCAGATCAACACCGTCAGGACGACACCGACCACCGCGGCATGCTGGAACAGTTGGGTGGACGTGGCGCCGTCGACTGACGTCGCGATCCCGGAGCCGACCACGGCCATGAGCAGCACCATGGTCCCGCCAGCCTCGGCGGCGAGCCGTCGTGCAGGCGGACCACCCCACTGGCGGTGTCATCGGTGTTCATGCTGCCACTCGCTGGGCAAGTCGCACGACCCGGCCGTCCACGTCCTGCCACACGTGCGGGAAGTCGGCGGGCCGGGTTGGCTCGGGCACCGACCAGTGCAGCAGCGGTGCATCGAACGGCAGCCCGTCCTCGCGCACCCGGTCACACACCGACACCACGAGGTCAGGATCGACGTCGACCTGGTCGTAGCCGCATGGTCGGGCAGCCGACAGGTCGAGCCCGTGGTCGGCCGCGATGGCCACCGCATCCGGGTTGACCCGGTCGGCTGGCTGCGATCCGGCCGACCACGATTCGCGTCCGGTCCGTGCCGTCCAGGTTGCCGACGCCAGCTGCGACCGGGACGAGTTGTGCGTGCAGACGAACACGACGCGGCGTGCGGTCAGCGGCGGGCCCCAGGCGGCCATGTTCACAGGACGGACTTTCCCGGCCGTCGGGCCCAGCGTGACGTACCGGCGGCGGCCGTCACCCTGGGACCGGTGCCGGGTGATCAGGCCGGCCTCCTCGAGCACGTCGAGGTGAAACGCCACCAGGTTGGATGCCAACCCGAACCGTTCGGCCAGTTCGGTCGGGGTGGCGTCGGTCAGTTCCAGCAACGCCACCATCGCAAGCCGGTGTTGATCGCCCAAGGCTCGATGCCACGACGCCTGCTCGTCGAGGTCGGAACCGATCTCCACCGCTCACCCTTTGACTCGTCGTTGAATGACTCAATCTTCGCTGAATAATATCGGTCGCCGTTGGTGCTCGCAACCCCGCTACCTCCGCACGCTTGCATCGCCCCCCAAGCCGGCCTGCCGGGCACACAGACCACGACGCCAGGCGCCGATGGCCGCCGCTCATCTCAACAGCCACTGGGAGCATGGGTGCTTGCTGCTGCAAGCGGTTTGTCCCACAACCCAGAACCGATCGTTTTCGACACACTCATCACATACCCGAAATCGAGCTCCACGCCGTGCCGAAACCCTGTGTCACAACCTCGTGGTGCCAGAGTCTCCGCTCGACGAGTTTCGCCACACCGACGCTGGAGGCCAGCGACCATGGGCAACGTCATCGGCTGCGCCCGAAGCGCTCGACACCTCCACCTCCGGCGGCAGGTTGGTGTTCCACGTCTTTCTCGTCGGTGAGATGACCCTGACTGACTCATGTTCGGCTCGCGCTGCTGACTCTCCGGCGGAGGCGGGCGGGTTCCGTCCCGCGCTGGTGCTTGACCAGGTGGATCTGCCGGAGCGTGTTGTGGGCGCGGCTGGCAGTTCGTCTCCAGCGGCCGTGTTCGTCGGCGACCTGTTCGAGCCGGGTGGCGTCGCGTTGGGCGTGGTCGAGCAGCTGCCGCAGGTACGTCTTGTGGGCCGGGTCGGTGGTGGTGCGCCAGTCCCGGTCGAGATGGTCGCGGGTGCGGTGGGCCTGGTCGAGTCGTTGGGGGTCGAAGGACGGCATGGTTTCCAGGATGTGTTGCTGGTTGCGTGCGAGCCGGTCGAGCTCGTCGTTGTCGAGTCGGTGGAGATTGCGGGTCAGGTGCCGGTCGATCTGTAGCTGTGCGTGGTCGTGGGCGGCACGTGCGGCGGGGCGTGAGACTGTCGGGCGGGGGCCGATCAGGTCGGTGTGGTCGGCCAGTTCGTAGCGTTCGCGGTAGGCGGTCGCGGCCGTGGCGGCTGTGAGCCAGCTGTCACGTGTGTCGAGGTTGTCGGGGCGGGGACCGAGCGCGCCGACCCAGTCGGGGCTGTCGTCGGTGGAGACTTGCCGCCGGATTTCGCGCCAGCGGTGCCGCATGAGCTCGACGGCCTGGTTGGCCAGTTCGGTGTCGGGGGTGTCGATGGGTGGGATGGCTGCGGACGGGCCTCGGGGCCGGTCGGGTGCGGTTGGCGTGTTGGCAAGCCGCCAGTGCAACAGGCCGGCGGCGCTTCGGACGTCGTCGCCGAGGGCCTGTGCGACGTGGGTGAGCAGTTTGTGCTGGTCGTGGCCCGCCAGGGCAAGTTGTCGGAGTTTGGCGATCAGGGCCGGCCATTGCGGGTCGCCGGTGGCGTCGATGCCGAGCCGGGTGAGCGTGGCGGCGGCCCAGCGGTTGGTGGCGCGGCGGCACGCGTCTTCGTAGATGGCGCCGAGCCGGCCCAGCGACGCGATGTCGTGTTGGGAGTCTTGGATGATCTGGTGTGCGGCGAGCCGGTCGGGGTCGCGACGGTTGAGGATGCCCGACAGGATCCGTTCCGCGGTGGGGGGGTCGTGGTCGTTGCGGACCTGGTCGCGAGCGGAGTCGACGGCGACCCAGATGTGGTTGGCGTCGCGGCCGCGTGAGGCTGCCACATACAGCTGTTGGTGAGAGTCGCCTGCGGTCGTCAACGCGTGGCAGACGTCCACGGTGACGCCTTGGCTGCGGTGGGCGGTGGTGGCGTAGCCGAGGTGGGTGTGGTCGGCCAGGTAGTCGCCCGGCAACCTTGCGGTCGCGCGGTCGCTGTGGCGGCGGGCGTCGACGGAGCCGTCTTGGTTGACCTGCAGGATGGTCCACACGTCACCGTTGACCACCCATCGGTGGTTGGATGTGGGCAGGCTGCGGCGGTTTCGGCGCGTGACGATGTGGTCGCCCATGGAGGCGTCGTTGTCGCGCAACGCCACGGTAGGCCCGTCGCGGTCGACGACGCCGGCGTCGAGGAGGCGGTTTCGTGCCCGTTCCGCCATCACGGCAGCCTGTTCGTTGCTGGTGACGACCATCAACACCGTCCGGCGCCGTCGGTTGTCGCCGATGCCGGTGGCGTCGGCCTGCCAGGCCGCAAACAGTTCGGCTTCGACGTCG
>JBBSMS010000141.1:0-8489 GCA_038233055.1 Nitriliruptorales bacterium
GTCGGAGTCGCGCACGCTTGCCGGCCAACTCACCAGCGCGCTCGACAGCCGCATCATCGTCGAACAGGCGAAGGGGCTGCTGGCAGGACGCCACGACCTCACGCCGAACGAGGCGTTCGGCCGCCTGCGTCGACACGCGCGGACCACCGGCCACCGACTCCACGAGGTCTGTCACCAGGTGGTCGAGGGATCGCTCGACCTGTAGCCCCACGGACCGACGTCCCGGGGACCGGCATCCCGGCCTCGAGCCACGTCGCCAGTACGGTGGCTGTCCTGGAGCACGGTCGGCGAAGCTCGCGGGAGTCAAAGTCGGTCGGCCCACCGCCTGCCACACGTGACCCCGCGCCACGGTCGCAGACACACGATCCGGCCTCCGCACCCGACGTGGGAACGCCGAGGAACTCCCCATCCGGGCCTTCACCGGGTGACATGACATCTCCACCTGCGCAACGATCCCAGACCCCGGGCGTTCTCGCCGGCCCCTCGTAGGCCCACGAGCCATGGAGTTCGGAATGGCAGACCGCACAGCCCTGCTGGCGGCATTCGAGGAGTACGCCCGCGCCCTGCTGTCGCCCTTCGACATCGGGGAGATGCTCCATCGCCTCACGGACCAGGTCGTCCAGGTCCTGGGCGTGGACGGGGCGGGCGTGTCCATCGGCCGGAACGGCGACCTAATCTTCCTGGCGGCCACCGACCGCGACACCGCCAGTCTCGAACAGCACCAGGCCACGACCGGTGACGGCCCCTGCCACCGAACATTCGCCAGCGGCCGGCAGATCCTGGTCCCCGACATCGAGGCCGAGGAACGCTGGCCGAGCTGGCGCGAGGCGGCGCTCGCGATCGGGTTCCGCGCCGCGGCAACGCTGCCGCTGCCGGTGGATCACGACCGGATCGGAGTGCTGGACCTGTACTGCCGGATTCCACACGAGTGGTGTGACGGCGACATCCGCACGGCCCAGGTGTTGGCGAACATGGCCTCGGGGTACGTGTTCAACGCGACGCAGCTGTCGGCACGTCGCGTCATCGTCGAACGGCTCCAGGAGACGCTGGAAGAGCGCGTCATCGTCGAGCAGGCGACCGGCGTCCTGAGCGGGCGCCACGGCATCCCCCCGGACCACGCTCGGGAACGGCTGCACATCCACGCCCGCACGTTCGGCGTGTCGATGAACGACGTCGGGGCACGGGTCATCCGGGGCGACCTGCGCCTGTAGGCGCGACCCGAACGGCCCGGGGTCCGACGGCCGGTGCGGCGTCAGTCCGGCCCGCCGGGGCTGGCCGGCCGGTCCATGGGGTTGTTCGAACCGGTCGTCATGGCCTGCCTTCGGTCGAGGTGTCGCGCGGGTCCGTCACGCTCGCCAGCCAGTTCGCCAACAACCGCCGCCCGACGTCGCCGGACTTCTCCGGGTGGAACTGGGTCCCGGTGACACTGCCCTCGCGGACAACGCACGGGAACGCCTCGGCGGCCCCGTGGTCGCAGGTCGCCATGACGTGGGCGTCGTCGTCGGGCACCGCGAAGTAGCTGTGGACGAAGTAGCAGCGTTCGCCGGCCACCCCCGCCAGCACCGACTCGTCCGGGTGGCCCGGCACCGCCGTCACGACGTCCCAGCCCATGTGCGGCACGGTCACTCCCGTTGAGAACCGCCGCACCACGCCGGGCAGCAGTCCCAACCCGGGGGTGTCGCCCTCCTCGGAGTGCTCGTAGAGCAGTTGCATCCCCACGCAGATCCCGAAGACGGGTCGGGCGGTGCGGATCCGGTCCTGGAGCAGGTCCACCAGCCCACTCGCCCGGAGGTTGGCCAGGCAGGAAGCGATGTGGCCCACGCCCGGGACGACGACCACCTCGGCGTCCGCGGCCACGGCGGCGTCGGCGGTGACGAAGGCGTTGCCGCCGGCCGCGTCGAACCCGCGCTTGGCGGACCGCACGTTGCCGGCCCCGTAGTCCAGCACAGCGACGGTGGGGCGGTCCGGACCGGTCACTGCAGGACGCCCTTCGTGGAGGGCACGCCGCCACCGGTCACGGCCACCGCCCTCCGGAGCGCGACCGCAACCGCCTTGAAGACCGACTCGAAGATGTGGTGGCTGTTGTCGCCCGACAGGTTGTGGACGTGGAGGGTGATGCGCGCGTTGGCGACCACGGCCTCGAAGAAGTGCTTGACGAGCGTGGTCTCGAAGGTGCCGACGACCTGCACCGGCGTCTCGACGTCCCAGACGAGATACGGGCGACCGGACAGGTCGATGGCGACCCGGGTCAGTGCCTCGTCGATCGGCACGGTGGCGTCGCCGAAGCGCTCCACCCCGGCCCGGTCGCCCCAGGCCTTGGCCAGGGCCTGGCCGAGCGCGATGCCGGTGTCCTCGACCGTGTGGTGGGCATCGATCTCCACGTCACCATCGGCGGATGCCGCCAGGTCGAGGCGGCCGTGGCGTCCGAGCTGGTCCAGCATGTGGTCGAAGAACGGGACGCCCGTGTCGACCTCGCTGGTGCCGGACCCGTCGAGATCCACGGCGACCGCGATGGTCGTCTCCTTGGTCTGGCGCGTGACTCGACCGGTGCGCGACATGGCGACTCCTGGGATGGCAGCGCGGACGGTACCGGCCACCGCTGCTCCCCCTCCGACGGTGCCGGCGACGGGACGTGGCCCGGGTCAGCGACGCAGGCTGGCCACCAGTTGGACGAGCCCGATCCCGATCACCTGCGCGGCCACGACCACCACCAGGGCGGGGATGTCGGTGTCGAACCAGCCGTAGGTGAACACGGCCGCCCCGAACGCGATGTTCACCAACCCGACCAGCGCCGTGGCGGCGCGGCCGACGCCACCGGCGGCGATCGCCGCCAGGATCCCCGACCAGAACACCACGGCGACCCCGACCACCAGCGAGGACCAGTCCGGCAGCGACTCGATCGGCCGGTCCGAGGCGTACAGCACGAGCAGGACCAGACCCGACACGATGCTGTACCCGGCGTCCCACACCAGCGCCCGTCGTCGTGCCCGCGCAAACCCACTGGGGCCGTCCGGCGCGGATGGCGTCACGGGCTCCGTCGCCGCCCCCGGGGCGTCCGCGCGGGATCCACGGCGGCGGTCGACCGGCGTGATCACCTCGGTGACGGCGGGCAGTTCGTCGGTGTTGTCGCGATCGGCCATGGCGATGGCCCCCTGGGTCGGCGGTCGGGTGGAACAGTCAGCAGTGGGCGGCGCCTCAGCGGTGCGCAGCCGGTCGGTGGGGTCGGCCCGACGCGACGTCGAGCACGTCAGCCAGCGCCGCCAGGAACTCGTCGTTCTCCGATGGTGTGCCGATGGTGACCCGCAGGCAGTCGTCCAGCCGGGGGGAGGGCGAGAAGTCGCGGACGAGCACCCCGCGGTCCAGCAGGGCCCGGAAGACCGCTGCCGCGCCGGCGATCCGGAACAGCACGAAGTTGGCGTCGGACGGCCAGACGGCGACACCGGCAGTCGCGCCGAGCGCCGCCAGCACCCGTTCGCGCTCGGCGGCCACCCGGGCACGGTGGTCCAGGAACGCCGGTTCGTGTTCCAGCGCGACCTCCGCGGCGACCTGCTTGATCGCGTCGAGGTGGTAGGGCAGGCGGACTCGCCGCAGGTCGTGGACGACCCAGTCGGGGGCGTGCAGGTAGCCCAGCCGAAGTCCGGCCAGCCGGAACGCCTTGGAGAAGGTGCGCGAGACGACCAGCCGATCCCACTCGCCAACGCGGCCGACCACCGACTCGCCACCGAACTCGACGTAGGCCTCGTCGACGACCAGCAGCGCTGGGGCGATCGCGTCGTGGATCGCGGCCAGCACGTCCGGCGGCACGCGCATGCCGGTGGGGTTGTTCGGGTTGGGCACGAACACGACGTCGGGTCGTCCACCCGCCAGGTCCGCCACGACCCGGTCCGACCACGAGAAGTCGTCCTCGAGGTCGACCTGGTGGAACGCGGTCGACGTGACGCGCGCCAGCACCGGGTACATCGAGTAGCCCGGTCGGACGGTCGCGAGCGTGCGGCCTGGCCCGCCGTAGGCCTGCAGCACCTGGGCGAGCACCTCGTTGGACCCGTTGGCGGCCCACGTCTGGTCGACGGCGAGGTCGACCCGCGCGGCCAGGAGTTCACGCAGGCGCGTGTGGGGTCGATCGGGGTAGCGGTTGAGGTCCAGCGACTGGATCCGGCGGCCGACCTCGCGGAGATAGGTCTCGGGTGGGCGTTCGGCCGTCTCGTTGGTGTTCAGGCGGACCGGGACGTCCAGTTGGGGTGCGCCGTAGGGCTCGAGGTCGGCGAGGTCGGCGCGGACCGGGGTGCGTTCCGAGCTCACGATGCACCGCCGCTCGGGGTGCCGTCCGCGCCCCCGGTGGCCCGTCCCGCCGCCTGGTCGAGGCGGATCTGGACGGCTCGACCGTGGGCCGGTAGGTCCTCGGCCGCCGACAGTGCCAGCACCGTCGGGGCCAGCGTCGCCAGCGCATCGTCGTCGTAGGCCACCCAGTTGACCGGAACCATGAACGAGGAGGTCGACAGGCCCCCGGTGAACCGGGCCGTCCCCGACGTCGGCAGGGTGTGGTTCGGCCCGGCGGCGTAGTCACCCAGCGAGACCGGGGTCGCGGACCCGATGAAGGTCGTCCCGGCGTAGCGGATGCGGGCCGCCACGGACTGGGCATCGCGGGTGTGCACCTCGAGGTGCTCGGCCGCGAACTGCTCGGCGACGGCGATCGCCTGGTCGACGTCGGCCACCACGATCGCCGTGCCCTGGCCCGCCAGCGCGGCCTCCACCCGCGCCAGGTGGCGGGTGGCGGCGACCTCGTCGGCCAACGCCGCCTCGACCGCGTCGACCAGCGCCGGGTGTGTGGTGACGAGCAGGCAGGTGGCCAGTTCGTCGTGCTCAGCCTGCGCGACCAGGTCGGCCGCGACCAGTCGGGGGTCCGCAGTGTCGTCGGCCACGATCGCGACCTCCGTCGGCCCCGCGTACCCGTCGATGCCGATCAGGCCGTCGGCCGCCAGCCGTTGCTTGGCCAGCGACACGTACAGGTTGCCCGGGCCGACGACGATGTCGACCGGGTCGATGGTCTCGGTCCCGTGCGCCATCGCCGCGATGGCCTGTGCCCCGCCGGCGGCCACGACGTCGGTGATCCCCAGCAGGGCCGCCGTCGCCAGGATCGTGCGGTTCGGCCACCCTCCCTCGCCGGTCGGTGGCGTGCACAGCACCAACGACTCGACTCCCGCGACCTGGGCCGGGACGACGGTCATGACGACGGTCGACGGATAGGCGGCCTTGCCTCCCGGGACGTAGATGCCCGCACGCTGGACCGGGCGGTGCCACTGCCCCATGCGGGCGCCGTCCCGCTCATCCGACCAGTCGGCCGGTCGGGCCCGCTCGTGGAACCAGCGCACCTGGTCGGCGGCTCGCTCCAGCGCCGCACCCAGGTCCGGGTCCAGGTCGTCCAGCGACCACTGGAGGAGGTCCGCCGGGACCCGCATGTCGAGGCGACCCTGCCCGTCGAAGCGATCGTTTCGGGCCGCCACCGCCGCGTCGCCGTCGGTCCGGACGGCCGCGATGGTCTCATCGACGCCGTCGCGGGCGGCCGACAGGTCCACCCGGGGGCGTGGCAACTCCCCGTGGACGTCGCGGCCATCGGTCGCATCGATCCGGGTCAGTCGGGCGAGGCTCATGGGGAGGTCCAGGGGAGGGCGGACGGTCGAGGGCGTCGGGCTGCCGGCCCGGGCGCCGGGGCGTCGGAGGGTACTTCTCGGCCACGGTCGGACGACACCGGGCCACCTACACTTCCGGCCGGACACCGACGTCGGGGAGACCGTGGCCCATCTCCTCGCGCCGTGCCCGACCCGGCGAACCGGACACCCCTCCCGCCACCACCCATGACGACGCTGGCCGAGCGAGCCGAGCGCGCGGCGCTGCCCGACCCGGACGCCCGTGGCTGGGTCGCCGGTGCCCGCCGCCTGGTCGTCCGCACGGTCGTGGACACCATCGATGATCGCGTCCCCGGTCTGGCGGCGGAGAGGGCCTTCTACGTCGTGCTGTCGTTGCCGCCGCTGTTGCTGGTCGTGTTCGGCTCGCTGGGCTTCGTCGTGGGGAGCCTGCCGGCGGCCGAGGTCGCGCAACTCCAGGACGGCATCCTGCAGGCACTGTCGACCGTGCTGTCGAGCTCGACCGTCGACGAGACGCTGGCGGCCCCGGTTGGCGAGCTGTTGCGGAGCGGTCGCAGCGACGTCCTGTCCATCGGGATCGTGCTGACGCTGTGGTCGGCGTCGCGCTCCGCCAACGTGCTGCTGCGCACGATCGTCACGGCCTACGACCTCGACGAACACCGCACGGCCTGGCGGCGCCGGGGCCTGGCGATCGGCCTGACCCTCGCCGGCGTCACGACCGCAGTCGTGGTCCTGCCGCTGTTGGTCGTCGGACCCGACGTGCTGGGCGCGATCCTGGACGGCCTCGGAGGTGACCCCGCGCTCGCGAGGTTCTGGTCCGTCGCCTACTGGCCGGCGATCATGGGCATCGGACTGGCCGGGCTCACGGCCGTCTACCACGTGGCCCCGGGCCGGCGGACCCCGTGGCGGCGCGACCTGCCCGGGGCCGTGCTCGCACTGGTGATCTGGGTGGGCGCGAGTGCCGGCATCCGGGTCTACAGCGCACAGTTCGCCACGTTCTCCACCGGCGACACGTTCCGGGGGCTGGCCGCTCCGCTGGTGCTGCTGCTGTGGGCCTGGGCCACCAGCGTCGCGGTGCTGATCGGGGCCGAACTCAACGCCGAGATCGACAAGCTCTGGCCGGTGACCGACCCGTCGGACTGGCCCCGTGACGATCCCACCCCACCCCTGGACGGCTGACCGCCGGCCGGATCGATAACGGTCCGATCGGCCACGCGGACCGATCACCCCGAGCGTGGGCGGGGCACCTACCCTCGCGGCCACCTTGCGGGCGTGGCGGAACTGGCAGACGCGCCGGGTTTAGGTCCCGGTGGCCTCACGGCTGTGGGAGTTCGAATCTCCCCGCTCGCACACACGACCCGATCCACATCGCCGCCCCGCTTGCCCAGCCACGCCGATGGGCCCCCCACGGCCGCCGGGCCTGGCACCGCGTGGCGATCCGGGCACCGTGGTGCAGGCGTCGTCGCCCGGGTCAGCCGGCCAGGACCTTGCCCAGGGTGTCGACCAGCAGGTCGACCTCGTCGGCGCTGATCGTCAAGGGCGGCGCCAACCGGATCGTGGACCCGTGGGTGTCCTTGGCCAGGACGCCTGCCGCCATCAGCGCGAGACAGACCTCCTTGCCGGTCCGGCCGTCGGCCACGTCCACGCCGGCCCACAGCCCGCGCACCCGCACGCCGTCCACGTTCGGCAGGCCGGCCAGGCCGTCGGCCAACTGGCGACCACGAACCCGGGCCGCCTCCTGGGGCGTCCCGGTCTCCAAAAGGTCGAGCACCGCGAGGCCCACGGCGCAGGCCAACGGGTTGCCGCCGAAGGTGGACCCGTGCGATCCCGGCGTGAACACGTCCATGACGTCCCGGTCCGCGGCGATCGCGCTGACCGGGACGACTCCGCCGCCCAGCGCCTTGCCCAGCACCCACACGTCCGGGACCACGGCTTCGTGCTCGCAGGCGAAGGTCTGCCCGGTGCGGCCGAGGCCGGCCTGGATCTCGTCGGCCACGAACAGGACATCGTTGGTCGTGCATGCCGCTCGCACGCCCGGCAGGTAGCCGACGGGCGGTATCAGCACGCCGGCCTCGCCCTGGATCGGCTCCAGCAACACCGCCACCGTCGTGTCGTCGATGGCCGCCTCCAGCGCCGCGAGGTCGCCGTACGGCACGACGACGAAGCCGGGCGTGAACGGGCCGAAGTCGGCCCGGGCATCCGGGTCGGTCGAGAACGACACGATCGTCGTGGTGCGCCCGTGGAAGTTGCCGTCGGCGACGATGATCGTGGCTCGGTCGGCCGGCACGCCCTTGACCCGGTAGCCCCACCGGCGGGCCGCCTTGATCGCGGTCTCGACCGCTTCGGCGCCGGTGTTCATGGGAAGGATCGCGTCCTTGCCGGTCAGGCTCGCCAGGCGCCGGGCGAACTCGTCGAACTGGTCGTGTCGGAACGCGCGACTGGTCAGCGTGACCCGGTCGAGTTGGGCATGCGCCGCGGCCAGCAGCGCCGGGTGGCGATGGCCGAAGTTCAGGGCGGAGTACCCGGCGAGGGCGTCGAGGTACCGGCGGCCATCGACGTCGGTCACCCACACGCCGTTGCCGTGGGTGATGGTGACCGGCAGGGGCGTGTAGTTGTTCGCGGCGAACGTCGTCATCGCGGGCCTCCAGGGCTCGTCGGGCGGGGATCGCGGGGTCGGGTGGACCGGGGTCGTACCTCCATGGTCAGGCACTTGATGCCGCCACCGGCCTTGGTGAACTCGTCGACCGGTCGCGGGATCGCCACGAACCCGCGCGCGTCCAGCTCGGCGGCGAAGGTCGCCGCGCGCTCGTCGACGATGACGTGGCGGCCGTCGCTCACGGCGTTGCA
>JBBSMS010000142.1:0-8372 GCA_038233055.1 Nitriliruptorales bacterium
ACGAACGTCGCCGGGCCGTCCGGGCCCTGTTGATGTCGCCGCTGCTGCATGCCGAACGGGACCTCGACGCCTTCCGCCTGGTCCGGCGCCACGCCGACTGGCTACGCCAATGGTTCGCTCACCAGGCCGGCTGGAACCTGGCGGTCGATTCCGGGATGGCACGCCTGCGCAAGGTGCCGGCAACCCTGGACGACGGCACCCGGGCCGCCCGCGCCCGGCGCGCCGACCCGCCCTTCTCGCGTCGTCGCTACGTGCTGTTGTGCCTCGCCCTGGCCGGCCTCGAGACCGCCGACCGCCAGATCGCGCTCGGGCGCCTGGCCGAACTGGTCCTGGGGTCGGTCGCGGCCGACCCGTCGTTGGCCGCGGCCGGGATCACCTTCGACCTCGACAACCGCGACCAGCGCCGTGACCTGGTCGCGGTTGTCCGGCTGCTGCTGGACCTGGGGGTGGTGCGCCTGGTGGACGGGACCGACACCGACTTCGTGTCGGGGACGGGTGACGCCCTGTACGGCATCGACCGGGCCGCGCTGGCGGCCGTGATGGCGACCCGCCGGGCACCGTCCGGGATCGACGCGGACGACCTCGACGACCGGCTCGACGCGTTGACCGCCGAGGTCGCCCCCGCCACCACCGACGCCCGCAACCGCGCCATCCGGATGCACCTGACCCGGCGGCTGCTGGACGACGCCGTGGTTTACCACGACGACCTCGACGACGACACCGCGACCTACCTCACCGGGCAACGGCACCGGTTGGTCACCGCCGTCGCCGACGCCACCGGGTTGCATCCCGAGATCCGGGCCGAGGGCATCGCCATGGTCGACGACCGCGGCGACGCCACCGACCTCGAAGTCCCCGACCAGGGCACCGACGGCCACCTCACGCTGCTGGTCGCCGAACACCTCGCCGATCGTCTCCGCGACCAACCGGGCGGAACCGTCACCACGGCCGAACTGGAGGTGGCAGTGGCCGACTGCATCACCGAACATGCCAGCCACTGGCGTCGTGACGTCCGTGACCCGGGCGCCGAGGTCCGGCTGGCCAGCGAGGTGGTCGATCGGCTTGCCGCCATCGGGCTGGTCCGCATCGTCCCGGCCGGTGTGGTGCCACGCCCGGCGATCGCCCGCTACGCCGTGACCGCTCCCACCATGCCGGCCACCCCGTCGTTGTTCGACGCATGACCGGCGACTCGTCCCGCGACCTGGGCCAGGACCTGTCCCGCGGCCTGGCCGGTCCCGACCTGGCCGGTCCCGACCTGCCCGGTCCTGACCGAACCGGTCCTGACCGGGCCGGTGCCGGCGGGACCAACGGCGCCATCCCGGCCGGTCCCGATGCCGCGACCACCGTGCTCGACGATCCCCGGCCACGGCCGACCACCACGCGGTGGCAGCCGCTGCGGATCGGCCTGCTGAACCTGTACCGGTTCGACGACGAGGAGTTCCGCTTCGCCGGGGGCCGCCTGTTGCTGCGTGGCAACAACGGCACCGGCAAGTCCCGCGTGCTGGCCCTGACCCTGCCATTCCTGCTGGACGGGGAGGCGTCGCCGCACCGGTTGGAACCGGACGGCGACAGCGCCAAGCGGATCGAGTGGAACCTGTTGATGGGCCGCCACGACGACCGGCTCGGCTACAGCTGGATCGAGTTCGGACGGCTGGACGACGGCTCGCCACGGTTCACGACCCTGGGCATCGGGATGCGCGCCGTGAAGGGCCGTGGGCTGGCCCAGAAGTGGCTGTTCGTGACCGACCGACGGATCTCGACCACGAGCCAGCCGGCGGGCGACGACGACCTGGTGCTGGTCGCCGATGCCGGCCAGGCACTGACACGCGACCGGCTGCGGACCGCGCTGGACGGTCGTGGCCAGGTGTTCGACACGGCCGAGGCCTACCGGGCCGAAGTGGATCGGCGCCTGTTCGGCCTCGGCACGCACCGCTACGCGGCGCTGGTCGACCTGCTCATCCAGTTGCGACGTCCCCAGCTGTCACGCCAGATGGACTCCGACGCGTTGTCCGATGCGCTCAGCGAGGCCCTGCCACCGTTGCCACGGGCCGTGATCGGTGACGTCGCCGAGGCGTTCCGCACTCTGGAGGCCGACCGCGACCAACTGTCGTCGTTCACCGCGGCGGCCGACGCGACCGCCACCTTCTTGGACACCTACCGTCACTACGCCGCGGTGGCCGTGCGTCGTCGGGCCGCTGCGGTCACCTCCACCAACAGCGACTACGAAGGCACCCAGCGACGCCTGCGCACAGCCGAGGTCGACCGGGCCGACGCCGAGGCGGAACTGGAGCGGCTGACCGCCGAACGCGACACCGCCCGGGACGACGAGCACACCGCCACCGCACAGGTCCGCACGCTCGAGACCTCGCCGGCCATGGACCGCGTGCGGGAACTCCACCATGCCCGCACTGCCGCGAGCGAGGCCGCCGAGCGCCGGGCCGACGCCGAGGAGGAACGCGACCGCGCGGCCAAAGTGGTGGACGATCGCCAGGGCCGCATGGCCGCGGCCAGTAGCCGGACGGCGGTGTCCCAAGAGGGCGTCGTCGCCGCTGTCGACCACGCCGGTGATCTCGCCGCCTCGGCGTACTTGGCCGACGACCACGTCCGGGCCCTGGAGGCGTTGGACCTGCCCGACGCCGACGTCTACGCCCTGGGACCGGCCCGGGCGGCCGCCGAGAACGCCCGCGACCGCCGGCGCGAGGCGCTGGACCACCTGGCGACGCTCGACGGTGCCCTGGACCGGGCCGCACGTGGCGCCGAGGCGATGCGAGCCCGTCGTGACCACCTCGCCGAGCAGTTGGACCACGCCCGCGACGACGAACGGGCCGCAGCCGACGGCCGCGACCACGCTACGGCGGCCGTGTTGGACGCCTACCGCGATTGGGTCGACGACCTGGCCGAACTGGCCCCGGCCGCCCCCGACGAACTGGCCTGGGAGCTCGAGACCTGGCGTGACACCGCCGCGGACCGGTCGCCGTTGGCACGCACGGTCGACCACGCCGTCGGCACCGCCACCGCCCACCTCGCCGACCTGCGCGCCACCAACGACCGTGACCGCGACCAGGTCGCGCAGCAGCGCCGGGACGTCGCCGACGAGCGCGACCGGATCGCCGCGGCCCCCCACCTCGAGCCGCCCGTCCCCCACACCAGGGATCCGCGTGCCCGGGATGGACGCCCGGGCGCCCCGCTGTGGCAACTGGTGGAGCCGGTGGACGGGCTCGCCGCGAGCGACGTGGCCGGCTACGAGGCCGCCCTGGAGTCCGCCGGCCTGCTGGATGCGTGGGTCACGCCCGGCGCACGGGTGCTGTCGGCCGCCGACCTGGACGTGGCCGTGGTCACCGCGGACGTGGCGCCGGCCCCTGACGGAGGCCTGGGACACGTGTTCACGCCCGCGGTCGATCGCACCGATCCGCAGGCCGCGGCGATCGACGACGACACCGTGCGGGCCGTGCTCGCCCGGGTCGGGCGGGACGTCGACGCGGGCACCGTGTGGGTCAGCCCGGACGGACGCCACCGGGTCGGACCGCGCCGGGGAGCCTGGGCCAAGCCGGTCGCCCAGCATCTCGGCCATGCCGCCCGCGAGCAGGCCCGACGGGCCCGGCTGGCCGACCTCGATCGCGACCTGGGCGACCTGGACGACCACCTCGCCGAGCTGGACACCCGACGAGCCGTGTTGGACGACCGGACCGGTCGGCTCGCGGTCGAGCGGGACAACGCCCCGACGGACGTCCCGATCCGGGACGCCGCCGCGATCCACCATGCGGCGGTGCGCCACGCGGGCGAACAGCGCCAACGCAATGCCGACGCCGAGGCCGCGGTCGTGCGTGCCACCGCCGACCTCGACCAGGCCCGTGCCGCCCGTCACGAGGCCGCCGTCGACCTCGGCCTGGGCAGCGTCGAGGTGGACCTGGCCGGGCTCGAGCGGGCGCTGGCGGACTACACCGCCGCCCTGGCGACGCTGTGGCCGACCGTGACCGCCCACGCGGCCGCACTGGCCGACCAGCGTCGCGCCGGCACCGACCTCGACGAGGCCACGACCGTCCACCAGCGCCAGGCGGAGCGCGCCCGGTCCGCCCGCGAGGTCGCCCGGGACCTGGCCACCCGTCGCGACACCCTCGATGCCACCGTCGGTGAGGAGGCCGACCAGGTGCTGGCCCGCCTGGAACGGGCCCGGACGGCGCTGGTCGAAGCCACCGCCCGTCGGGAGCAACTCGACGAGGACCGGGTCACCACCAGCGGCCGTCGGGAAGCGGCCCAGCAGCAGGTCGACGACCTGGGGGAGACCCTGGACGAACACGCCCGTCGTCGTGGCGAGGCGATCACCCGCCTTGCGGCCGCGGTCGACGCCGGCCTGGCACCGGTCGCGCGACGGGATCTCGCCGCGGTGGTGGACGAGGCCCCGGACGCCGACTGGTCGGCAGACCGCGGGGTGCGGTTGGCCCGCCGTATCGACCAGACCCTCGACGACGTCGACGTCGACGACGGTGCCTGGTCACGGGTCGCCCAGGCCATCCACGGGCACTACACCGACCTCGAACATGCCTTGCTACCCCACGACCTGCACCCGACCGCGTCGCTGGCCGACGACCTGTTCGTGGTGACCGCCCCGTTCCAGGGCGAGGCCCGGACCGTGCCGGCACTGCACGACCTGCTGGTCGACGAGGTCACCAACCGGCGGGCCCTGCTGACTGCCCGCGAACGCGAGATCCTGCACAACCACCTGATCGGCGATGTCGCCGCCCACCTGCATCGCCTGTTGCGCGCCGGCGAGGACTGGGTCGCCGAGGTCAACGCGGAACTGGACGCCATGCCGACGTCCACCGGCATGAAGTTGCGCTTCGCGTGGCAACCACGGACCGACCTCCCGACCTTCCCGGCCGCCCGGCGACACCTGCTGGGCCACCACGCGGGGTGGAGTCCCGACCAGCGTGACGAGATCGGGGCATTCCTGCAGGAACGGATCACCCAGGTCCGCGAGGCCGACCCGACCGGGACCTGGCAACACCACCTCGAGACGGCCCTGGACCATCGGGGGTGGCACCGGTTCGTCGTCGAGCGCCACCAGGACGGGCAGTGGACCCGGCTGACCCGGCGCAGCCACGGGACCGGGTCGGGTGGCGAGAAGGCGCTGGCCCTGACCGTGCCGCAGTTCGCCGCGGCCGCCGCCCACTACCGCTCCGCCGATGACCATGCGCCCCGGCTGATCATGCTCGACGAGGCCTTCGTCGGGATCGACGCCGGCATGCGAGCCAACTGCCTCGGCCTGCTCGACCAGTTCGACCTCGACCTGGTGATGACCAGCGAACGTGAGTGGGGCTGCTACCCGACCGTGCCGGCCCTGGCGATCGCGCAGTTGGCGACCCGCCCCGGCATCGACGCGATCGGGGTGTCGCGCTGGGTCTGGAACGGCCGCACCCGGGTCCGGGACCAACGGTGACGGCCATGCCCGACGGGCCGGCCGACGGCCCCGTCGACCACCCCGGGTTCGACCGGGACCGCTTGGTGGCGCTGCTCGGCGGTCCGGACCTGTTGTGGTTGCGATTGCGGATCCGCGCCCGGCTCGAACGCGGCGGCGCGGCGACGGGCACCGCGACCCTGCGCAACCCGTCCGACGCGCAGCGCGCCGCGGTCGACCGCTTGCTGGGCCGTCGACCGTCGCGCGGCTCGACGGTCACGGTCGACCTCGACGGCCTCGACCGGATGGTGCGCGACGCCGGCATCTGCGACGGACTGCGCGTCGCCGTCGAGGTGCTGGATGGCCCGATCGAGGACCGCGCCGGCCGGGCCCGTGCCGAGGCCGCGGCGTGGGAGAGGTTGCTGGCCTCGATGGCCGACGGTCCCGACGTGCCGGTTTGGCGGCGGTCGTGGCGGGACGACCTCGCCGCCACGGGGTTGCTGCGGCGGCTTGGTGGTGACCCCATCGTGGCCGCTCGCCTGGTCGCCCGGGCCGACCGGGTGCTGGACGCCCTGCCGGCACGGGCCGTCCCCCGGGCTCGCCTGGCTGCCCGGGTCCTGCAGGACAGCCATGCGCTGGACGATGGTCGAGCGGTGACCACGCTGGTGCTCAAGGCCTGCCAGCACCGTCACCTCCCACTGGGGGAGCGCGGACCGCTCCCGACCGGGACCGACGACCTGCGGGCGCTGTGGGCGGCCGCCGGGGTGCTGC
This sequence comes from Nitriliruptorales bacterium, assembly GCA_038233055.1. GTDB lineage: Bacteria > Actinomycetota > Nitriliruptoria > Nitriliruptorales > Nitriliruptoraceae > Salsipaludibacter. Next base: position 6,167 of record JBBSMS010000142.1, read on the forward strand.
TGGACGAACTGTCCGGTCCGGTGCTGTCGCTGGGCATCACGGCCGCTGGCAGTGGGCTGGTCGACGCCGTCCTGGGCGCCCACGCCGCCGCCGGGGAACCGGTGCGGTCGACCTTGCGGGCGTTGCTGCGCCATCCGCCGGACCTGACGCCGATGCGCGGCACGGCGGTGCACGTGTGCGAGAACCCGGCCGTCGTCAGCGCGGCCGCCGATGCCCTGGGGACGGCCTGCCGTCCGCTGGTCTGCACGGAGGGTTGGCCGTCGGCCGCCGTCCAGACGCTGCTGTGGCAACTGTCGGCGGTGGGCGCCGAGCTGGTCCACCACGGCGACTTCGACCCCAGCGGCGTGGCCATCACCGACATGTTGGTGCGACGGTTCGGGGCCGTCCCGTGGCGCTTCGACGTGGCGGCCTACCGCGCGGCGCCGTCCGGGCCCCCACTGGGCAGCCGGGTCAAGGCGGTGTCCTGGGACCGCCACCTGGCCGACGAGATCAACGCCCGTGGCGTCGCCGTCCACGAGGAGCAGGTCATCGACGTGCTGTTGGCCGACCTGGCCACCTGACGGCGACGCCCGTGCTCGGTGACACATCGCCCGCGATCGCTCAGGCGTTGTCGTCGGCCGACGGGTTGGCGGCCGCGAGATGCGAGCGAACGGCCCGGATGTAGTCGGCGTAGTCGCGCCTCGCGATGGGCACGGCAGCCGCCACAACGTCGAGGTCGATGCGGCCGTACTCGTGGGTCAACAGCTTGCGCATGCCGGTCGACGGCATCAGCCGGTCGGTCAACTCCGCGGTGAGCACGCCTGCGCGAGCCACGAGCTCGAACCCGTCTCGGTACCCGGTGGGCGCACGCAGGCCAGCGCCGCGCACCAGCGTGGCGTTGAGTCCCGCGGCGATGTCGACCAACTGGGTGATGACCCGTTCGACGACGTGCCGACGGTCGCGGTCCTGGCGGAGGTCTGCGCCTGTTGGTTCGCCCTGGTGATCGAGGTCGACGACCAGGTCGGCCAGCAGCACGAGCTTTGCCTCGCAGGCGGCGATGTCCAGTCCCGGCGGGGTCATGGTGACAGCGAATCGAGTGCGGCGCGGCGCATTCGGTTGGTCTCCATGAACATCGCGTCGGCGGCCATGGCCGCGAAGGCCGAGGCCATCGGCTCGGACTCGTAGAGCCCGACGCCGTCCGCGATCGCCCGCCTCCTGGCCGTCTCCGTGGCACGTTCGGCGTCCAAGAGGTCGATGCGTTCGGTTCCCAGCATCCGCACCAGGCTGTCCAGCAGCCCGAGCATGTCGTGGTCCGCATCAAACTCGAACACGACGCCCAGGTCGAGGTCGCCCGGGTCGTCGGCCTCCGGGTCGGCGGCACTGCCGAACAGGGTCAGGACGCGTACACCATGACGGCGGCAAAACTCATCGAGCTCCGCTTCGCCGAGGGCGTGGAGCCGTGCGCGTGCAGCGGTCACCTCGTTCATGACCTGATCCTACGTCGTGCTTTGCCGATCACCCGTTCAGATTCCGCGTCAGCATGTGCCCCTCGTTGCGACGGCTCGACACGCGCGGCAACACGATCGACTCCCGCCGCGCCACCTGACCGTCGGGGCTCCACGGTCAGGTGGTCTGCGACGGTTTCGGTCAGGCCGCGGTCAGGACGATCTTGAGGGCGTCGTGGTCCTCGGCGTGACCGAACACCTTGTAGGCCTCCATGATGTCGTCGAGCGCGTAGTGGTGGGTGGCGAACTGCTCCGGGGCAATCGAGCCCTCCTGGATCTTGCCGAGCAACTCCTCGGTGGTCGTGGCGTTGACCAGCCCGGTCGTGATCGTGATGTTGTTGATCCACTGCTCCTCGATCCGGAACTCGACCGGCTCACCGTGCACACCGACGTTGGCGACCCGACCACCCGGCCGGATCGCGTCGACGCAGGTGCGGAAGGTCGCCGGGACCCCGACCGCCTCGATCGCGACGTCGACCCCCAGCCCGTCCGGTGACAACTCCCGGATGGCCGCCACGACGTCGTCGACGGCGTTGATGTCGATGGTGTCGGTGGCACCGAACGCGCGGGCTTGCTCGAGCCGGAACGGGTTGCCGTCGACCGCGATGAGCTGGCCGGCCCCGCTCGGTCCTGCGGTCATGATCGATGCCAGCCCGACCGGGCCGACGCCCACGACCGCGACCGTGTCGCCCTCGGACACCTCGCCGTAGCGGACGCCGATC
>JBBSMS010000143.1:0-8308 GCA_038233055.1 Nitriliruptorales bacterium
GGCGGGGTCTCGTGGCCGTGGCGCGTGGTCAGGTCCTGCCACTCGATCGTCAGCATGCGGTGGCGCTGCAGGTCCCGGAAGCCGCCGTAGTCCCCCAGCACGTCGAAGCGGTACCAGATCCGTTCCAGTGCCCGGCCCGGCTTGTGGCGCCGGTTGCGCCGCTCCCCCACGAACGCTGCCACGATCGCGGCCCGCTCGTCCGCGCCCAGTCGCGCCACCACCTCACCGACCGCCCGTTCGGACCGGTCGGCGTGGGGATGGAGGATGGCCGTGACCAGTGACTGCTCGGCCTCGACCGGGTCGCGGGGTGACCAGTCGACCAGCGTCACCTCGTCGACAGGGTCCACCTCGTCGCCGCGGGGGACGTGCCGGGCCGCCAGCGCACGGACCTCGTCGCGGGTGGTGGCGAGGTAGTCCGACCACGCCAGACCGCGGTCGGGACGGTCGACCCGGGTGAGGAAGGACGGGACGAGGTGGCGCAACTCGGCCAGCATGCGGGCACCGACGTGGCGGGCCTCGGCCAACTCCGACGCCTGCAGACGCAGCAGCAGCAGCTCGTAGGACTGTCCCGACGCGAACATCCCGACGTTGGAGGTGGTCGCGGCCGGCAGCAGCCCGCGCAGCAGGTCCAGCGCCTTGGCCTTGGTGGCGTTGCGGTACACGAAGTCGGAGGTCGACCCGTCCTGCGGCCAGGTCACCCGGACCCAGTTCAGCACTGTCGGGATCGACTGGGCGTAGGTGGCGAAGATCGCGTCGAGGGTGTCGACGTAGGCCCGGGCGTGCGGTCCGGCCATCACGTCGGCGTCGCGGTGGTAGCGCCAGCGGCCGTCGACCTGCTGGTCGTAGGCGATGTAGCGGGTCGACTGTTCGAGGTAGGCCGCCAGGCGCCCCCACTCGACCTGCTTGGTCAGCAGGTTGGAGATCTCCTCGATCGCGACGTGGGCGCCGCCCAGTTGGGCCACCGAGTCGTCGCCGTACTCGCTGAAGACCCGCTGGTACAGCCCCTCGGCCCGCGCGGTGCCGACCGCGGCGTTGCCGTCGGCGGCGGCGTCGGGGTCGTCGACGGCCAGCAGGTCCGCGAACTCGTCGACGAACAACCGCCGGATGGACTTGCGCGACCGCGAGTAGCGCGCGAACAACGCGCCCTTGACCACCTCGGGGAGGTCCACCAACCCGGCCACGTGGTCGTCGATGTTGGTGAAGTGACGAGCCAGCAACGAACGCTCGGCGTCGGTGAACTCGTCCTGCGGCGGCGGTACGGGGCGGGTGTCGAGCGGTTCGGACACGGGACGGTCTCGGCAGGTCGGGGCGTGGATCGGCGAGGCTAGGGCGTGGCCGGCTGGCGACGTCGACATCGGTGGCGGGTGCCGGGGCTCAGGCCTGGTCGGGACAGGTGTCGACCCGGAGGTACTCGAGGCACTCCTCGGGTGTCCAGCCCCGGACGACCCTCGACCGCGCGATGTCGACCAGTTCCTCCCGGTCCATGGTGTAGATGCGCACGGAGGCGTTGGGGCCGCCGTCCGAGAACGCAACGTGGCGCCCGTCCGGGCTCATGCGTACGCGGCAGAAGCCCGTGGAGTCATCGGCGAGCCGGACGACCTCCTCACCCGTCGAGGTGTCCCACACCTGCACGGGTCCGCCGGCGAACACGCCGGACTGGCTGAATGCGCAACTCACCAGCCGGGTCCCGTCCGGCGAGTGGTCCACGCTGTTGACCTGCAGGTCCTCGTCCGCCATGGTCACGACGCGCTCGCCTCCGGCCACGTCCCAGATGCCCAGGCCGAACCCGGCCAGGGCGATGCGCTCCCCGGTCGGACTCCAGTCCAGGCTGTTGAAGGTGCCGTCGACCACCTGCCGCACCGTGTCGGCCTGCCAGTCCCGGATCGTGACGCGGCCGACGGTGTTCCCGCCATCCTGGGCGGCCGAGGCCCGCGTGCTCGCCAACAGCCGTCCGGTCGGGTCGAAGGCGATCGTCTCGACGAACAACGAGTCGTCGTTGGCGACGAACTGCACCTGTCGACCATCGCCATCGACGACCGCGATGCCGGGCGGGTCGTAGGTGACCACGGCCGCATGCTCGCCGTCCGGGTGGGCCGCGACGGTGCTCCAGGTGCCACCCGTGGGCACCCGTCCCAGCGGCTCACCCGTGGCTGCCGACCACATCGCGGCGTCGTCGAAGCCGGCGGTCACCACCCGAGCCCCGTCGGCACTGACGTCCACGTTCGTCACCGCGCCGTACTCGACCTCCGACGTCGCAGCAGGCAGTCCGGGCTCATGGGCGTCGATTGTGGTGGCTGCGGTCCAGGACTCGGGGTCCCACCACGTCACGGCTCCGTCGCCACTGTCGGCGACCAGCGTCCCGTCCGGCGCGAAGTCGATCCCGGGGGTCCAACCGGTCGTGGCGAACCGCGCCACCTCGGCCCTGGCCGCCGGGTCGAGGTCGAGGACGGCGACGTCACCGGCATCGGCCATGACCAACCGGCTCGACGACCCGGCGAACGCCGCCCCGGAGCCGACCCCCGCACCCGACAGCTCCAGTGGCGCCGACGGTTCCTCGGACAGGTCCCACACCAGTCCCTGGTTGGTCGCCAGCCAACGGCCGTCTGAACTCCACGTCAGGAAGGCCGCAGCAACCTCCGGGGCATCGGGAAGCGGGCCCAGCGAGGCACCGGTCGCCGCGTCCAGGACGTCCGTGCCGCCGACGCCGGACACCGCGATCATCGTGCCGTCCGGGCTCCAGGCGACCACCTCTGCGTCGGCGTCGGCGGTCAGGACCTCCTCCCACGTCGTCGTGTCAAAGACCGCGACCTGCGCGGCTGGGCGCGCGTCGACCGTGGCAGGGAAACCCACGGCCAGGAGCGTGCCGTCGGGGCTGAAGTCCGCACCGCCGGGCTTGACCTCGATGTCCTGGGGGTCCCCGCCGTCGACCTCGACGTTCTCGAGTTGACGAGGCGGGATGACGGCCTCGACGGCCAGGTCGTCGACGTGGACGACCTGCAGGATGGCGTCGGCGCGCTCCTGGGCCCACGTCACCGCTGCCAGTCGCCCGTCGGGGCTGATCGCCATGGGGTTGACCAACGGCCCGGGTCCCTCGCGATCGGCCAGCGCCCGCCCGCTCGGGAGCTCCCACAGGAACAGGTGCCCGCCCCGATCGCCCGTCAGCAGCCGCCCGCCGTCCGGGGTGAAACGGGCGCCCCAGACGCCGCCGTCCCCACCGTGTCCCTCCATGGTCGCCACGACGTCGCCGGACTCGGGGTCACGGAGGTCGGCGGCCCACCCGTCCGGGCCTTCCTCGCCACGTTTCGTCAGCAGCTGGCCGGTGGTCGGCGCGACGGCCAACAGGTCGTCGACGTCCGGCAGGAACGACACCGTGCGATTGGCCGCGATCGCCGCATGGAGACTGCCGTCCACGGCCCCACCGACCGGGCTGCCCGGATCCGTCGCGGCGGCGGCCTCGAGTGCGAGCAGGAGGCTGCGCTGGGGATCGTCCTCGAGGGATTCGTCGGCGGCCGCAACCAGCACCCAGGCCTCGTTGAGGCGACCCTCGCGACGAGCGTTCCAGCCCACCCCGGCACCCACCAGGGCCGCGACGCCGACGACCGCCACCAGCGACCACCAGCGACGCCGCGCTCGGCGCTGCAACGCCTGCCGCTCGGCCTCCCGTGCGGCGTCGGCAGCACGGTCGCGCTCCCGGGCTGCCAAGGACTGCTCGACGAGGTCACGCTCGGCCGGGGCGAGGTGGGCTTCGATGTCACCACGGGCCTCGGCGAGCAGGACCTGGTGGGCGGCGTCGAGCTGACGACCGGCCAGGAGCCAGTCGCCATGACGGTCCTGGGCCTCCCACGCGTCCGCCGCGGCGGTCACCCGGCGGGCGTCCAGCAGCCACGCACGACCGTCGTCCACCCAGCCACGCAGCCGCGGCCAGGCGTCGATGAGCGCCTCGTGGGCGAGTTCGACGACCCGCTCTCCCGTGACGACGTCGGTCCCGGCCGTCAGCAGGCGGGCGTCGACCAGCGTGCGCACGACGTCGTCGACCTGCTCCTGCCCCGCGCCGGCCCCGCCGAGCTCGCTGGCCCGCACGGGCCGCCGGGCATCCCCGGTCTCGTCACCGGGTTGCACGCAGCGCAGGAGCACCCGCCGTGCGACCTGTCCCGGCTCGTCGCCCAGTCCGGTGAACACGGCGTCGGCGCGACGCGCGAGGGCGCCGGCGACACCGCCGAGATCCTCGTACGCCCCGCGCGTCAGGACCTGGTCGGTCCGTCGCTTCCACAGTTCGTGCAGCAGGTGCTGCAACAGTGGGAGCACGCCAGGCTCGCCCGCGACGTCCGCGGTGATGCGACCCAGCAGGCCCTCCTCGAGGGTGACGCCCGCTCGCCTCGCGGGGCCGGCCACGATCGTCTCGACCTGGTCACCCCCCACCGGGGGCACGACGAACTGCGCTCGCGACAGCCACCCGGCGAGGGCAGGCACGGACGCCGCGGACTCGTAGAAGTCGGCCCGCATGGTGGCGACCACGACGACGCGGCCGTCCAGCCGCCGAGCCGCGGTGGCAAGGAGCTCGACGAAGGGCTCCGCGTCGGCCGGGTCGCCCAGGGTGAAGAGTTCCTCCAGCTGGTCGACGACGACGAGCAGGCGGCTCACCGGCTCGCGACCAGCCAGGATCTCCTCGGCCAGCCGGTGCAAGCCGTCCGGCCCCTCCAGGCACGCCGTGACGAGCGCGTCGTCGAGCTCGGTCGTTGCCCCCAACTCCGCGGCCAACGACTTGCGGGCAGACGAACCCGGGACCATCGCACAGGTGACCCACGTGTCGCTGTCGGCGATGGCCCCGGCCGCGAGTGCCGGTCGCAGCCCGGCGTGCACGAGGGAGGACTTGCCCACCCCGGACGGCCCCACCACGGCCACCAGCCCGGTCGCGGCCAGCCGGTCCACCAGCGCCTGCACCTCGGCGTCACGGCCGAAGAACAGCGCGGCCTCGTCGGCACGGAACGCTCGCAGGCCGACGTAGGGAACGACATCGGGGCGCGTCGTCGGGGAGGTGATCGTGTGGCGGTCCCTCCGGGCCGGCGTCGCCACCTCGCCTCGCAGCAGGTCACCGTGCAGCGCCTGCGTCGCGGGGGACGGATCGACCCCGAGCTCGTCGGCGAGCACGGCGCGGCAGTCCTCGTAGGCCCTCAACGCCGCGGCCCCGTTCCCTGCCGTGGCCTCGACATCCATCAGGGTGCGCCAGGCGTCCTCGCGCAGCGGGTCGAGGGCCAACGCCTCGCGAACGGACGGTGCGGGCGCCCTCGGCCCGACCCAGTCGGCTGCGACATTGCGCCAGGACCACCAGCACGGACTGGTGCTGGTCCGCACGACGATCGCGCAGGCGGTCGACCCAGGGCGACGCGATCCCCGACAGGACGGGACGCGACAGGATCGAGCGTGCGCGGTTCGCGTCCTCCTCGGCCTCGGGGATCCGACCGTCCGCGAGTGCCCCCAAGGCGGCGGCCACGGATTCCGCCGCGACTTCCAGGTCGACGCGGAGCTCCGGCAGGTCGACCAGCCAGCGGCCCGGCTTGCCGCGAATCGCGGAGCCGCCGTCGACTCCCACATCGGCGAGCAGGCGGCGCACGCGGCTCACCACCCCCCGCAGCGCCGGACGCCACTGGTCGGGCAGGCCGGTCGTCCACACCTCCGTGGCCAACATGTCGGCCGAGACCGGGCCGGGTCGCTCGAGCACCAGCATGGCCGTGACGAGGCGGATCTGCAGCCCTGCGAAGTCCCGGTCCTCGACGATCCGAGATCCTCGCCGGAACGACATCGCCCCGGCGAGTGTCACCTCGACGTCGTGCTCGGCCTCCATGGCGCGCCTCCCCGTCCGACCCTAGGTCAGTGGTCCCCCGGTGTCACGGCCCCGGCCCGGGACCGGGACACCTGGGTGGAACACAGCGTGTCCGGGGGGTGCAAGGATGCTGCAACCAGGACGGGAGGACCACGTCGAGAAGAACCTGCCGACACCCGCGATGCGCGGGTGTCGGCAGGAGCGGGACGGTCCGGGTCAGCGGCGGCGAGCCACCATCAGGCGCTTCTCGTCCTCGGCGGTCAGCGGCTCGCCGGGCTCGCCGGCACGGTCGGCGGCCGCGGCCTTCTCGGCCGCCAGGTCGGTGTCGGCGGTCACGTTGGTCGGCGGGCTGGAGGCCGTGCCCGACCGGGAGGTCATCGCGGCCTTGTCTGCGGCCAGGTCGAGGTCGGCATCGGCGTTGGTCGGCACGGTCGACGTGGTGCGTCGGCGCGTGACCATCCCGGCCTTCTCCTCCTGCAGGACGACGTCGGCATCGGGGAGGTCGACGGTGGCTGCCGCGGTCCGCGTGAACTCCTTCTCTCCCTGCAGGGCGACGACCTCGTCGGCGCTGGCCACCGAGGCGACAGGTGCCGCCGGGGTGAAGGGGCCCCACACGACGACGCCGAACCCGGCGACGGCGACGAGGACCGCCGCGACGACGGGCGAGAGCCCGCCGCGGGTGGCCTCGACCTGCCGGCCGGCCTCAAGGGCCGCACCGCGCGTGCCCGGTCCGGGTCGGTCGCGAGTGGTCTCGACGTCCGTGGTGTCGTCGGTGGTGTCCGGCCGCTGTGGCCGGGTGACTGTGTCGGGTTCCATGGTCGTACTCCTGGTCGTTCCGCGATCCGGTGCCGCGGTGGAACAACAACGATGCCCAGCGGGTGGAAGCCAGCCGCAAGCGGTGCTGCCCCGGCGTAAGAACGGTGCAAGTCGGGTCGCGGCGTGGTCGACGAGGCGACGGGCCAGGCGTTCCGCGTCGGTCGGTCCACCCGCGGACCTGGGCTGGTCGGTCGGGTGCTGGCCGGTGTAGTGCTGGCCGATCGACACGGAGGTGACGACGATGGATCGCGCGACACTGCTGGTGGGCGCGCGGCCCCGGCGGGTGCCCGCTTCGGCGTGCCCCTGTGCCTGGGCGAAATGAACCACGCGGCACTGGGACGGGGGGAGGACCTCGCGCCGGTGGTCGCGCTCGCCAACGCACTCGGCGACGTCTGGCCGGCCGGACGTCCGCTGGAGTATGTGGCGCGGGCCGAGCGCCTGGTCGGTGGCCCGGTCGACGCGGCCACTGCCTGCGACTGGGCTGTCGCGACCGAGACGGCGCCCGCGACAGCCTGCGCCAAGCCGCCGCCCTCTGCCAGCCCCTGACCGGTCGCCCGTCAGGACGCCTGGTCGACACCCTCGGGAGCATGGACCAGCTGGCCGTCCGGGCCGTGGAGGCCCTGATCCGGATCCTCGAGGCCGCTGCGACCGAGGCCTTCTTCGGTGTCGCGCCCGAAGGTGTTGTCCCAGACCTGCCGGGCGGCCGGGTTCGACCGGGCCGACCTGCTCCGACAACACCCACCCGCTGGTCGTGCAGACCGTGGACACCCACACCGCCACCCACCACCCGCTCGAAGCCGATCCCACTCTCGGACTGCCCACCGCTGGTTGTGAGCGCAGCGAACAACTCCAACACGACCGAAGGTCGCGCGCCCACCGCCACGCGCCCGCCTGGCCGGCCGCAACGCCACCCGTCGCGCCAACGCCCTGTTCGAACTGGTCACCGGCCGCCACCACGACACCCTGCAGCCCATGGAGGATGCCCGCCCAACGACGGGTCGGGCGTCGGTGCTGCTGACCTGCCGCGTCGACACCCTGCTCGACCCCGACTCCACCACCCCGGCCTGGGTCCTGTCGACGTTGACCGGACGGATGCGGGTCACCTCCGAGGTCGCCCGCCGGTGGGTCGACACCCACGGCGCCGACACCCGCGTGGTCGTGCTCGACGACGGCGACGTCGTGGGGGGTCGGCCGTCACACCCGTCGCCCACCCGGCTGGCTGCGTGATGCCGTGATCGCCCGCGACCTACACGACACCGCCCCGTGCTCCACCACACCGGGCCTGTTGTGTGACGTCGACCACGTCACCGGCTGGACCGACGGCGGCCGCACCGACGTCGACAACCTCACCCTGTTGTCGGGCCGCTGGAACCGGCACAAGCACCACCGGTGGCACCACACCCGCCACCCCGACGCCACCACCACCTGGACCGCCAAACGATCCGGCTGGACCATCCGCACCGCACCGCCCCCACACCTCCCCACCCTGTTCGACCCCAACCCGTCCGGATCCGACCCGCCACACGTCTCCGGAACATGTCAAGCTTGGTGGGACAAGTTCTTTGAGAATCTAGTGAGCCATCTCCTCCGTGCAGTCGGGGTCGTCGGCGGGTCGGTTGATCCAGCTCGCGTCAGCGAGCCGGGGTGGGATCGGTGCGTGACGTACGAACC
>JBBSMS010000144.1:0-8229 GCA_038233055.1 Nitriliruptorales bacterium
CGACGCCACCGACGAGGACCTGGTGGCGGCGTGCCGAGCGGCCAGGATCCACGACGTGATCGCGGCGCTCCCCGACGGCTACGACACGATCGTCGGCGAACGCGGCCATCGCCTCTCGGGTGGCGAGAAGCAGCGGGTCGCAATCGCCCGCGTCATCCTGAAGGACCCGGCCGTGGTGGTGCTGGACGAGGCCACCGCACACCTGGACTCGGCGTCCGAGCGCCAGGTGCAGGCCGCCCTCGCCGACGTGCTGGCGAACCGGACGTCGGTGGTGATCGCCCACCGCCTGTCGACCATCGTCGACGCCGACCAGATCCTGGTGATCGACGACCACCACGTCGTCGAGCGCGGCACGCACGCCGAACTGCTGGCCCGGGACGGCCGGTACGCCGTCCTCGCCCGCACCCAGTTGGCGTCCGCCCCGACCTGACCCGGCAGCCGGTCGCCGCACGCGAACGTGCTGGTCCCGCCGACGGTGACCGGTCCACGCCGGCTGCCGCCGGGATCGCCGCTCCGGCGGATGCCAACCCGTGTCAGCGTCGCACCGCTGCGGCACCATGATCGTCGTGGTGGCCCCCCACCGCGCCCCCCACCCCCGAGCGAGCGAGGCAGCCCCGTGGCCGACCATTCCTGGATCGTGCTGGACCTGGACCCGGACCTGCTGGACCGGGTCGACGGCTACCCCACCATCGGCCACCTCGACGAGGACCCGCGGACGGATCTGACCGTACGCGAGGCGACGTTGTCCGACGACGAGGCCGCCGACCACCGCCGCCGGCCCGGTCGGTTGCTGGCCGAGTCGATGCCGTTGACGCTCATCGAGCCGGTCGCGGCGGCCGACGTCCCGGCGGACACGCTTGCGGAGGAGCCGACGTGGGGCGTCGTCGCCGTCGGCGCGGACACCTCGCCCCTGACCGGTGACGGGATCACGGTGGCCGTGCTGGACACCGGGATCGACGCGGACCATCAGGCCTTCACCGGCCTGGACGTGGTCGAGCGCGACTTCACCGGCAGCGGCAACGGCGACACCAACGGCCACGGAACACACTGCTCGGGCACGATCGCCGGCCGAGACGTCGACGGGACCCGGATCGGAGTCGCGCCGGGCGTGCCCCGACTCCTGGCCGGCAAGGTCCTCGGCACCGGCGGCGGCGGGACCGACCTGATCGCAGAGGCGATCCAGTGGGCGGTCGACGAGGGGGCCAGCGTGCTGTCGATGTCGCTGGGCATCGACTTCCCCGGGTTCGTGGCGCGCATGGTCGACAACGGCCTGCCGGTCGAGGCGGCCACGTCGCGGGCGCTGGCGGCCTACCGCGACAACCTGCGCCTGCTGGAAGCGCTGTCGGCCTACGTCCGGGCGCAGTTCCGTTTCGGCGAGTCCGGGATCCTGGTTGCGGCCGCCGGCAACGAGAGCCACCGCGACGCGACCGACCCCTACACCATCGACGTGGCCCCACCGGCCGCCTCGCAGGGTTTCGTGTCGGTCGCCGCGCTGGGCCGGGTGGACGCCGACGACCCCGACAGCCCCCTGGCGGTCGCCCCGTTCTCCAACACCGGCGCGATGGTCGCGGCCCCCGGCGTGGACGTGGTGTCGGCAGCGGCTGGCGGGGGCCTGCGCAGCCTCAGCGGCACGTCGATGGCCACGCCGCACGTCGCCGGAGTGGCCGCCCTGTGGGCCCAACGCCTGCTGGAGGACGTCGGCATCGTCGACCCCTCGCTGCTCGTGGACCGTGTCGTGGGCACGGCCCGCACCATCCCCGACGTCACCTTCCTGGACGGCGGCGCGGGCCTGGTCACGGCCCCGGCCTGACCGAACCACGGACGGGGTGACGGCGTGGCCGGTGTGCGCGTGACCCCGCCCGGCAGGACCGGCGGCGCGCGTCCGGCAGGCCGGCGCGCGCGACGGCACCCTGCAGCCATGCCCGCTCCCCCGCCCCGCCTCGCGCTGCCGATCGACGACGTCCTCGACGAGGTCGCGGCCGGTGGCCCGACCGTGATCGTCGAGGCGCCGCCCGGGGCGGGCAAGACCACCCGCGTCCCGCCGCGCCTGCTCGACGTCGTCGCCGGCCGGATCGTCGTCCTGGAGCCCCGCCGGGTGGCGGCTCGGGCCGCGGCCGCGCGCATGGCTGCCGAGGCCGGCGGCGACGTGGGTGGACTGGTCGGGGTCACCACCCGCGACGACCGCCGGACCAGTCGCGCCACCCGCATCGAGGTCGCCACCGAGGGGGTGCTGGTCAACCGCCTCCAGCGCGACCCCGGCCTGGACGGCATCGGCGCCGTGGTCCTGGACGAGTTCCACGAACGCTCGCTGGACGCCGACCTCGCGCTGGCGTTCACCCGCGAGGTCCAGGCGCTGCGTGACGACCTGTGGGTGGTGGTGATGTCCGCCACGCTCGACCAGGCGCGGTTGCGCACGGCGCTGCCCGATGCCCACGTGGTCTCGGCGCCCGGCCGCCGGTTCGCCGTCGGAACCACCCACGTTCCCCGGGACCCCGACGCCGACCTGGCCCGGGCGGTCGCCGCCGCCGTGGCGCGCGCACTGGCCGAGACCGACGGCAACGTGCTCGTATTCGTGCCGGGCATGCGCGAGATCCGCCGGGCGATCAGCGCCATCCACGCCGACCGCCACACGCAGGTGCTGGGGCTGCACGGCTCGATGTCCCGGCGCGAACAGGACGCCGCCCTGTCGCCGCCCCGGCCCGGCACCCGTCGCGTCATCGTCGCCACCGACGTGGCCGAGTCCTCGCTGACGGTGCCCGACGTGACCGCGGTGGTCGACTCGGGACTCGTCCGCCGACCCCAACTCCATCCTGCGACCGGCCTGACCCGGTTGGTCACCATCGCCACCTCCCGCGCGTCCGAGGACCAGCGCACCGGGCGGGCCGGCCGGGTCCGGGCCGGGCACTGCTGGCGGCTGTACGCAGCCACCGCGCCGCGCGACGCCCACCCCCGGCCGGCGGTCGCGACCACCGACCTGACCGGGATGGCGCTGCAAGTGGCCAACTGGGGCGCCGACATGGACGAACTCGTGCTGCTCGACCGCCCCGCGCCCGCCGCATGGGCGGCCGCCCGACAGGTGCTGGTCGACCTGGGGGCTATCGAGTCCGACCCGGACGGCGACGCCGCCGCGACCGAGGTCGGCGGCGTCCCGGGCGGTGCCATCACCGCGCACGGCCGGCGACTGGTGCGGATGCCGACCGATCCCCGGCTTGCGCACGTGCTGGTGCTGGCTGCCCGCCACGGCCGGCTGGACGAGGTCGCGCTGGCGGCGGCGATCCTGTCCGAGGGTGATCCCGCCCGCCCCGATCCATCCGACCGCCGCGACGCCGACCTCGCGACCCGGCTCGACCTGTTGGCCGGCGGCGACCGTCGCCTGCGTCGATGGCACCGCGAGGCGACCCGCTTGCGCCGCAGCGTTCGCGGCGGGCCGTCCACGGATCTGTCCGGCGACCCGCCGTCGCTCGGCGCCCTGCTGGCGGCCGGCTTCCCCCGTCGCATCGGCGCGCGTCGCCGCCGTGGCCAGTTCACCCTGGTGAGCGGTCGCGGCGCCTTCGTCCGTGATCACGACCCGTTGGCGGCCGCCGAGTTCATCGTCGCGCTGGACGTCGACGATCGCGGCACGGACGGACGGATCCGGCTTGGCGTCCCGGTCGACCGTGACGAGTTGCTGGACCTGCTCGACGATCGGCTCGAGCACGTCACCGCGGCCACGTGGGATCCCGATCGCGACGACGTGGTGGCGACCACGACCACGCGGCTGGGGGCCGTGGTGTTCCGGCGCGTCCCGGCCCGGGTGCCGGCCCACCGACGCCACGCCGCGTTGCTGGACGGCATCCGCCTGCGTGGGCTCGGCCTGCTGCCGTGGAGCCGGGAACTGCGCCAACTGTGCCAGCGCGCGGTGCACGTGCGCGCGTCCGGCGGTGACCTGGCGGCGATGGACGACGAAGCCCTGCTGGCGGACCTCGCGGACTGGCTGCTGCCGTTCCTGGGCTCGGCGACCTCGCGTGCCGACCTCCGAGGGGTGCCACTGCGGGCCGCACTGGACCATCGGCTCGGCCGCGACTGGTTGGCCGTGCTCGCGCGGCAGGCGCCGACGCACGTGACCGTCCCGTCCGGTCGGTCCGTGGCCATCGACTACGACGACGAACGCGGTCCGGCGATCCACGTCAAGCTCCAGGAGATGTTCGGCACGACCCGGACCCCGGTGGTCGCCGGCGATCCGGTGGTGGTCGTGATGGAGTCCCCCGCCGGCCGCCCCCTCCAGATCACGCGCGACCTGGCGACCTTCTGGGCCGACGGCTACGCCGGCGTACGCGCCGACATGCGCGGCCGCTACCCCAAGCACCCGTGGCCGGAGGATCCCACCACCGCGACCCCGACCAGACGCACGAAGTAGGCCACTGGCCAGGTCGGCTCGACTCGTGCACGGTCGCCGTGCACGCCGGGGGGACGAGCGCCGACCGCGCCGCCTCGTTGGCATGGCCGGGGTGGGTCGGGCATCCTGCCTACATGATCCCACTGCTCGCCGCCATCGGGCTGGGTGTCGTGGCGCTGTTGCCACGGCTCCGAGCCGCCCGCGCCGCCTCCACGCCCGAACAGGCGTGGGACCACTTCCTGGTCGCATCCGGCATGCGGCCGGTCCCGTTGTCGATGGCCGACGTCCAGAAGGTCGCGGCGCTGGCCGACGTCCCCCCGTCGCTGCTGGACCGCGCGGCGCTGGGCCGGGTCGACGGCGCCCTCGCGCTGGTGGCGCCGTTGGCCAACGGTCGGGTGTTGGTGGCGGTCCGGCGGACCGGGCCGGCCCCGACCGCGCCGGGCCTGAAGGTGCGCGAGGGGTGGTTCATGCAGGTGCGCCCGGGACCGGTCGAACGGGCCTGGGCCGACATGCCCGTCCGGGCAGCAGGCGCGGGCAGCGGCCGGCGCTGACCCCCCACCGACCGGGAGGTGGGTGACGGGCTGTCAGATCATGCCGTCGATCAGGCCCGACGCGGCCGACTGGGCGCGCTCCAGCAGGCTGCGCTCCTCCCACCAGTCCTCGTCGACCTCGATGCAGTGGACGCGGTCGGACTCGAAGTCCTGGTCGAGCACGGCCACCAGGTCGGGGTCCAGCGCGATGAGGTCGATCTCCTCGTCGTGCTTGATCGAGCGGTCGTTGTAGTTGGACGAGCCCACGTCGGCGATCAGGCCGTCGACGGTCAGGACCTTGGCGTGCAGCATGGTGCGCTCGTAGGACCACAGCGTCACGCCCGCCTCCAGGAGGTCGGGATACGCGCGTTCCCCGTTGGCCTGGGGCAGGCGCTTGTCGATGTGGGTGCCGGGAAACATGACCTGCACGTCGACCCCGCGCTCGGCGGCGTCACACAACCACCCGGCCATCTCCTCGTTGGGCGAGAAGTAGGCGGTGGTCAGGCGGACCCGTTCGGTGGCGACCTCCAACAGCACCCGTTTGAGCAGTGCCACGGCCGAGTCGCCCACCTCGGACTCGCCGAGCACGACCATGGCCGTGGCCGGCCCGTCGGCGGGATGGGGTGGGAACAGGTCGTGGTGCGAGATCAGCGGTCGGCCGCTGGTGGCCCAGTCGTCGATGAAGCCGGCGCGGATGGTCGACACCACGGGCCCCGTGACCTGGAAGTGGCTGTCGCGCCATTCGTCGGGCGTGCGCGCGTCTCCGTCCCACTCCTCGGCGATGCCGACCCCGCCGACGAAGGCCAGCGTCTCGTCGACCACGCAGATCTTGCGGTGCGTGCGCTTGCCGATCCCGGCCATGTCCGCGGTCTCGCCCACCGGCGGGCGGAACCAGTGCACGATGACCCCGGCTTCCTCCAGCGAGGTCACCAGGTCGCGGTTGATCCGGGCGGCGCCGAAGACGTCGAGGATGACCCGCACCCGCACCCCGGCGCGGGCCTGTCCCTCCAACGTCTCGCCGATGACCCGTGCGGGCACGCCGGTCCAGTAGACGAACGTCAGCAGGTCGATCGAACGCGTGGCCGCCTGCATCGCCCGCACCATGGCGGGGAAGATCTGGTCGCCGTTGCGCAACCGCGTGATGGTGTTGCCCGGTTGCATCGGTTGCCCGAGCATGGTCTCGAGTCGCCGGACGAGCGTGTCCCGATCGTGTGCTGAGTGATGCCCCGACATGCCTGTTCCTCCCCGGATTCCCGCATGGTGCGGGTCCGACTGACTGGCCGCGACCGTAGCGGCCCTCGCTCCTACGATGTCGTCCGACCACCCCTTCGAGTCCCGGCAGACAGGCCCGACGTGAGCGACGACGCCATGATCCGGTTGGTCGACGTGACCAAGCGCTATCCGGGGACCGAGTCACCGGCGGTCGACGCACTCGACCTGACCATCGACGAAGGCGAGATCGTCACCCTCGTCGGGCCGTCGGGTTGCGGCAAGACCACCACGCTCAAGATGATCAACCGCATCATCGAACCGACCTCCGGCACCATCACGGTCGACGGCACCGACATCACCTCGCGGCCGGCCCACGAACTGCGACGCGGCATCGGCTACGTGATCCAGCAGATCGGCCTGTTGCCGCACAAGACCATCGAGGACAACGTCGTCACGGTCCCGCGCCTGCTGGGCTGTGACGACGACCGGATGGCCGACCGGGCCCGGGAACTGATGGACCTGATGGACCTCGACCAATCGATGCTGACCCGGTACCCGTCGGAGTTGTCGGGGGGCCAGCGCCAGCGGGTCGGGGTGGCTCGGGCCCTGGCGGCCGATCCGCCCGTGTTGCTCATGGACGAACCGTTCGGAGCGGTCGACCCGATCGTGCGGCGGAGGCTCCAAGAACAGCTGCTGGCCCTGCAGGAGGACCTCCAGAAGACGATCGTGTTCGTCACCCACGACATCGACGAGGCGATCCTGCTCGGTGACCGCGTCGCCTTGCTGCGGGTCGGCGGGACGCTGGCGCAGTACGCCACGCCGACCGAGTTGCTGTCGGAGCCCGCCGATGACTTCGTCGTGGACTTCCTGGGCGAGGAACGGGCGTTGCGGCGGCTGTCGCTGCTGAAGGTCGCCGACCTGGACTACGAGGACGGGCCGGTTGTGGACGCCGACGCCGATGCCGACACGGCTCGCGCCGCCGCCGACAAGTACGACGCGAACTGGGTCGGCGTCACCGACGACGGGCGCCTCCGGGGGTGGCTGTGGACCTCGGAGCTGGGGTCGGGACCGACGGGCAGCAACGACACCCGGGACTTCCGCGTGTGGATCCGACCGGACGACTCGCTGCGCACGGCGCTGGACGCCATCGTGTCGACCCAGAACAACGTGGCCATGGTGTCCGACGGCGAACGCTTCCATGGCATGCTGTTCGTCGAGCAGGTCACCGCGGAGCTGTTGAAGTGACTGGTCTTGCGACCCCCGTCGAGGTGCTGGCCCAGGGTGCGCCCCTGGTGGACTGGGCCTGGATCCAGCGCAACACCGACCTGATCTGGGACCAGACCGTCGAGCACATCGTCCTCACGGTCGTGTCGGTGGGTCTCGGACTGGCCCTGTCGCTGGGCCTGGCGCTGCTGGCCCTGCGGTGGGACTGGCTGTCGGGACCGATCCTCGCCTTGGGCGGGATCCTGTACTCGGTGCCGTCGCTGGCGGCCTTCGCGCTGCTGGTGCCGTTCTTCGGCTTCACCGCGACGACCGCGGTCATCGCCCTGACCACGTACACGGTCCTGATCCTGGTCCGCAACATCCTCATCGGCGTCAACGGCGTACCGGGCGACGTCATCGAGGCCGCACGTGGACAGGGCTACACCGAGGGCCAGATCCTCCGTGGGGTCAAGCTGCCATTGGCGGTGCCGGTCATCATCGCCGGGGTGCGCGTGGCCACCGTGACCGTCATCGGCCTGGTGACCGTGACGGCACTGATCGGCCTGGGCGGGCTGGGGGGGCTGATCCTGACCGGGTTCCGCCTCCTGCCGCCCCTGCCGGTGATGATCATGGTGGGCACCGTGCTGTCGGTGGTGCTGGCGGTCGCGTTCGACCTCGCCCTGGTGGGGCTGCAACGCCTGTTGACGCCCTGGACCCGACGGGCGGCGGACTGATGCTGGAACTTCTCGACCTCGTCCGCGAATTCCTCGCCCAGCCCGATCGGTGGAGCCTGACGGCCTCGCAGGGCATTCCCTTCCGACTCGTCGAGCACCTCGTGGCCACGTTCGTGGCCATGGGGATCGCGATGGTGCTGGCCCTGCCGCCGGCCATGTGGCTGGCCCACCACAA
>JBBSMS010000145.1:0-8205 GCA_038233055.1 Nitriliruptorales bacterium
CCGCCACTGACCGCCAGCACGGCCGCCACGACCCCAACCGACCGGTCCAACACCACCCCACGGCCACCTCACCGGCCACCCGAACATCCCACAACGCCATCAGGCCAACCCCGACCACCTCGTTGCGATATCTGGGTCAGAGAAGCCGCCCGACCAATTTGCAATCACTCAAGGCACTGGTCGAGCGTGCCGCTCGCTACACGCCATCCCGGGAGAGCGCGAAGTAGCCAAACGCAAGCGGCGACTATCGTGGTTGCTGTGAGCAACACACGAGTACCCGGTGGCGTGGTCCACGAGCTCCCGCAGGACTTGCGTAAGGCGCTGATTGCGGATGAGGACGTGCTGGACGCATGGAAGGACATCACGCCTCTGGCCCGCAACGAGTTCATCTGCTGGGTGGAGAACGCCAAGAAGGAGGCAACTCGTGAGCGCCGCATACGCCGGACCCACGAAGAACTGGCGGAAGGCAAGCGTCGACCCTGTTGCTGGCCGGGATGCGACCATCGCGAGCGGAACGCCAAAGAGTAGTCGTCGACCTGAACAACACGACAGTTGTCCACCCCTGCGATCCGGGATCGGACGGTCTACGGCCGCCAACAGGAAGCAGCAAGACATCAGGGGCGGCCACATCGCCCAGTACGAGATCGCCACCACCACCTCGATGTTCCACGGTCGGACCGACCGCCTCGTCGGCGAACATACCGGTGCGCGCCGTGTCGTAGCCCTGCGCGGACCGTTCGTCCCAGATCTCGTCCTGCGGCGGGTCCTCCGGCACCTCAGGCATCCCAGGCATCGGCGATGGCCCGCAGCATGGCGACGACGCCGTCGGTGTCCGGCGCGAGGCACTCGAGGGCGGGCATGGTGACGCCGGCGTCGACGTAGTCGCCGATCCGTGCGACGACGGTGTCGAGGTCGCCGACCACGAACAGGTCGTCGACGACGTCGTCGGTGAAGGCGGCGACCATCGCCTCGCGGTCGCCTGCCCCGGCCGCCTCGGCGATGCGCGTGGCAGTGTCCTCGTACCCCATCCAGGCGTAGAACCGGTTGTAGCCCGGCGTGGCGATGTAGGGCGCGAAGGTGCGGCGGATCTGGAGCCGGGCTGCCGGGACGTCGTCGGTCACGCACACGAACAGCCGGGCCATGACCGGGAAGTCGTCGGGGAGGTCGCGCCCGGCGGCCGCCGCGCCGGCCCGCACCTCGGCCAGCATGTCCGGGAGGTGGTGGGGTCCGAACTGGTTGAGGCACAGTCCGTCGGCCAGTTCGCCGCAGAGTCGGAGCGACTGCTGGTTCAACGACCCGAGGAACAATGGCACGGGCGTGGGTGCCGGCGCGGGATACCGGTAGCCCCCCATGCGCACGAAGTCGCCGTCGAGGCTGGAGCGCTCGCCCGCCAACACGGGCTTCAGCGCGGTTGCGACCTCGCGGAGGTGGGTCAGCGGTCGCTCCCACGGCACGCCACCGAAGCGCTCGGTCAGCGGCGGTGACGAGGCGCCGATACCCATGCTGAAGTGGCCGCCGGTCAGGTCCGACAGGCTCATCGCGGCCATGGCCAGCGCGAAGGCGGTCCGGGTCTGGGCCGGCGCCACGGCCAGTCCGAGCGAAAGGTCGGTGGTCGCCGCAACGGCCCCAAGGATCGTGAACGCGTCCGGGCCGGCCACCTCCGACGCCCACGCGGACGCGAACCCGGCGTCCGCCACCTGCTGGGCCACGTCGACCACGGCGGCCGAACCCACGGCAGTGGGACCCAATGACAGGGACAAGGGCGGGGGCATGGCGGCACTCCTGGTCGGACGCGTGGTGGCGTCCCGCGGGTGACAGCGGGAGCGTCATCGGAACGGCGCCGTCGACCGTAGGAGGCGGCGGTCCCGTTCCCCACGATGTCCGGGATCGGACCACCTCCCCAGTATCGTGGGGGTCGCCATCGACGTGGCATCCGGCGTCCCGGGTGCCCGGACCAAGGTGAACCGTGTCGTCCCACCCGTCCCGCGCGCCCGTGCTGGTGGCAGTGTTCCTGCTGGCCTTCGCGGCCTGCACCGGCGAGGCCGCCGAGCCGACGTCGTCGCCACCGTCGGCGGCCGCCACCGTATCGGCGTCCGGCTCGGCGACATCCGCCACGACCGACCCGTCCCCGACCCCGACGCCACCGTCGCCCACACCGGCACCGCCGCCGGTCGTGGCGGGTGTCGGCGAGGTGGTGGTCACGGCCGACAACGGGACGTTCGTCACCTCACGGGTGGCCGGGACCTGCCTGCTGGCCGGCTCACAGCTGCCCGCGTCCGGCTCGGGTCCGGCCCTTGGCGACGATGTCGAGATCTTCGTGGCCGTGGACAACTACCTCGGCCCGCTGGACGAGCCGGTCGCGCCGGCGGACATCGCGATCACGATCGACGGTGACGACGGCTCCGGCGATGTCGAACTGGTCGGGGGGCCGTCGCGGTGGTCGTGGTGGGAGGGCAAGGTCGCCGAGGCCTTGCTGGCCGACCCGCTCGACGACGACGGCGTGACGGTGTCGACCCTGTCGCTGACCGCTGCCCTGACGCGCGCGCCGCGCGAGAAGACCTCGGTCCGTGCGCCCCGCCCACCGGCGCCGTCGCCCAGTCCGTCCGTCGCCCCGGCGGCGCCGTCGCCCAGTCCGTCCGTCGCCCCGGCGGCGCCGTCGCCCAGTCCGTCCGTCGCCCCGGCGGCGCCGTCGCCCAGTCCGTCCGTCGCCCCGGCGACGCCGTCCCCGACGCCGGCGGGTGCGGCGCCGGTCGGCGCCGTCCCACCACCCCTGCCGGGCCCGGCTGCCACCGCGGTGCGACAGCCGGCCAGTTCGAGTCCCCCCACGGCCACGCCCGCGCCGAGCCCGTCGGCGCTGCCGTCGCCCACGCCCGGCGTGACCGCGCCGCCGGCCACCGGTCCGGCGTCGCCGTCCCCGACGCCGCGTGCCACGGCAACACCGGTGGCGACGCTCACGATCGACCTGGACATGACCTGCACCCTGGTGCCGTGAGCCCGATGATCGCCAGCCACGTGCCTGCCGGCCCGTCGCGTGCCTGCCGGTCAGTCGGTCCCCGCCGCTCGATCCGCGGCCCAGTCCGCGAAGGCCTGCAGGCTCTCGGGATTCGCCAGCGCCCCGGGCGAGGCGGCCACCTCGATCGGGATCCCCGACAGGATCCGCTTGACCGGGACCTCCAGGCGCTTCCCCGACAGGGTCCGGGGGATGCCCGGCACGACGACGACCTCGTCGGGGACGTGGCGAGGTGACAGGTCGGTTCGGAGGCGGTTCCGAACGTCGGCCACCACCTCGTCGTCCACGTCGTGGCCATCCGCCGCGGCAAGGAACAGCACCAGCCGACCCATGGAGTCGTCCGGGTCGTCACCTGGCAGGTGGACCACCAGGGCGTCGCCGACGGCCTCGACCGGGTCGACGACCGCGTAGAACTCCGCCGTGCCGAGCCGGACCCCACCGCGGTTGAGCGTGGCGTCGGAGCGTCCCGTGATGATGCACGACCCACGCTCGGTGATCGTGATCCAGTCCCCGTGGCGCCACACGCCGGGGATGTCCGCGAAGTACGCGTCGTGGAGCCGGCTCCCGTCGTCGTCGCCCCAGAACGCGACCGGCATCGACGGCATCGGTCTCGTGATCACCAACTCGCCCTGCTCGCCCACGACCGGGTGGTGGTCGGCATCCCACGCCTCCACCCGGGCACCCAGCATCCGGGCGGGGATCTCGCCCCGACGAACCTCGACCAGCGGCGCAGGGCCGACGAAGCCCGTGCACAGGTCGGTGCCACCGGACAGCGACCCGACCTGCGCGCCGGGCGCGACCGCGTCGACCAACCAGTCGAAGCCGACAGGCGGCAGCGGGGCGCCGGTCGACCCGATCCCGCGCAGCCTCGACAGGTCGAGGTCATCCCCGGGCCGCAGGCCCGCCTTCCGGCAGGCCATCACGAACGGCGCCGACACCCCCGCGTAGGTGACGTCGGCATCCGCGACCAGGCGCCACAGTTCGAGCAGATCGGGGTGGCCCGGATCGCCGTCGAACAGCACGGTGCCGGCGCCGACGGACCCGGCCGAGACCAGGAAGTTCCACATCATCCACCCGGTCGTGGAGAACCAGAAGAAGCGGTCCCGGCGGCCGAGGTCGAGGTGGAGTCCGAGCGCCTTGAGGTGTTCGAGCAGGATGCCGCCGTGCCCGTGCACGATCGGCTTCGGGAGCCCGGTCGTGCCGGAGGAGAACAGTACGTAGAGCGGATGGTCGAAGGGCACGCCCTCGAAGTCGAGGTCGCCGGCCTCGCCGACCAGGTCGGACCACGACGTGGCGTGCGCCATCGGGGCGTCCGGGTCCAGGTACCGCAAGCCCACCAGGTGTTGGACGGACGGCAGTGCGGCGACGACCTGCTGGACGTGCTCGCGCCGGTCGACCGCCCGCTGGCCGTAGCGGTAGCCGTCCACGGCCAGCAGGACGGTGGGCTCGACCTGCGACAGTCGGTCCACCACCGAGCGGACCCCGAACTCGGGTGCCACAGACGCCCACACCGCCCCCAGCGACGCCGTTGCGAGGAACGCCACCATGGCCTCGGGGATGTTGGGGAGGTAGGCCGCCACCCGGTCGCCCGGTCCGACGCCCAGGCGCCGAAGGCCGGCCCGTGCGGCCCCGACGCGGCGGCGGAAGTCCCGCAGCGACACGGTGTCGTCGGGCCGGGTCTGGCTCCTGGCGATGATGGTCGTGTCATCGTCGGCTCGGCCTCGCGATCCCAGGACGTGGCGGGCGTAGTTCAGGCGGGCGCCCGGGAACCACACCGCGCCCGGCATCCGGTCCTCGGCCAGCGCCGGGCCACGCGGTTGCGATGATTCCACGTCGAATTCCCGCCACACCGCGGTCCAGAAGGACTCGAGGTCGGTGGTGGACCAGGTCCAGGCCGCGTCGTACCCGGCCGCGGCCACCTCGGCCGGGGCATGGTCGCGCAGGAAGCGGCCCATGCGCGTGGTGGTGGGGTCGCGGGGCGGCGCCCACAGCAGCGGCGGGGGGTCGGGGGCGGCACCCGGCCCGGGCGTGGTGGGCTCCGGCATGGCTCCCCGGCGGTCGGCGACGAGGTGGGCCTTGATCGTAGGCCGACCATGGCGGCCGGGTTGTCGTCCGGCAGTCGCGGCCACAGGCATGGGGCCGTCTCGGTCTCGCCGGCCATCCAACGGAGTCATGCAGCAGTCTCCTAGGGTGGGGCCGGCCGGCATGCACGATCCCGTGTGGCCGCGCCTGCCCCGGAGGACGCCATGGACGACGCACTGGTCGAGCGCGCGACCGCCTGGGCGGACGGCGACCCCGACCCGGTCACGGCGCATGCGCTGCGACAGGCGATCGCGTCCGGTGACGAAGCCGAGTTGCGGGACCTGGCCGGCCACGACCTGGCCTTTGGGACCGCAGGCCTGCGTGGGGAGGTGGGTCCGGGCCCGAACCGGATGAACCGGGCCGTGGTCATGCGGGCCACCCGCGGGATCGCCAGGCACCTGCTGGATCGGGTCGACGGTGCGGCCGAGCGTGGCGTGGTCGTCGGGTTCGACGCCCGGTCGGACTCGGAGCGCTTCGCCCACGACGTGATCGCGGTGCTGCAGGCCGCCGGCCTGCACGTGCGTGCCTTCCTCGCCCCCACGGCGACGCCGCTGGTGGCCTTCGCCGCGCGGCGCTTCCACGCCGCCGGTGCGATCGTGGTCACTGCGTCCCACAACCCGCCGGCGGACAACGGATACAAGGTCTACGACGAACACGGGGTGCAGATCACGAGCCCCACGGATGCCCGGATCGCCGCCGCGATCGCCGGGGTCGGGCGGGCCTGCGACGTCCCGGGTGTCGGCGACGGCATCGACGGCGTCGACGTGTTGAGCCGGGCGACCGTGGCGGCCTACCGCGAGACCATCGCCGGAGCGTGGCCCCGCATGGCCACGAGGTCCGACGCGCCCGTGACCGTGGTGGTCACGCCCCTGCACGGGGTCGGGGGTGCGCCGGTCGAGGCGGTCCTGTCCGAGCGTGGCCACCGGGTGGTCCGCGTCGACGAGCAGTGGGACCCCGACGGGACCTTTCCCACGGTCACGTTCCCGAATCCGGAGGAACCGGGGGCACTCGACCTGGCGCAAGCGGCCGCCACCGCGTCCGGGGCCGATGTGGTGCTGGCCAACGACCCGGACGCCGACCGACTCGCGGTCGCGATCCCGGCAGGTGACGGGTGGCGGCGCCTGACCGGCGACGAGGTCGGGTCGATCTTCGCCCACCACCTGCTGGCACGGACCGCCGGCCGGGTCGAGCGTCCGCTGGTCGTCAACTCGATCGTCTCGTCGGCCCGACTGGCCCGCATCGCGGCCGCCTTCGACGCGCGCCACGAGGTCACGCTGACGGGCTTCAAGTGGCTCTGGCGCGCGGGCCGGGAACTGGGCGACGACGGGTGGCAGTGGGTCATGGGCTACGAGGAGGCGCTCGGGTACAGCCTCGGTACCGCCGTGCGTGACAAGGACGGCATCCATGCCGCGGCCGTGATGGCGGACCTGGTCTCGACGCTGGCGGCCGAGGACCGCACCCTGGCGGACCTGCTGGGCGACCTGGATGACGCCTACGGCCGCTGGGCCAACGTGCAGGCGGCCGTGCGCCGGAGCGGTCCGGCCGGGGCCGAGGAGATCCTGGCGGCGGTGGACGTGGCCGCCGGGGTCGGCGCCGACGACCTCGGCCTGCGCGCGATCGACCGCGTGGTGGACCATCGGGTGGAGGTGGAGGACGCCCCGCCGTGGCGCGGACCGACCCCCCTGGTCGTGTGGCATCTCGACGGTGGAGGCCGCGTCCTGGTGCGGCCGTCCGGCACCGAACCGAAGCTCAAGGTCTACGTCGACCTGCCGTTGGCATCAGACGAGGACCACGCGGTCGCCGATGCCGTCGCGACCCGGACGGTGGCGCTGCTGGGCATGGACGACTGAGTTCCGAGGGGATGGTTGCGGGCACGTGTCGCGGGTGACCGGCACGCTGGCGAGTCCGCTGCCCCCGACCCGCGGAACGCACATGGACTACGCGATCGACGCCTGGAACCCCCAGTACGGGGCCGCGATGGCACCCGTGCTGGACGACTCGTCCGGCACCATCGACCTCGATGTCGAACTGCCCGAAGCCGAGTGGCGACCGATCCCGGCCGGCCACGAGGCGGCCCACGATGTGCTCTTCGTCGACGGGGTCCGCCGGGTGGACGCACGCGTGTGGTCCATCGGGCCCGAGCGCACGCAACCCGCACTCGCGGTTTCGGTTGCGGCCGGTGCGGTGCGGTGCAACGGCGACGCCACCGTCGTCGACACGCGCGTGCGTCGGATGCTGGTCGGCCGTGCCGGCCTCGAGCCGATCACCGGGTCCGGCCTGACCTGGCGACCGCTCGCGGCCGCGAACGACGACGAGGCCACCATGATCGGCGCCGTCCAGGGCGAGATGGGCCGATTGGAGGCCGAGGTGGCCGCGTCGCTGCCCACCGCGGACCTGACGGTCCTGGACGGCCCGCTCAGCGGTCGCGTCCTGGTGGGCGAGGCGGTCGGGTACGTCAAGAGCCACCGTGTGGCCTACCTGCCACCATCGGTCGAGGGACTGGTCCGTCGACTCGACCCGACCGAGCGGACGCCCCTGTTCGTCCTGCAGACCAACCGCACCCGCTTCTCGTGGTACCTGCGCCTGCCCGGCGGGAGCGGCCACCCGTGGTCGGGCGTGGTCCGGCTGGAGGCACCCGCCACCGCCTCCAAGCGACGAGCGATCGAGTTGGCCGACCTGGTGGGCGCCACCCTGCCACGGTTCGCCTCTCCACCCCACCGCGACGCCCGGGCGCCGGTGAACCTGCTCCCGATCGCCGGGCTGGAGGACACCCTCCACCACCTGCTCGGCGATCGGGACTTCCTCCACCGTCGCCTGCGCCAGGCCGTCGCCGCATGAGACCCGACCAGGCCGTCGCCGCCTGATCCGGCGGTGCCGTCGTGTGAGGGTCTGCTCCCCGAAGAGCGAGCCGGGTGGTCGGGCCGGCCCGACTCAGGCGGATTCTCGGGGCTCCCGGCATCGATGTGGGTGGCCGGGAACGATTTTGGGGGGTGCGGGGGCGGTAGGCGTGGGTTGGTGATGGTTCGGGGTGATGGCGGTGGCGCGCACGGTCGGCGAGCCTTGCGAGGTCAGGCCTTACTCCAACCTCGTAGGAGCTTTCCGTGCGCGCCACC
>JBBSMS010000146.1:0-8125 GCA_038233055.1 Nitriliruptorales bacterium
GCCTACGCCGCCCACCCCGACCGGTTCCGCCACCGCCCACCCGTAGCTGCCGCCCCACCCGACGAGGCCTGGATCAACAAACCGGCCATCCAGACGAAAACCTGAAACCACCGGCAACCCCGACTTGACAGGTTCCGCCGGCGACGACGGCTCGGCGGATCACGACGGTTCGTACACGGCGATCTCGTTGTCGCTGGGGTTCAGGAAGTGGAAGCGGCGACCCCCGGGGTACTCGAACGGTTCGCGCACGACCCGGCCGCCGGCGGCCACCACGGCGGCGTGGGCGGCGTCGAGGTCGTCGGCCTCGAACACGGGCAGGGGCGGGACCGGGTCGGGGGCCGGAGCCATGCCGATCTCGACGGGCCCACCCTCGACCTCGCTGTACTCGGGCCCGTAGTCGGTGAACTCGAAGCCCAGCGCCCGGCCGTAGAAGGCGCGGGTCTCGTCCAGGTCGCGGACGGTCAGTTCGAGGTAGTTCGGCGTGATCATGGTGTCCTCCGGTCGGTCGACGACGCGTGCCCGCCACGGTCGTCGATGCTAGACCGGCACTGCGACGACGCCACCTCACCGGTCCGCTCGGTGTCCGGGCGGTGGGACCCACCCTCGCACGCCGTTGGCGGGGGACTAGCGTCGTGCGGCATGGCAGCGGCGAGGAAGTCCCCGGCGATCGAGGTGGCTGTCGGTGACCGGCGTGTCCGGGTCTCCAACCCCAACCGGGTCTACTTTCCGGCCCGGGGCGAGACCAAGCGCGACCTGGTCGACTACTACGTGGCCGTGGGCGACGGCATCGTGAACGCGCTGCGCGAGCGACCGTGCATGCTCCACCGCTTCCCGACGGGCGTGACCGGGGACAAGGTGCACCAGAAGCGCCTCCCGGGCGGGGCACCCGACTGGATGGAGACCGTCCGGATCTCCTTCCCGCGCTACGGCCGCACGGCCGACGAACTGTGCGTCACCGAACTCGCCCAGGTCGTGTGGGCCGTGCAGATGTCGACGGTCGAGTTCCATCCCTGGAACAGCCGCCGCGCCGACGTCGAGACGCCCGACGAGTGGCGCATCGACCTCGATCCCGGCGACGACTGCGACCTCGCGACCGTTCGTCGTGTGGCCCACGTCGCCCACGAGGTGCTGGACGAACTGGGCGCGGTCGGGTTCCCCAAGACCTCCGGAGGCAGCGGCCTGCACGTGTACGTCCGGATCCGACCCCAGCACGGGTTCGGCGACGTCCGCCGGTCGGCGCTGGCCTTCGCCCGGGAGGTGGAGCGTCGCACCGACGAGGCGACCACCACCTGGTGGCGCAAGGACCGCGACCCGACCGACGTCTTCGTCGACTTCAACCAGAACGCCCGTGACCACACGCTGGCAGCGGCGTACTCGGTGCGCGGCAACCCGGAGGCGACCGTCTCCACGCCTATCACGTGGGACGAGGTCGACGACGTCGAACCCGGCGACTGCACCATCGCCACCGTCCCGGCCCGGTTCGCGGAACGGGGCGACCTGCATGCCACGATCGACGACCACCCGTTCGACCTCGCCCCGCTGCTCGCGTGGGCCGAGCGCGACGAGGCCGCCGGCGAGGCAGACTTGGGGGAGTAGCCACCGGGCCGGGGAGCGTCACACCTCCGGGGTGATCTCGCCGCGGTGGATGGCGCGCACGGTCTGGAGGGTGTCGGCGTCCGCCACGGTCTTGTCGTCGCGGTAGCGCTTGACCCGCGCAAACCGCAGTGTCACGCCGCCGGGATAGCGGGTGGACGACTGGACGGCGTCGAAGGCGATCTCCACGACCAGATCCGGTCGCACGAACACGACGTGGTCGCTGCGGCGCACCTCTCGGGCGAGGAAGGCCTCGGTCTGCCATTCGAGCAGGTCATCGGTCAGGCCCTTGAAGGTCTTGCCGAGCATCACGGGTTCGCCGGTGTCCGCGTCGATCGCGCCGAGGTGGAGGTTGGACAGCCAGCCCTTGCGGCGACCGGAGCCCCATTCGGCGGCCAGCACGACCAGGTCGAGCGTGTGCGCGACCTTGACCTTGACCCACGACGAGCCCCGCCGGCCGGCCTCCCACGGCGCCTCCAGGGCCTTCACGACCACGCCCTCGTGGCCGGCGGCCAGGGCGGCACGCAGGTGGTCGGTGCCGACGTCGGGCTCCTGGGTCTGGATGCCGTCGACGAGGTGGTCGGGAACGACCGATTCCAGCACCGTCCGGCGCCGGGACAACGGTTCGTCCAGCAGGTCGTCCCCGTCCAGATGGAGGATGTCGAAGAAGGCCGGCTGCAGGCCCGCGTCGCCCGACATCGAGTCCTGGAAGGCCAGCGGGCGGCCGTCGGGGTCCAGGCCCAGGGCTTCGCCGTCCAGCACGACCGCGGTCACGTCCAGTCCGGCAACGGCGGCCACGACCGCTGGCAGGTCCGACGTCACGTCGCGGAGGCTGCGCGTGAAGACCGCGACGTCGTCGCCGTCTCGGTGCACCTGGATCCGCATCCCGTCGAGCTTGGTGTCCACCCGGGCCGGACCGGTCCGTGCCAGCGCCGCCGCGAGGTCCGGTTCCGACGACGCCAGCATCGGCTGGACCGGGCGTCCCACCTGCAGGTGCACCGCAGCCACGGCGTCGGCACCGTCGGCCATCGCCACGACCGCGGCGGCGGTCAGGTCACCCGACAGCATGGCCGCGCGTCGGACCAGTGATTCCTCGACGTCGGCGGCGCGCGCGACTGCGGTCGTCACGACCCCCTCCAATGCACCCTGGCGAACCTCCTGCAGCACCAGCCCGCGCAACAGGTCCTGTTCGCCGGCGGTGGCGAGTGACCACAACTCGACCAACAGGTCGTTGCGCCGTGCCACCGAGCCCGGCCCTGACGTCGTGGACAGCAGTTCGAAGGTCCGGTCGACGTCGGTCACGACCAGGGTGGCCTCCTCGGCCGGCGGAACGTCCAGGTCGCGCAGGGCGGCCCACCCCACACCCAGCCGTCCCTGCCGCGGCGCACCGGTCAGGAAGGCCGTGCCGCAGATGCGCTCGTCGGGCGAGAGGTCGGCCAGCGTGTCGGCCAGTGCGGCCACCTTCTCCAGCCGCGACCGGGTGGCGGCGACGGCAGCCCACGTGTCGGCGATGTCGGCGAAGCGCACGGTGGTCCCCGGGTCGAGTGGCCCCATCGTGCCACGGGCGCCGGAGCTCGGTGACCGGACGACCGGACCGTCGGACCGTGACTGGGGGATCAGCGAGCGACGGCAGCGCGCACCGCAACGTCTGCGGCCCGGACCGCCGCGCGGGCTGGACCGGGCCGAGGATGGTGCGCCGCCAGGGACTTGAACCCCGAACCTGCCGGTTAAGAGTTGCTAGGAGTGCGTCCACCGCACACCGTGGACGTCCACGAAACGTGGGTCTGACCAGCGGAAACGTATTCGCGGTGTCCATCGGTGACCGGGGAAATCCACAGCCGCAGCGGGTGCGTAGGCAGCAGTTTGGCACCGCGGAATGGCATGTAGGCGTCGACCCGGCAGGTTCGCTCGGCGCGGATCTGATCTCAAGGAGGCGGTTTTCCGGGCATCGATGTGGGTCGACTCGGGCGGGTCTGGTGGGGCTCGGCCGGTCGGTCCGCTGTGGGAGGCGGGCGTACTTGGTCGGTACGGATTCTCGTACGTGGGATCAGGCGATGAGGTGGACCTCGACGTCCAGTCGCTGGTAGATGTCGAGGGCACGACGATCGCGCGTGGCCAGGGGCAATGCGTGCTCCGCGGCTGTCGCGCCCACCAGGGCGTCGTACACGCGGCCTCCGGCGATCCCGAGCGTCGCGAGCCGGCCCAACAGGTCGTCCGTGGCTGCGGTGGACAGGAACTTGGTGGAGGGGAAGTTGTCGGTGAGGAGTCGACTGGCTGACGCCGGTGTCCGCCGCAGCGGGGACGGGAGCCGAGTCAGCACGGAGAACGTCTCGAAGGCGGCGTGGCCGGAAAGACCGAGGTCGGCCTCCCCCAGCGCCGCGAACACGAGGTCGTGGTGGTCGTGGTCGGACACGACCAGCGCGACGGCCGCGCTGGTGTCGACGAGCAGCTCGACCACGCTATCGCTGGTCGGCATCGCGCAACGCTTGCACCGTGGCGTCGTCCAGGGAGGGTCCCGACCGCGGGATCACGCAGCGACCCGCTCGTCGTGTCAGGTCGTCACCGGCCGGGGCTTCAATGCGGACTCCTGATCCGTCGACGGTGACCTCGACGCTCCCGGGAGCCAATCCCGCATGCTCCCGGAGCGACTTCGGGATGACCACCCGTCCTGCCTTGTCTATGGTTGCTCTCATACCATGATCGTACCACGAAAAAGCCCATCTCCGGGGCATGCTCGCGTCAGGCAGCCCGGGCACCCGGACGGCTGACAGAACTGACGTGGGGGGCCCGAGGGCCCGCCCGGAAGGGGCTATCTACGGCCAGCGCTCAGCTGACGGCGCGGCTGTCGGGTTCGTTGCTGCTTGACGAGGTGGATCTGGCGGAGCGTGTCGGTCGCACGGGCTGCCCTTCGTCGCCAGCGGACGTGCTCGCTGGCGGCATGTTCGATCCTGGTGACGTCTCGTTGGGCGTCGTCGAGCAGCTGCTGCAGGCGAGTCACGTCGGTGGACCATCCCACGGGGCTCACCTCACCGCTGCCACTCTGGATCTGACCGGGGGTCGGGTGTGGCGCTGGATGGGCCGTCGTGCCCACGCCAGCCTGGCCGACCGATCAGTCCGCCAGCACGTGTGAGTCGTCGAACACCTGCAGGGTGCCGCTGTAGTTGGCGACCCACACCCGGCGCAGCGTCGGTTCGTAGGTGATCCCGATCGGCTTGGGGTTGGTCGCCACTTCCTGGACCACGGTCATGTCCGAGGTGCGCACCTTCGACAACGTCTCCGACTTGTAGTTCACGACGTACAGGGCCTCGCCGTCGGTCGAGATGTCCATCGACCGGGCGTTGACACCCGTGCCGACCGACCCCAGCGCCTCGCCCGTGGCGGCATCCAGTTTCACCACGTTGCCACTGGAGTTGTTCGTCACGTATAACAGCCTGCCGTCGGGCGACAACACCAGGTGGCGGGGCCCGTCGCCCGGTTCGCTCCACGAAGCATCCGTCATCTGCAGGGACTGCAGGTCGACCTTGGCGATGCGGTCCGCGCCCATCATCGCGATCCAGGCCGTGTTGCTGTCCGGTGAGACCTCGATCCCACGTGGATAGCTGCCATCGAGCGGAATGCGGGCGATCTCGGTGCTGGTCGCAGTGTCGACCACCGACAGGTCCCACGTGCACCAGTTGGTGACCAACACCCTGGAGCCGTCAGGGGTGGTCGCGACGTACTTGGGAACCGCGCCGACCTCGATCGCGTCGACGATCTCGAGGCTTGCCACGTCGACCTCGTAGAGGTAACTGTTGTCGTAGCCGTCCCCGGAGCTGCACTCGTCACTGCCCTCGGGACCGAAGCCCTCGCCGTACATCGAGTAGTTGGACACCCAGCCCGTCCGGCCGTCAGGGCTGAACGCCATCTCCACCGGCGCTCCTCGACTGGTGCCCGGATGTCCCTCGATGCCGTACTCGGCCAACTCCACCGAGTCCGGGATGGTCTTGACCAGGGCGCCGTCGGCGTCGAACACCGAGATCGTGTGCTGGTACATCATGTTCTGGGCGAACAGGGTTCCGGTGTCGTTGGCCACCACGGACTTCGACGACAGGTTGCCGGTGAGGCTTTGGACCTGGACGAGCTTGGTTTGTCCGCTGGGAAGCTGCGGTCCCGACAGCGCCGGGTCGGGGGCGGGCGCCGGTTTCTCTGGGGTTCGGGTCGGCGTCGGACTGGCCGTCGGGCTCGGCGTCGGTGTCGGCGTGGGCGCCCCCGGCGAGGTTGGGGCGCTCGAGGAGGATGGCGTGGGTACAGAGGGGAATGGCGTGGGTACAGAGGGGGATGGCGTGGGTACAGAGGAGGATGGCGTGGGTACAGAGGAGGCCGATTCGGTGATGGTCGCTGCAGCGGCGCGAGCGGGCTCGTCGGCCGGGGAGTTCGCGGCACGTCCTGCCAGGGCGATGCCCAGGCTCACCACGAGCACTGCCGCGAGGACAAGGAGTCCGGGCAGGGCGTATCGGGAGATGCGCGCTGGGGTCATGATCGTGCACACGCCTTGGAGTTGCTCCGCAACGACGAAGCTTCGGAGGCCGGCACGCCCCTCATGGCACGTGTTGCTCGACTCGCTTCACCAATGAGAACGACCCCTCCGTGGGGATGACCGCGAGCCACGAATGGCTTGGGCCGCCGCGTGGCCAGCTCGATGCGGACCCCCGTTGGCTCAGGCGATGTCGCCGATGCGCAGGGTGCTCCCGTTGTTGAGGACCGCCTGAACCGAGAGGAGGGGTCGCGTGTCACGTTGGGTCTCCGTCCGGTGTCCGTCGAGAACGTGGATTCGGGCAGGGCGGTGACCACCACGTCGTCGGGCACGACGTCGGTCAACACCGCGTTGACACAGCCCTCCTGCAGGCCAGAACAGGACGGCACCAGCTGGTAGGTGAACGCCTCACCCGGTGAGACCGCCTCGACTGATGCCTCCTTGATCAACCCCGGTAGGTTAGCCCGCTGCCGCGGGCACCGACAACGCACCTCATCCATGCCGAAATGCGACACGGCACGTCGTCGGCACCGGTCAGCAGGTGCTGCGGGTGGGGGTGCCATCGAAGCGTTCTGCCAGCCAGCGCGCCACGTCCTGGGCCTTCTTCGGGTGGACGCCGGCCTCGGCGAGCTGGGTCGTCACGGTGGACCGAAGGGTCTTCAGTGACCCGTGCCTGACCTGGGCCTCCTCGCGCGCCCGGCTCAATGGCCGTGAGATGTTGCGAGTCCAGACCGGCCCGCCGGTGTTGGTCGTGAACACCAGGTCGTGGCGGTTGCCCCACTCCTCACCGAGTCGATCCTCCCACACTGCCGGCTGGCCGCGCCAGCTCGCCACGACGTCGACCACCTCGGGTCGCAGCGGGATCGTGCGTGTCGAGGACCGCGACTTGGGCCGTACGAGCTGGCCCCCCTTGTCGAGTTGCCACACCACCTGGAGTCGGAGGGGCGACCGTTCAGGGTGATGTGCCGCCAACGCAGCGCGCAGGCCTCACCCGCACGCAGTCCCGTCCGGGCCAGGAGCAGGATCGGCGGGTAGAAGTGCTCGGCCTTCGCCTGGGTCAGGATCCGCGTCAATTCGTCGTCGGTGAAGCGGTCCACCGGTGGCAGCTCCACCCCGACACCGCCTCCGTACTGGGCGACGTTGCGGAGGAGTCGGTCCTGACGCACCGCGGTGTTCAACGCCGACCGCAAGGTCTCCCGGAAGCGGTTCACGGTCGCCGGCGCCAAGCCTTCCTTGAGCTTGGTGTTCGCAAACTGGTCGAGGTCCGCCACCTTCAGGTCGCCGACCAGCTTGTTGCCCAGCCGGGGAATGATGTGGTTTTCGATGTTCGAGCGGTAGCCCCGAACGGTCGTCTCCGCCAGGGGAGCGCGGCCCGGCTTGCTCTTGGGTGCCTCCTCCTCGACCCACCACCGCAGGTAGTCGGCGAGCCGCTGGTCGGCCACGCCAGCCGTCAGCTCCTCCTGGCGCTGCCGGGCGTCCAGCAGCCAGTCCTCGGCCTCCGCGCGTGTCCCGAACGACCTGCTGCGACGGTCACGCTGGCCGCCTGCCCCGTGGATAACTCCACCCGACAATCAGACCCCCCGGCCTCAGGCGGCTGTTGCAACCAGCTCGTTGAACTTCTCCGATGGTGTCATCCAGCCGAGGGTCTGTCGAGGACGTCCGTTGAGCTCAGCAGCCACGGCGTCGAGATCGTCCTGGGTGAGCGTGGCGAGGTCCATGCCTCGCGGGTAGTACTGGCGGAGCAGCCCGTTGGTGTTCTCGTTGGTGCCACGCTGCCATGGCGCGTGCGGGTCGCAGAAGTACACGTCGATCTCGGTGTCGATGCTGAACTGGGCGTGTTCGGCCATCTCCTTGCCCTGATCCCACGTCAACGACCGCACCAGCTCGCCCGGCAGCCGCTGGATCTGGGTCGTGATCGCATCGCGGACGGTCTCGGCCCGTCGGTTGTGGGGCAGCGCCACGAGCAGCGTGAGCCGGGTCGTGCGTTCCACGATCGTGCCGATCTGGGACCGCCCCGAC
>JBBSMS010000147.1:0-8092 GCA_038233055.1 Nitriliruptorales bacterium
GCGGTCCGCAGGTGGTGGGACAAGCTCGACCTCGACGGCCTGTTCGACCGGGTCGGGGGCGACAGCCGGGCTTCGTTCCGGCTGGCGGATGCGGTCTTTGCGATGGTGGCCGGGCGGTTGTGCGACCCGGCGTCCAAGCGGACGACCCACCGCTGGATCGCTGATCACGTCGTGGCGCCGGCCGGGTTTTCGTTCCCGGCGTTGGCGTCCTATTACCGGGCGCTGGACGTGGTCGCGGCTCACAAGGAGGCCGTGGAGGCCCACGTCTACGCGGCGGTGTGTGATCTGACCAACCTCAACCTCACCCTGGCCTGTTACGACCTGACGTCGAGCTACGTGGAGGGCAGCCCGGCGCCCAACCCGCGGTTTCCGTCCAAGGCGTTCGGGTACTCGCGCGACAAGCGCGGCGACCGCCCCCAGGTGGTGATCGGGCTACTGTGCGCCGGCGACGGCACCCCGATCGCCCACCACGTCTTTTCCGGGTCGACCTCCGACGTGTCGACCCTGTCCGACGTGCTCGCCGATCTGGTCGACCGGTTCGCGGTCGGGCGGATCTGTGTCGTGGCCGATCGTGGACTGATCTCGGAGGCCAACATCGACGACGTCGAGCAGGCTCGGTGTGACTGGCTGTTCGCGACCAAACTGCACGGCCGCCGCGATGTCGCCGCCGTGCTGGCCGCAGCCGGCGAAGCCGACGAACACGCCTGGGTCGACGTTGACGCCTACAGCAGTCGTGTGTGTGACCTCGACCATGACGGGCGCCGCTACGTGGTGGTGTTCTCCAACGCCCGCGCCCGCCGCGACACCATCCGCCGGGTGCAACTGATCGCCAAGATCGAAGCCAGACTGCTCGCACTCGAGGCACGGGTCCGCCGTGGCGATCTGGTGAAGGCGACCGAGATCGCCACGGCCGCCGCGACCATCGTGGCGCGCTCACCGGTCAAGCGGCTCTTCGACATCTCCGACGTGGCCCAAGCCCGGTTCGTCTACGACTACGACCACGACGCGCTGGCCTATGACGAGGCCCTGGCCGGCCACTACATCCTGGCCACCTCGCTGGACCGCAGGGTCGCGGGACCCGCCGACGTGCTGGCGGCCTACCGGTCGTTGCAACTGGTCGAAAACCGATTCCGTGTGCTCAAGGACTTCCTTGGGCTCCGACCCATCTTCCACTGGACCGAGTCCCGGGTGCGCGGCCACATCGCGATCTGCGTACTCGCCGCCGTGATCGAAACACTGCTCGGCAACGCCCTGGCCACCGCCGACGTCCGCGACCCCGACCTGCCCGACCAGCACCTGACCGCACCCCGCGCGATCGACGAACTCGACCGCATCCGCCAGGTCACCCTGACCGCCGGGGACACCACCATCGAGGCCGTCACCCGACGCACCGCCTGCAACAGACCATCCTCGACGCGCTCGACGTCGACACCCGCGCCTGGGCCAAGCCACTCATCCACTGACCCACCCGGCTCCGACGACCCACTACATGTTGTGGGCGTAGGGACAAACTCGTTTCCGTACACCCCGCTGACCAGCACGTTTGCACTCAAACTGTCAAAGTCGGGTCTTCCGGCGACGCCGGGGGCCGGGCCGCCTGACCACACCCGGGAGCTGGAGTTGCGAGGCCCCAGCCGCACAAGTCCAATGCGCCCGGATCCAGCTCCATCCCCGGAACAGGCTCTCAACGGGCGCACACGCTGGGGGCATCGGGCCACGGGTCGGGGTAGGCGACGGCCTCCAGGGTCAGGCCGCCGGGCGGGGCGACCCGGGCGGCCACGGACCGGTCGCGCGCGGCCAGGACCTCGGCCATCCACGCCGGGTCCTCCTTGCCGAGGCCGATCTCGACCAGGCAGCCGGCGATCGACCGGACCTGCTGGTGGCAGAAGGCGGGCCCACGCAAGGTGACGTGGATCTCCTCGCCGCGGCTGGCCGAGCCCTGGCCGGTGACCGGGCCCCGGCCGGGACTGCGCGCGACCACGATCTCGTCGAGGCGTCGACGCCGATGCCCCCCGGCCGCCCGCCGACACAGCGACGAGAAGTCGTGCTCGCCCAGCAGGTGTTGGGCCGCGAGGTGCATGGCGCGGTCGTCCAGGGACTCGCCGACGTCCCAGCGATGGCTGCGTCCCCGCGGGTCGACCGCGACGGCGTCGGTCAGCACGTAGCGGTAGCGCCGCTCCCCCGCGGAGAAGCGGGCGTCGAAGTCGTCGCCGACGACCGTGATCGCCCAGACCGTGACCGCCTCGCCGACCAGGTCATGCAGGCGCCGGGCCGCCTCCGGCGCGTCGTCGTGGGCCAGCCGAACCAGGCGGTCTGCAGCGCTTGACCACCCGGCGTCGACCTCGACGTGGACGACCTGGCCAAGTGCGTGCACGCCCGCGTCGGTCCGCCCGGCACAGGTCAGGTCGATGCGCGGGTCGGCCAGCGGCACGCCCGGGGCCGGGTCACGGCCGTGGACCAGGCCACACAGACGCGACAGGGCACCCTCGAGGGTGCCCTGCACGGTGGGGAGGTCCGGTTGGCGGGCAAACCCGCGGAAACCCGACCCGTCGTAGGCCAAGTCGATCCGCAGTCGCACGCTCACGCTGACAACCTCACCACATCGACGGTGACGCATGCCAAGCCGCCCACGGACATCCCCTGCTGCTCAGCAGAACGAGCGAAGCGAGCTTCTGCAACCTGACCGAGCGCCCCAGCGCGAGGTCAGGCGTCGTCAGTGCCGGCGGCGACAGCGTCTTCGTTGACGTTCTTGCGACGGCGACCGAACAGGCCACGCGAGCGCGACATCTTGGAGGTCTCGATGGCCTCGTCACCGGACTGGTCACCGCGGTCCACCAGTTCGATCAGTGCCATCGGGGCGTTGTCACCGGGACGGGGGCCGAGCTTGATGATCCGCGTGTAGCCACCCGGACGATCGACGAACCGGGGACCGACCTCCTCGAACAGGTGGGCCACGACGTCACGGTCGTTGAGCTCCGACAGCACCTGGCGACGCTTGTGCAGGTCGCCCGCCTTCGCCTTGGTGATGAGCCGCTCGGCGTAGGGACGCAGGGCCTTGGCCTTGGCATGGGTGGTCGTGATCCGCCCGTGGCGGAACAGGTCCTTGGCCTGGTTGCGCAGCAACGCCTTCTGCTGCGCCGGGCCGCCGGCAAGTCGGGTACCGCGCTTGGGGGTCGGCATGATCAATCCTTGTGGTCAGGTGTGGGTCGCGTTCGGTCCGCAGCGGCTCGTTGCCGCTTGGGCGCGCGTGGACGTTGCGAGCTTGCGAGCAACTCCAATGCACCCGAGCGAAGCGAGGGCGCGCGGTCACTCGGCGAGCGTGATCCCGAGCTCTTCCAGCTTCTCGGTCACTTCTTCGACGCTCTTGGCGCCGAAGTTGCGGATCTCGAGCAGCTGGTCCTCGGTCATCTGGCGCAGCTCGCCGACGGTGGCGATGCCTTCGCGCTTGAGGCAGTTGTAGGAGCGCACCGACAGGTCGAGGTCCTCGACCGGGGTGGCGTCGATCTCGTCGAACGGCGACTCGAACAGCTCTTCCGGCGAGACCACGATCCCACCCGGGCCGCCCGCCTCGAAGTCCTTGAACTGGTCGAACAGCGAGGTCAGCGTCTCGCCGGCCGACGACAGGCCCTGCGCCGGGGTGACGGAGCCGTCGGTCTCGACGTTCAGGACCAGCCGGTCGTAGTTGGTCATCTGCTCGACGCGGGTGGCCTCGACGCGGTAGGCGACGCGGCGCACCGGCGAGAAGATCGAGTCGACCGGGATGACCCCGATCGGGTCGTTCTCGCGCTTGTTCTGCTCGGCGGTGTGGTAGCCGCGACCACGCTCGACCGTCAGGTACATCTCCAGGTGGCCCTGCGGGTTCAGGGTGGCGATGTGGAGGTCCTCGTTGACGACCTCGACCTGGCTGGGCGCGAAGATGTTCTCCGCGGTCAGCACACCGGGGCCGTCACCACCGAGGAAGATCTCGACCGGCTCGTCGGAGTCGGACCGGACGACCAGGTCCTTGATGTTGAGGATGATGTCGATGACGTCTTCCTTGACGCCCTCGATCGCCGCGTACTCGTGCAGCACCGAACCGCCTTCGGGGCCGGCGGCCTCCGCGGAGGTGAAGCGCAGCCGGGTCACGGCCGCGCCCGGGATCGAGCTGAGCAGGGTGCGACGCAGCGAGTTGCCCAGCGTGTAGCCGAAGCCCGGCTCGAGCGGCTCGATCGTGAAGCGCGAGCGGATGCCCTCCTCGACGACCTCCTCGGACAGGCGCGGGCGGTAGGCGATGAAGGGCGACCCGCCCTGGCCGGTGGCCAGGCTGATCGCGCCGTCTTCCTCGTAGAAGCCGAAGTCGGACATTGGTTGTCTCCAGTGCGGGTGGGTTCGGCGACGGCAGGTGTTCGTTCGGGGCTTCTTTGGGCCGTCGCCACGTGCCGCCCTTGTTCCCGGGGCCATCGGCGCGCACGTCTCGGGACTCACGCGTGGTGCACGCGCGGGTCCATCACCGGTCAGGGACATCCCGGGTCCGGGACCGATCCCGGCGGGCGGGTGCCCCCGGGGAGTGTCGCTGCGGTGTCGGGCAGCGAACCGACGGCACCCGGGGACCGACCGTGGTCGGACCCGTTGGGCGCCGGGCGTTACTTCGAGTAGAGCTCGACGATCATCTGTTCCTGCACCGGCGCGTCGATCATGTCGCGCTCCGGCATGGACAGGATCTTGATCTGGTAGGCCGACGCGTCGGACTCCAGGTAGCCGGGGAACTCCCACCGGCCGTAGAGCTCGAGCGAGCCCAGCACGGCGGCAGAGTTGCGTGCCCGCTCGCGGATCTCGATGACGTCGCCGGGCGAGACGGCGTAGGACGGGATGTTCACCGTCTTGCCGTTCACCAGCACGTGCTTGTGTGACACCATCTGGCGGGACTCGCGCCGCGTGCGGGCGAACCCGCCGCGGTAGACGACGTTGTCCAGCCGGGTCTCGAGCAGGATCAGCAGGTTGACGCCCGTCAGGCCGGGTCGCCGCGAAGCTTCCTCGTAGTAGCGACGAAACTGCTTTTCGAGGACGCCGTAGTAGTAGCGCGCCTTCTGCTTCTCGCGCAGCTGGAGCAGGTACTCGGACTCGCGGATGCGACCGCGGCCGTGCTCGCCGGGCGGGAAGGGGCGCTTGTCGTAGTTCTTGTCGTTGCCCTTGAGGTCGACGCCCAGGCGGCGCGACTTCTTGGTGGCAGGACCGGTGTAACGAGCCATTGTCTGTCTCCTCAGCCGCGACGGCGCTTGGGCGGACGGCAGCCGTTGTGCGGCACGGGGGTGACGTCCTTGATGGACAGCACCTCGATGCCCAGTGCGGCGATGGTGCGGATGGCAGTCTCACGACCGGCCCCCGGACCCTTGGCAACGACGTCGACCTTGCGGACGCCGTTATCGATCGCGGCCTTGGCGGCCTGCTCGGCGGCGACCTGCGCCGCGAACGGCGTGGACTTGCGCGAGCCCTTGAACCCGGCGTGGCCGCCGGTGGACCAGGCGATGACGTTGCCCTGCTGGTCGGTGAAGGTGATCAGCGTGTTGTTGAACGTGGCCTTGAGGTGCAAGACCGCGTGGAGCACGTTCTTGCGCTCCTTCTTGCGAGCGCGCTTCTTCTGCTGCGCCATGAGTGAACTCCTTGGTCGGGCCGTCAGGCCTTGCGAACAGCCTTGCGGATGCCACCAACGGACTTCTTCGGGCCCTTGCGGGTCCGGGCGTTGGTGTGGGTCCGCTGACCGCGAACCGGAAGGCCGAGACGATGGCGGATCCCCTGGTAGGAGCCGATCTCGATCTTGCGCTTGATGTTGTCGGCAATTTCACGCCGGAGGTCGCCCTCGACGTTGTAGTTGCTCTCGATGAACTGGCGCAGGCGGACCACCGACTCGTCGTCGAGGTCCCGCACCCGAGTGGTCGGGTCGACCTCGGTCGCATCCAGGGTCTGTTCAGACCGGGTGCGACCGATGCCGTAGATGTAGGTGAGCGCCACCACCACTCGCTTGTCGCGAGGGATGTCAACGCCGGCGATGCGTGCCATGATGTGGTCTCCTCAGCCTTGGCGCTGCTTGTGGCGCGGGTTCTCGCAGATCACGCGCACGCGACCCTTGCGCGTGATGATCTTGCACTTGTCGCACATCTTCTTGGCGGAAGGATGAACCTTCACCGTCGTTCCTCTCCTCGGCGGGCCCAACCACCCGGATGGTGGCTGGCGGCAGCGGGGCGTCCCTCCGGGCTGCCGGGGTCCATGTGCTCCGTTGGGGAGCCTGCGATGCGGCCACCGTGTGGGTCGAGACCCACTCGAGTGGTGGTGCACCGGGGACCGGCCGATGTCGCCGGTGCCGGTGGGCGTCGACGACGTCGTGTATGGGGTTTTGGTGGAAGATCCGCGCGACACAGGGAGGTGCCGGTGCGGGGTTGGTGCGGGTCAGTCGTTGCCCCCGCTGCAGGTCCGGGTCACTTGTAGCGGTAGGTGATCCGCCCACGGGTCAGGTCATACGGCGACAGCTCGACGACGACCTTGTCAGCCGGCAGGATGCGGATGTAGTGCTGTCGCATCTTGCCGGAGATGTGGGCGAGCACCTCGTGCCCGTTGTCCAGTTCGACACGAAACGTCGTGTTGGGCAATGCCTCGGTGACGGTTCCCTCGACCTGGATGGCCTCTTCCTTGGCCACGCTTCCTCCATGTGGTTCGGTGGTGCTGCGGTGCGCCACACAGGCAACGAAAAACCCGTGTGGGCAACTCGGAGGCGTGACGAAACCCCCGCGCGGGGCGGGAGTTCCTCCACCGTACCCCGGACCCCCGTGCATGCGCAAAGCCACCTGTCCGGTCGGCCGGTCCGGACCGTGGCCACACCCCACCGGCCGCGAGCCGTACCGTCGTCCCCACCCACCACAGGAGCCAACGATGGCGTCCGACCAGACCCGCGTCAGCGACTCGATCGACATCCCCGGCGTGACACCGGCCGAGGTGTTCGACCATCTCACGGCGCCGGCCAACCATGTCACCACGGACGGCTCCGGCCACGTCGTCGGCCCGGTCGGCCCGCAGCGCCTGACCGGCAAGGGCGACCGCTTCGGCATGCAGATGAAGTGGATCGTCCCCTACCGCGTCACCAACACCGTGGTCGAGTTCGAACCCGACCAACGGATCGCGTGGCGCCACTTCGCGGGCCACCGGTGGCGATACGAGCTCTCCGCCGTGGACGGCGGGACCCGCGTGACCGAGACCTTCGACCTGTCCCCGGTCCCGGACCCGATGCATGCGGTGTATCGCTCGGTCTTCGGCTTCCCGTGGGCCTACGAGCGCAACCTGCGCGGGTCGCTGGAGAACCTGCGGGCGACGCTGGCGAGCACCTGACCCGGACGCACACCTGCCGGGGGGCCGCGGCCGACAGCGTCGCCGGGGTCACCGGCCCGCGGCTCGGGCTCACGCGTTCCTCCTGGGCGGGTCAACCGTCGGCGAGCGGCCATTCAGGTTCGTCGGAGCGGGCGGTCAGGACACGGGGCCCGTCGGGGGTCAGCGCGACCGTGTGCTCCCAGTGCGACGACACCGCGCCGTCGTCGGTGACGACGGTCCAGTTGTCGTCGAGCGTGCGGGTGTCGTCGCCGCCGAGGTTGAACATGGGCTCGATCGCGAACACCAGGCCCTTGGACAACTTGTTGCCACGACCAGCGGAGCCGTAGTTGGGCACCGACGGGTCCTCGTGCATCGATCGGCCGATGCCGTGCCCGACGTACTCGCGCACGATCCCGTACCCCTTGGCGTTGGCTTCGGCCTCCACCGCCGCCCCGATGTCGCCCAGTCGGTGACCGGCGATGAACGAGCGGATCCCGGCCCACATCCCGGCATGCGTGGTCGCGACCAGGTCGGCGACCTCAGGCGCGACCGAGTCCTGCCCACCCACGATCCAGGTCGCCGCCGAGTCACCGTGCCACCCGTCGACGATCGCGCCGCAGTCGACCTTGATCAGGTCACCCTCGCGCAGGACCACGTCGGCCGAGGGGATGCCGTGCACGATCTCGTCGTTCACCGACGTGCACAGGGTCCCGGGGAACGGGGGCACCGACCCGAAGCGGCCGCCATAGCCCTTGAA
>JBBSMS010000148.1:0-8092 GCA_038233055.1 Nitriliruptorales bacterium
ACCATCGCCCACGGTGCCGTGGCACCGGACGTGCTCGACCCGGGCCCGGCGGACGTCGGCCTGTCGCCGGCCGAGGCGTTGGGCACGGCGTTGCGGGCGCAGGGCCAGTTGGCCTCCGGGCGGCCCGGGCTCGCAGCCGGGTTGGACGTCGAGGGCACCATCCCCGGCCGGGACCTGGGTGGGTTGGACTGGCGCGACAGCGTCGCGGTCACCATCGATGACGATCGCTCGCGCGACCTCGACGACGCCCTGTCTGCCGGCTGGGACGGCTCGC
Organism: Nitriliruptorales bacterium; assembly: GCA_038233055.1. Taxonomy (GTDB): domain Bacteria; phylum Actinomycetota; class Nitriliruptoria; order Nitriliruptorales; family Nitriliruptoraceae; genus Salsipaludibacter. The sequence goes on from JBBSMS010000148.1 coordinate 275, forward strand.
CGGACTCGCCGGTCGACCTGTTCGTGCACATCGCGGACCCGGCCGGCGTCGTGGGCATCGGGTCCGCGGCCGACCGCTACGCCCTGACGATGGGCACCACGACCTACCTCGCGGTCGGCGGCAACGCCCCGATGCTGGACCCGGCCCTGTCCGAGGACCTCGTCAGCCTCCTGCCCGGCCAGGAGCGTGGGGCCCTGACGGTGTCCTGCCAGGTGTCGCCGGACGGAGGCCTGTCGGACGTCGCCGTGGCGCTGAGCGTGATCCGCAGCACCGCCCGGCTGTCCTATGCCGCGGTCGACGCCTTCCTCGACGAACTCGACCAACGCCACCTGCTGGTCGGCGCCCACGGGACCTCGGGTGCCAGCGAGGAACACCTTGAACCGGTGTCTGCCACGGTCGCCGCGCTGGCCGAGGCGGCCCGCCGCCTGGGCGTCGAACGCGACGCACGCGACACCATGGAGTCGCTGTTCGAGCCCGCCCGGTTGGAGGCCGCGATCGTCGACGGCAAGATCCGGGCGATCCCGGCCGACCCGCACCCGGTCGCGCAGCAGGTCGTCGAGCGCCTGATGGTGGCCGCCAACGAGTCGGTCGCGGACTGGGCGGTCGAGCACGACGTGCCGCTGCTGTTCCGCAGCCACCTGGGGTTCGACCCCGAGCGCACCGGGCGACTGTTGGTCGCGGCCGCTGCCGCGGGCGTCGAGTTGCCCGAACCGCTGCGACCGGCCGACGTGCTGGACGCCGTCGCCCGCCTGCGGGCGGCCGACCGCCGGGCCGACGCCGACCTGCTGGCCACCGCCGCCGCCGGCGCGGTCGCGCGGGCCCACACGGCGGCCGAGCCGTCCGGGCACTCCGGGCTTGCCGCGGCCGCCTACACCCAGTTCACCTCGCCGATCCGGCGCGCCACCGACCTGGTCGTGCATCGCCAGATCCGCGCCGCACTGGCCGAGGAACCGTTGCCCTACGACCGCGAACGGCTGGCGGCGCTGGCTGGCTGGCTCGACGCGCGGGCCGGCGCAGCCGGCCATGCCCAGGCCCTCGAGCGCAACGCCCTGTGGTCGGTGCTGCTGGCACGGGGCGCGGTCACGTGGCCGGCAACGGCGGTCGTCACCGGGTTGTCCTCGAACGGCGCCCGGGTCCGCCTCCCGGCTGCCGGGGTGTCGGGGATGGTGCCTGCCAACCGCTTCGACGGCGACCAGCGGAGCCTGTCCGTGGCCACCGACGGCACCGAGACCACCGACGGCGCCATCCGCCTCGGCCAACGGCTCTCCGTGCGCCTGGACCGACTCGACGCGCTGGGTCGTCCCGACTTCCGGCCGGCCTGATGGCCACGGACCGGGCCGCGCCGGCGGGCGCACCGGTCCGGCGTGGTCGGACCGGCGTCGGGGCACCTGCGGGTCCACCCGGCGAACCCGGCGCGTCGGCCGGATCCCCGGGCGGCCGTGATCGCGGGCTGGTGTACGGGCTTGTGGCCTACGGGTTGTGGGGCCTGTTCCCGCTCTACTGGAAGGCCCTGGACTCTCAGCAGGCCGACGAGGTGCTGGCCCATCGGATCGTGTGGTCGCTGGTCTTCTGCGTGGTGGTGCTGGCCGTGACCGGTCGGCTGGCCGGTGCGCTGAGGCCGGGCTGGCATGAGGCCCGGCTGCTGGCCGTCGCCGCCGCCCTGATCACGGTCAACTGGTACCTGTTCATCTGGGCCACCAGCAGCGGCCACGTCGTCGACGCGAGCCTCGGCTACTTCGTGAACCCGCTTGTGACGGTGGTGCTGGGCGTCGTGGTGCGGGGCGAATCGCTGCGCCGCCTGCAATGGATCGCGGTCGGGACCGCGACCGTCGGCGTGGTGCTGCTGACCGTGTTGAGCGGACGCCTGCCGTGGCTCGCGCTGGTGCTGGCCGGGACCTTCGCGACCTACGGGCTCGTGAAGTCGTCGGTGCGGGTCCCGGCGCTGGAGGGCCTGGCGATCGAGACCGCGTTCGTTGCCCTGCCGGCCGCCGCCTGGCTGGTGGTGGTCGGGGCGGACGGCGCGCTCGCCACCGGGCCGACGTCGACCGCGCTGCTGGCGGTCGGGGCAGGACCCGTGACCGCCATTCCCCTGCTGCTGTTCGCCGGCGCCGCCCGGCGCCTGCCCCTGTCGGTGGTCGGCTTCCTGCAGTACCTCGCGCCGATCCTGCAGTTCCTGGTCGGGGTGGTGCTGCTGGGCGAGGACTTCGGGCCCGCCCGGGTGGTCGGCTTCGTGGTGATCTGGGTGGCGCTGGTGGTGTTCGTCGTGGACCAGGCCCGACAGCGCCGGCGAGTCGTCGCGGTGGTGGTCTGACCACGTCGGGCCGATGACCCGGGCGCCGGGCGCGTCAGTGGCGGTGTGCCCGGCGGTGCACGTGCGGGTCCCCGATGACCACGGTGCCGTCGGCGGTGGTGAAGGTCGCGGCGCCGTACGCGGCGGCGAGGTGGTCGTGGGTCAGGACGTCGTCCGGGGGCCCGGAGGCCACCACCCGCGTGGCCAGCAGGATGACGTGGTCGGCGTTGGCCGCGTCGGCGATGTCGTGGGTCGTCAGGACCACCGTCCGGCCGGCCGCGACCTCGTCGTCGACCGTTGCGCGGACGGCGTCGAGGCTGGGTGCGTCGAGTCCGGTCACCGGCTCGTCGAGCAACAGCAGGTCCGCCTGCTGGGCCAGGCCCTGGGCCACGGACACCCGTTGCCGCTGGCCCCCGGAGAGTTCGACGACCTGGCGCCCGGCCAGGTCCGCGATGCCCATGCGGTCCATGGCGTCGGCCACCGCCGCCCGGTCCCGGGGACCCATGCGGCCGAGCAGGCCGACGTGCGGGTAGCGGCCCATCGTCACAACCTCGCGCACGGTCAGCGGCAGGCCTTCGTTGATGTGGGTCGCCTGCAGGACGTGGGCGACGTCGCGACGACGACGGCCCGGCGGCGCCCCCAGCACGGTCAGCCGACCGGCGGTCGGATCGGCGAGGTGGCCAAGCAGGCGCAGCAACGTCGTCTTGCCCGAGCCGTTGGGCCCGATCACGGCGGTCCGCGCCCCAGCGGGGATCCGGAAGTCGGCGCGGTCCAGGGCGAGGTGCTCGCCGTAGGTCGCCGTGACCCCCTCGGCCGTGGCCGCCACCGTCGCCGGGTCGTCGACGGGGACCGTGGGGCGGGCGGACTGGCTGGACATGGCGCGATGCTATCGCCGGTCCGCCAAGTCGGGAACCATTTTGGGAATGATTCTCAGAAGTGGTACCGTTCAGGCGATCGCCGAACCCATCGACCAGCCGTCCCACGGAGCCCGACCGTGCACCTGACCTTCCCGTCCCCGATGGTTGGCCGGGGTCGACGCTCGCGCGTACACGTGGTGGCGGTGGCGGGGGTTGCGCTGGTCATGGGCGGCTGCGGGCCCTCGTCGCCGGCCACCGCCGACGGGCCGCGGCCAGGTGTGCAGGTGCTGGCCACCACCTCGATCCTCGGGGACCTCGTGTCCGACATCGTCGGCGATGCCGCCGAGGTGTCGGTACTGATGGACGGTGGCCAGGACCCACACACGTTCCAGTTGTCGGCCCGCCAGGTGGCCGAGATCGCGTCGGTCGACCTGGTGGTGGCCAACGGCCTGGGGTTGGAGGCGGGCATCGCCCGTGCCCTGGACCAGGCCCGCGCGGACGGGATCCCGGTGCTCGCGGTGGGGGAGGCACTGGACCCACTCCCTGCTGGCGACCACGGCGACCACGCCGGGGAGGGCGACGACGATGACCACGGCGACGATGACCACGGGCCGTTCGACCCCCACGTGTGGCTGGACGCGCGTCGGATGGCCCGGGCGCCGGCGGTGATCGCCGCGGCGCTGGCGGGCGTGGGCGAGGGGCCGTGGGAGGACGGGGCGACGGCGCTGGCCGCCGAACTGGTGGAACTGGACACCGAGGTCGCCGCCACGATGGCGACGGTGCCGCCGTCCTGCCGCCAGGTGGCCACCGACCACGGCGACCTGCGCTACTTCGGGGCCCGGTACGGGGTGGACATCCCCGTCACCGTCGTCCCGGGCACCTCCACCGAGGCCGATCCCAGCGCGCGCGACCTCGCGGCCGGACTCGACGTGATCGCCGCGTCCGGGCTCCGGGTGCTGGTGGTGCCCGACACCGCCAGCCGACGCCTGGCGGACGCAGTGGCCGCAGACACCGACGGCGCGGTCACGGTCGTGGCGCTCCCCCTGACCGGCCTGGGCGGGCCGTCGGGGACCGCCGACACCTATCCGGACCTGTTGCGTACCGTTGCGACCGGGTTGGCCGCCGCGTTGGCGGACTGCTCGTGAAGGCGGCCCGACCCGGCGGGCGATCGGGAGGGACCGCGACGGCGGGAGGGAGTCGACGATGGAACTCGTGACGCCGTTCCTGGACCACGACTTCATGCTGCGGGCCCTGGCGGCCGGGCTGCTGACAGTGGTCACCACCACCCTGGTGGGGACCTGGGTCGTGCTCCGCGGGCTGTCGTTCCTGGGCGATGCGCTGGCCCATGGGGTGCTCCCGGGGATCGCGGTGGCCGTGGTGCTGGGCGGCAGCGTGACCCTGGGGGCCGCGGTGTCCGGCGCGATCATGGTCGCCGGGATCGACGTGGTCCGGCGCCGCACGCGTTTGTCGGGAGACACCGGGATCGGGCTGCTCTTCGTCGGGATGCTCGCCCTGGGGGTCGCGATCATCTCACGAGGCGGCTCCTATGCCACCGACCTGTCGGGGATCCTGTTCGGCGACGCGATCGCCGTGGACGGCACGGACATCGTGGTGACGCTGGTGGCGGCGATCGTGGTCGTCGTGGCGACCGTCGTGGGCTACCGCGCCTTCCTCGCACTGACCTTCAGCGAGGACCGGACCGCCGCGTTGGGACTGCGACCGGGCGTCGTCCACCTGGCGATGCTGGGCCTGGTCGGCCTGGCCGTCGTGGCGTCGTTCCGCACGGTCGGCACCCTGCTCGTGTTCGCCCTGCTGGTTGCGCCGCCCGCCACGGCCTCGCTGGTGTCACGGCGCGTGCCCGTGATGATGGCCACCGGCACCGTCGTCGGCATGGTCGCGGTGGTGGCCGGCCTGCTGGCGTCCTACCACGGAGGGGTGGCGGCGTCACCGGCCATCGCCGTCATCAGCGTGGGGTTGTTCTTCGTGGTCCTGGCGGGGCGCGAGGTGGCGGTCGGCGTGCGCCGGTCCGCGGCCACGGGCTGACCGGTCGAACGGTACGCACCCACCCGAGGGGCGGCGCGACGTCGTCAGGTGGTGGCGCAGTCCTCGCAGGTGCCCACCATCTCGAGGTTGTGGGCCTGCACCCGGAAGCCACTGGTCCGGCTGGCCTGCGTGGCGGCCCGGGTCAGGGCGCGCTCGACGTCGTCGGACAGGGTGAGGTCGGCAACGCGCCCACAGTCGCGACAGATCAGGTGGTGGTGGTGGCCGGACAGTTCCTCCGACAGTTCGTACCGGGTGTCGTCCACCGCCACCACTCGGTGCACGACACCGCACTGGTCGAGGATGGCGAGGTTGCGGTACAGCGACGAGGTCGACGAGTCGCTGCCACCCGCGAGGAGTTCGGAGATCGTGGCCGGTCCGTCGAGGTCGAGGAGTTGCTTGACCAGTGCGCGACGACCTCGCGTGTAGCGCTGGCGGGTCTGTCGCAGCCGCGCCGCCGACACCTCGTGGATGCGGTCGGCCTCCAACGGCTCGTCCGCGTGATCGTGCACTGTGCCGTTGCGTGCGCCGGCACTCATGGTCGCAACGGTCGTGGTGGACGATGGTCCACGATGCGACCGGGCCGGTGGGTTCCGTGAGGAGGGGTCATGGCGGGCACCGTAGCGACGAGCACGTCGGCGGACGGCCCCGTGGGCGGCGTTGGCGCGGGCGCGGGGCCACGGCGCCCGACCGCCCGCGCCGCCGCAGGCACACGACTGGCGCGCCCGGCCGCCCTCGATCGGCCGCGGCAGCTCCGGACGGATTCGTGTGACGCGGGCTAGGCCTCGCCGTCGCCCTGGCCGGCCGTCGTGGGATACAGGTGCTCGAGGTCACCGGGCTGGATGCGAGCCGCGTTGATGAACGCGTCGACCTCATCGGCCTGCAGCCGTATGACCCGTCCGAACTTGTAGGCGGGGATCTGGCCGTCGTCGATGAGCCGGTAGACGGTGCGGGTGGTGAGTCCCAGTCGGCTGGCGGCTTCCTTGGTGCTGAGCCACTCGATGTCGTCTGGCATGTGCTGCTCCTGTCGGGTCATGGACCGGGCTGGTCATCGCAGTCCGTGCGTGGGGCACGGTGCGCCGACGTATTCTGCCTGTCCCTGCGGGGGGAGCCGGGGATCGCATGACGCGGTTCGAGATGGACAGTAGCGCGATCCGCTCCACGAAACAACACACGTGTTGCTGATCGCTCTCGTACGTCCTCGATCACTTTCCACGTGGCACGAGGCGACATCAGCGACGTCAGGACGAACCCGGGGCCGAGGTGGCTCGCAGACGGAGTGGTGCCACCACGGTGATGGCGGTCGGTTCGTGGCCCCCTGCGGGCCCTGGCACGGTTCGGCCCGACATCCTGCCGACTGCCGCGTCATTGACGTATGGACCAACGTGGGCCAATCGTGCGGTGAGCGCACGATTGGGTCCATTCGGGCGCCCTGAGCGACCGGTGGGCCGCCGATGCCTCGCCGCCGATCCGTGGTGGCACCCGCGGCCACGCTCGTCCTCCCCGGTGGGATGCGCGTCGACGACCGCTTCCACCACGCCGGGGATCGGGCCAGCCGGCGGCGGGCTAGGCTCACATCGTCCGTCGACGACGAGGACGTCATGCGTCGCTTGCTGCACACCCTCCTGCTGCCCCTGGTCCTGGGCGGTGCGCTGCTGTTGCCCGCACAGGTCGCCGTCGCCGACGTGGCGGCCGACCTGCCGGTCGGCGTGGTCCGGTTGGCGACGGAGGCCGAAGGTGACGTGGGTGGGCTCGAGCCCGGCGGCGCCAACTCGACCGAGAACGCGAACCGACCCGAGGACTACGAGCCCAACTTCCTGTGGGCGGCCGCCGTCGGCTTGTCGGCGCTCACGGTGGGTGGCCTGGGCGTGTTGGCCGCGCTCTACCGGATGATGGTCGTGCGTCGCGAGAAGGAACCGTCGGCGTCGTGAGTCGGTTCGTCGCCACCGGTCGGCCGCTCGGGCCGGCATGTCGGCGGCCCGCACGCGACCGTTGGGGCGGTGCCCCGGTCACCCCCTTCGGGTTCGAGCCACCACCGCCGCGTCCGGCACCCTGACGGTCGTCGCGCCAGACCACCCGCCCGCCACGTCCCCCACCACGTCCCCCACCACGTCCCCCACCACGTCCAGGACGGCCATGCCCACCATCGATCTCTCCGCCGCGCTCTCCGCGGCCCGACTGCTGCTCCCGGCGGTCGTCTCCGACCCGGCTGCCGCCACCAACCTCAAGAACCTGGTCGCCGCCGAGTGGGGGGAACTGGACCAGGCGGCCCGTGACTGGAGCGGGCTGGGTGCCGACCTGGCACCGACCCGGGGACGCGTCGTGGGACGGCTGGGCTGGATCCGTGCCAACCTCCAGACCGTGTCACCGCTGGTGGCGCGCCTGTCGGACCGTCTGCCGCGGTCGTCGGCCATGGCCAGCCGGGTGCTCAGCACGCAGTTGGGCGCGCTGTTCGGGCTGTTGTCCACCAAGGTGCTGGGCCAGTTCATCCTCCCGCTGGCCGGCAGTGGCACCGGCCAACTGGTCATCGTGGGCCCCAACGTGCTCGACCTCGCCACCGAGTTCGGTGACCGGGCGGACGACCTGCGTCGCAGCGTCGTGCTGCACGAGATCGTGCATCGGCTCCAGTTC
>JBBSMS010000149.1:0-8092 GCA_038233055.1 Nitriliruptorales bacterium
GAGGTCGCGGTCCATGCCGGCATCCTCCCACTCCACCGAGATCGGGCCGTCATAACCGATGGAGTTGAGCATCCGCATGATTGCCTCCCACGGCACGTCGCCGTGCCCGGTCGACACGAAGTCCCAGCCACGACGCGGGTCACCCCATGGCAGGTGCGAGCCCAGGCGACCGTTGCGCCCGTTGTCCTGCACGACCGACTCCTTGCAGTCCACGTGGTAGATCCGGTCCTGGAAGTCGTACAGGAAGCCCACCGGGTCCAGGTTCTGCCACACGAAGTGGCTGGGGTCGAAGTTCAGCCCGAAGCCCTCGCGGTGGTCGATCGCCTCCAGCGTGCGCACCGTCGTCCAGTAGTCGTAGGCGATCTCGCTGGGGTGCACCTCGTGGGCGAACTTCACGCCCTCCTCGTCGAACACGTCGATGATCGGGTTCCAGCGGTCGGCGAAGTCCTGGTAGCCGGCCTCGATCATCTCCGGCGGCACCGGCGGGAACATCGCGACGGTGTGCCAGATCGACGACCCCGTGAAGCCGATCACCACGTCCACGCCGAACTTGCGGGCGGCGCGCGCGGTGTCCTTCATCTCCTCCGCAGCGCGTTGGCGGACACCTTCGGGGTCACCATCGCCCCAGATCCGGGACGGCAGGATGCCCTTGTGGCGCTCGTCGATGATCGAGTCGCAGACGGCCTGGCCGACGAGGTGGTTGCTGATCGCGAACGACTCGAGGCCGTGTTCCGCGAGGATCTCGTGGCGCGAGTCGACGTAGCCGTCGTCGGAAAGCGCCTTGTCGACCTCGAAGTGGTCGCCCCAGCAGGCGAGTTCGAGGCCGTCATAGCCCCATTCGGCCGCGAGGCGGCAGATCTCGGTGAACGGCAGGTCGGCGAACTGGCCGGTGAACAGGGTGACGGGGCGGGGCATCGGAAGTCCTTGGTCGGAGGCGGAGACGTGGGGACGGGGGGCCTGCCCGGCGGCGGGGGGAGCACCCGCCGGGCAGGGACGTCGACTACGTGGAGTCGACGAGTTCGTAGGTGCCCTTGGCGCTGGCGCTGCGCTCGACGGCATCGAGCACGCGCTGGACCGCCAGGGCGTCGGCGAAGGAGGGGGTGGGATCACGATCGTCGGCGATCGCGGCGACCAGGTCGGCCACCTCGTGGACGAAGGTGTGGTCGTAGCCCAGGACGTGTCCGGGCGGCCACCAGGCACCGGAGTACGGGTCGGCGCCCTCGGTGGCGAGCACGCGGCGGAAGCCAGCGGTGGCCGCGTCCGCGGTGGCGTCGTAAATCCACAACTCGTTCATTGCCTCGAAGTCGAAGCGCAGCGCACCACGGGAGCCGAACAGTTCGATGCCCATGTCGTTCTTGGCCCCGGCGGCGAAGCGGGTGGTCTCGAAACTGGCCAGGGCGCCGCTGCGCATGCGGCCCATGAACAGGGCGGCGTCGTCGACGGTGACGTCGCCGTACTCCTCGCCACCGGAGCCGGACAGCCCGTCGTCGGAACCGGTGGGCAGGGGTCGGGACGTCACGAAGGTGTGGGTCATGGCGGACACGCCTTCGACCTCGTCGCCGGTCAGGAAGTGGGCGAGGTCGATGATGTGCGCACTTAGGTCACCCAGCGCGCCGGAGCCGGCACGCTCCTTCTGCAGCCGCCACGCCAGCGGGAACTCGGGGTCGAGCAGCCAGTCCTGCAGGTACCGGGCGCGGACGTGGTGGAGGTCGCCCAGCAGGCCGTCCGCGACCAGTTGGCGTGCCAGGGCGAGCGCGGGGACGCGCCGGTAGTTGAACGCGACCATGGAGCGCACGTCGTGCTCGCGGGCCGATTCTGCGGCCGCGACCATGGCCTCGGCCTCGGCGACGGAATTGGCCAGCGGCTTCTCGCACAGCACGTGCTTGCCGGCTTCCAGCGCCGCGATCGCGATCTCGGCATGGCTGTCGCCGGGCGTGCAGATGTCGACGAGGTCGACGTCGTCGCGGGTCAACAGGGTCCGCCAGTCGGTCGTGGAGTCGTCCCAGCCCAGGCGGGCCGCCGCCTCGGCCGTGCGCTCGGGGTCACGTCCGGCGACCACGACCTGTCGCGGCTGGAGGTCGAGGGGGAACACCGCGTCGACGTTGCGCCAGGCGTGGGAATGGGTCCGGCCCATGAACGCATGGCCAACCATGCCGATGCCGATCGTCGGGCGCATCCGGCCTCCTGTCGGTCGCTGGCGTCACCGCGGTGGTGGCGCCGGTGGTGGGTGGTCCGGTGTGGCCACGTCTGATGGCCACACCGGGTGGTCCGTGGTCCGGGAGTCATGACGCTCCCGGATCACGGACCGGTTGTCAGGACTCGAAGCCCAGCGGCAGGTACTGCTCGACGTTTTCGGCGGTCACCACGGCCGAGAAGGTCGTGACGGAGGCCGGCACCTGCAGTTCGACCAGCGAGTCCATGCCCTTGCCCTGGGCGATGAGCCGGGCCATGTTGATGCCCGAGCCCGCCATGGTCGGCGAGTACAGCACGGTCGCCTCCAACACCGAGTTGCCCTCCTCGATCTCACGCATGGCGTTGGCCGAACCTGCGCCACCGACCATGAAGAACTCGTCGCGGTCGGCCGCCTCGATGGCGGCCAGGACACCGATGCCCTGGTCGTCGTCGTGGTTCCAGATGGCGTCGATCTGGGACTCGGCCTGCAACAGGTTCGCGGTGACCTGCTGGCCGGACTCGACCGTGAACTCCGCGGCCTGGCGTGCCGTCACCGACAGCCCGAAGCCGTCGAGGGCGTCGGCGAAGCCCTGCGAGCGGGCCTGGGTCAGCGGCAGGTTGTCGATGCCGGCGATCTCGGCGATCACCGGGCTCTCGACGCCCTCGTCGGTCAGGCGCTGGCCGATGTAGTTGCCGGCGCTGACGCCCATGCCGTAGTTGTCACCGCCGATGTAGGCGCGGTAGGCCTGAGGCGAGTTGAAGATCCGATCGATGTTGACCACCGGGATCCCTGCCTCCATCGCGGACTGCGCGACCTCGGTCAGCGCCGCACCGTCGAACGGCAGGATGGCCAGCACGTCCACACCCTGGTTTATCAGGGTCTCGACCTGGCTGATCTGCTGGCCGACGTCGTTGGTCCCCTCGGTGGCAACAAAGGTCACGTCGTCGAAGGACTCGGCAGCCTTGGCCGCGTTGTCGGTCACCGCGGCGATCCAGCCGTGGTCGGCGGCCGGCGCGGAGAAGCCGATCGTGACGGCCGGTCCGGACTCCTGGGCGGCCGCCTCGGTCGCCGTGTCGCTGGTGGCGCTGTCACTGGTCTCGGCGGTCGCGGCAGCGGCCGCGCTGGTCGCCTCGGGTTCGGGCTCGGCCTCGTTGCTGGTGCAGGCCGCCAGGACGCTGATCGCGCCGAAGGCTCCCGCGCCCCGCAGGAGGTTGCGTCGGGACAGGTTCTGTGCTGCATCACTCATTCAGGTGCTCCTGGTTGCCCGGCGCTGCCGGGAGGTGTGGCATCGGTGGGTGGTGGGTCGGTCCGTGGGTCGGGTGCGTTGGATCGGGTTGGGCGCGACATCGCGGCGGCGATCACGTGTGACCGCCGTCGGACCCGCGCTGGGCGCGGGCCTGCAGCAGCACGGCCAGGACGATGATGACGCCCTTGGCGATGTTCTGGATGTCAGTGGTCAGGTTGTTGAGGACGAAGATGTTGGTCATGACGGTGAAGACCAGCACGCCGAGGATGGTGCCGACGATGGTCCCGCGACCGCCCGCGAGGCTGGTGCCACCGATCACGACGGCGCCGATGGCGTCCAGTTCGTAGAGTTCGCCGTGGGTCGACGAACCCGTGGTCGTGCGGGCCACGATCATGATCGCGGCGACCCCGCAGGCCAGGCCCGACAGCCCGAACAGCAACATCGTGTGGCGTTTGACGTTGATGCCGGCCAGGCGTGCCGCCTCGTCGTTGCCGCCCACCGCGAAGGTGCGACGACCGAAGGTGGTCCGGTTGAGGAGCAGCCACCCGATCGCGGCCACCACGATCAGCATGACGACCAGGTTGGGCACGCCGAACACGTCGCCGTTGTTGAGGCTGCGGAAGGCGTTGACCTCGACGACCTGGGTCTGGCCGCCCGAGATGTACTGGGCGAGGCCACGGGCCGACACCAGCATGGCCAACGTCGCGATGAACGACACGATCTTGCCGTAGGCAACCAGGATCCCGTTGACCAGGCCGGTCGCGGTCCCGACCAGGAGGAAGGCGGCCAGCATCCCCCACAGGCCCATCTCCTGGGATGCCACGGTGGTGCCCCAGACGGACGCGAGGGCGACGATCGCGCCGACCGACAGGTCGATCCCGCCGCCGATGATCACGAAGGTCATGCCGACCGAGACCACGCCGATGACGGCCGCCGACTTGAGGATGGTCAGGAAGTTGTTGGCGTCGAGGAAGTTTTCCGGCGCGGTCACCCAGCCGGCGATGAACGCCAGGACGAGCACGGCGACCAGCCCGAGGTTCTGGACGCCGCTGAGGCGCTCGCCCAGGGACGCACTGCCGTCGCTGGAGACACTCGGTTGGTCGACCGTCGTGGCGGTGTCATTCATCGCTGGCTGCTCCCGGGGGTGCCGATGCTTTGAGGTCGCGGTCGGGGTCGTCGTAGACATGGGTCGTGTTCTCCATGATCATGTCCAGGACGTCGTCTTCCTCCAGCACGCCGCTGTCGGCCTCGTGGATGATGCGTCCGTCGGCGACCACCAGCACGCGGTCGGCCAAGCCGAGCACCTCCGGCACCTCGCTGGACACCACCACCACGGCCACGCCCTCGTCGGCGAGGTCGCGGACCAGCGAGTACAGCTCGGCGCGGGCGCCGACGTCGACGCCACGGGTGGGCTCGTCCAGCAGCAGCACGCGGCAGCCCTTCATCAGCCACCGGCCGACCACGACCTTCTGCTGGTTGCCACCGGACAACGTGCTCACGCGGCGGGTCGGGTCCGGAGGTCGCAGCTCGAGTTGGTCGGTGATGCGGCGCGCGTCCTTGACCTCGGCGCCGTGACCGATCCAGCCGCCCTTGCTGTAGCTGCCGAGGTCGGACAACGACATGTTGCGCGCGATCGACTGCTCCATCAGCAGGGCCTGGGACTTGCGCTCCTCCGGCGCCAGGCCCAGCCCCATCCTCACGGACTTGGGCACCGACCGGCGGCCGACGGTCTCGCCGAAGTAGGCCGTGGTCCCCGAGTTGGCGCGCCGGGCGCCATAGACGGTCTCGAGGATCTCGGAGCGCCCGGAGCCGACCAGGCCGGCCAGGCCGAGAATCTCGCCCGCGCGCAGCGAGAACGACACGTCCTTGAACTCGCCCTCGCGCGACAGGCCGTCGACCTCCAGCACCACCTCGCCGAGGTGGTCGTCGTCCTCGCGGCGGGGCGGGAAGAGGTACTCGACGTTGCGCCCGGTCATCAGGGAGATGACCTCGGAGGTGGGCGTGTCCTTGGCATCCAGGCCCGTGGCGACCGTGGCTCCGTCCTTGAGCACGGTGACGCGGTCACCGATCTCGCGAATCTCCTCCAACCGGTGGCTGATGTAGATGATCGCGACGCCGTCGCTGGTGAGATCGCGGATCGTGCCGAACAGGTTCTCCACCTCGTCGCCGTCCAGGACGGCGGACGGCTCGTCCATGACGATCAGCTGGGCATCGTGGGACAGCGCCCGGGCCATCGACACGATCTGCTTGCCGGCGGCCGACAGCGCCCCCACGTTGCGGCGTGCCCGGATCTCGGAGTGACCGAGCCGAGCCAGGATCTCGCGTGCCCGCTTGTTGGACGAGTGCGAGTCGATCCACCCGAACCGGGACTTCTCGTGGCCCAGGAAGATGTTGTCGGCCACGCTCAGGCCGTCGATCACGTCCAGCTCCTGGTACATCGTGGCGAGTCCGGCCTGCAGGGCCTCCAGGGGGGTGGCGAAGTCGACCTGCTCCCCCAGCCAGGTGATCGTGCCCTCCTCCGGCTTGTGGGCGGCGGACAACACCTTGATGAGCGTGGACTTGCCGGCACCGTTCTGGCCGAGCAGGCAATGCACCTCGCCGGCCCGCACGTCCAGGTCCACGCCATCCAGTGCCCGGACGCCCGGGAACACCTTGACGATGTCCTCCATGAGGAGGATCGGGGAGGACGCGTCACTTGTGTCAGCCATCGATCACCCCCGTTGAGGTCGTCATGATGTCCTGCCGTGGTCCGGGGTTTGCCGGAACACGTTGGCGACTTTGGCCTGCCACCCTGCAGAAGTAGTGATGACCCTAGTGAGGAGTGGGACAGAAGTCATGGGTATGTGTGGGGAACTCCAACAAAGTCGCCGACGTCGCGGGGCGCACGTCGAACCGACGGTGACCGACGGCATCGGGGCGGTCGGACCTCGCGGGCGCCCCGGGATCAGGCGGACCGGGATGCGGTGTCGGACCCGGCGCCCATCGCCGCCACCGTGGGCCCCTGGTCGTGCCCGGCCGGGTTGTCCAGCAGCGGCTCCAGCGCCAGTTCGGCCGCGCCGATGATCGAGGCGTTGGGTCCGAGTGCTGCGGCCACGACGTCGACCGGGCTGCGGCGGGCCACCAGCGACTGGCGCCACAACCGGTCCTCGATGGTCGCCACGACGTGGGGGTGGAGCCGTGCGTGGAGGTCGCCCAGCACCACCATCCGGGTGTTCAGGACGTTCACCAGGTTGGCGACCCCGATGGCCAACCACTCGCCGACCCGGGCCACGCCCGCGACCGCGGCCGGCTCGCCGCGGGCGAAGGCGGCCATGACCTCGTCCACGGCCCGTTGTCCGCCGTCCTCGTCGCGACCGGCCTCGCGCAGCAGGGCGTTCTCGCCGACCAGGACCTCCATGCAGCCGGTGGACCCGCAGCGACACGGCGGCCCCGACGGATCCAGCACCGTGTGCCCGATCTCGCCCGCGTAGCCCATGGCCCCCCGGAGTGGGGCACCTCCGGCCAGGATGCCGCCACCCAGCCCGACCTCGCCGGAGAGGTAGAGCACGTCGTCGACGTGGACCGCGACCCCGCGACGGCTCTCGGCCCAGACCCCGGCGTCGCCGTCGTTGACCAGCATGACAGGCAGGTCGACGCCCAGGGCCTGGCGGACAAGGTTGGCGAGCGGTGCCCGTTGCCACCCCAGGTTGGGGCCCTCGTCCACGGTGCCGCTGGCGTCGTTGACCAGGCCGACGACCGAGATCGACACGGCCATCACGCGCTGGTCGGGCCCCAACTCGGACAGCACGGTCCGTGCCAGGTCGGTCAGGTCGGCGACGGTGGTGTCGACGGTCGTGCGCACACGCGGGCGGTCCTGTCGCCGCACCATCACGATGTCGCCGCCCAGTCCCACGGCTCCGGCGGCGATCGAGTCCACCTTGATGTCCAGCACGACCACCACGGTGCGGCGGCTGCACAGCGACACCAGCGGCGACGGACGCCCGCGGCTGCCGGTCAGTTGGGGGTCACCCTCGTTCACCAGTCCCAGCGACACCAGTTCCGCGACCAGGATGCCGACGGTGCTGCGGTTGAGGCCGGTCGCCGCCGTGACCTCGGCCCGGGTGATCGCACCCTCGAGGTGCAACAGCCGCAGGACCTGCGAGAGGTTGGCGCGCCGGACGGCATCCGCTGCCATCCCCATCGCGTCTCCGTCCCGCGGATCGGGGGATCATCGCCCGTCCACGGTCGTGCACCATACCGGCGGCCCCGCCCGTCGCCGGGCGTCTGGTGCCACCGGGGCGGGCCGACTCACCGACGATGGTGCACCACGCGCGAGTGGCGCCGCCCTGCCGGGCCAGCGTCGTCGGGCCGGCGTCGTCGGGCCGGCATCGTCAGGCGGATCGGACGGGACGCCTGTCGACTCAAGCCGAATCCGCGGTCAGGCGGCCGGGTCCGGATCCTCGTTCCAGGCCGGGTCGTCGTCCCATTCGTCGTTGCGCTCCTGGACCTTGGCCAACGCAGCCTGGGCCTCCTCGCGCGTGGTGTAGGGACCGAGGCGTTGGCGGTCGGCGCAGCCGTCGTCCTCGTCCTCGACCTTGTTGTGGGTCAGGCAGTACCAGTACACGGTTCCTCCCGGGTCGGCCGTGGGCCCAGTCTGCCGCGTGCACGACCGTGGCGGGGCGGACGAACGGTCC
>JBBSMS010000150.1:0-7934 GCA_038233055.1 Nitriliruptorales bacterium
AGCCCCCGACAAGCCGCCGCACCCCCGTCTCGACCCCATCAACCGGCCCACGACCGTCCCGACGGCCACGTCACCGACCACTGCCACGCCCCATCACCCGATCAGGCCAACCTCCGACCACCCCGTTGCGATATCTGGGTCTGACTCGCGGCCGACGGGGAACGTCGGGCGCGATCGGGTCAGGCGGGGACAAGCGGGATGTCGACCTGCGTCAGTTGTTCGTCCACGGTGACCTCCTCGGGGTCGGAGGGCACCGGGAGGCAGACCTCGATGTCGCCCTCCATCTCCAGGTCGAAGTCGTGGAAGAGCACGAACGGCGCACCGACGATCGGCACGCCCGCGCCGACGACCGTGCCGGCGACGAAGGGCATGGCCTCGGCGAGCACCTCGCCCACGTGGTCCATGTCGGTGGTGCGCCACCGATCGGGACCAGGTCGTCCATGCTGGACAGGTCGTCCATGGCGTGCTCCGTGCTCGGGTGACCCGATGCTGCAGCCTCCGGTGGGGGGAGAGTCAAGCGGTGGGTTCGGAACCCCATTGTCCGTCGCGCTCGGACCGTGCCAGTTCGGCGGGGGTGAACGACCGCGGCAGCCCCGACGTCAGGACGTCCAGCGCCACGGTTCGGCGGCCGCGGCCTACCCCGCCTCGAAGGGTTCGAGCGGCCGGGGTGGCAGCAGCGCGATGTCCACCGGGACCCGGCCCCCGAGCGGTTCGGCCAGTTCGACGGTGAACGGCGTGGGAGGGTTGCCCGGGCACTCGGCCCCGCCCTCGAGCGGTCGGATCCCCACGTGGAGCTGGAGTTGGTCATCGGTGAGGTCGTGTGTCACGACCTCGACCCGGCCCGTTGCGGCCTGGCCCGACGCGCAGTCGCGCTCGATGGCCAGCAGGTGGATCGTCGTGGCCGCCGGGTCGAGCGGGTGGTCGGGGTCCAGGGCGAGGTCGGCGGTCTGCAGGCCATCGAGCAGTTCGCGACGCAGTGCACATGAGCCGACGGATCCGAGGTGCCATGCCGGCCCATCCTCCACCTCCTGGAGGTACTGGACGAAGAGGTACTCGTGCGTGCGCACGTCCCCCGGTCCCAGTTGCTCCGGCGTCGCCAACTCCCGGACCAGTGCGAGTTCGTTGGGTCCCTCGCCGATGATTCGCCAGCCGTCGTCCAGGTCGATCGGCGGGACCTCGGTTCCGTCCAGCGCCGCCCGACCGTCATCACCCAGTTCGGTGGCCGGTGGCGCAGAGTCGAGGTCCTGTGGCGACAGTGCGAGGGTCCCGCACTCGTACGCCAGCCCGTCGGAGGCGGTCGTCGGTGGGGACGGCATCGACGACGGCGATGCCACGGGGTCGGCGCTGGAGTCGGTCGCGGGGGACGGCGCCGCCGGGTCGACGGTGGACGTGGGAGCGCTCGAGTCGGCGCCCGTGGGCGAGACCTGCTGGGCACACGCCGTCACCACGATGGCGAGGGCCAGCAGTGCGGCGGTGCGGGTGCGGTCCATCGGCGGTCCCTGTCGTCACCGGTCCGACGCTGCGCGGGTGGGGTTGGTTGCACATCCCGGGAACCTCCGCGGCGATCCCGTCGTCCAACCGGCCGGAGGGTCGGCCCGGAGGGTCGGCCGTGACCGATCGACCCGCTCAGGTGCGAGGTGGCAGCCATGTGGACGAGGATGATCGCGGTGGCCGTGGCGGTGCTGGCCGCCGGGTGCGCGACGGAGGTCGGCCCGGCCGGCGGCGGTGGGGCGAGCGTCGATCCGTCGACGTCGGTGACCGAGCAGACCGCCACGTCCGAGCCAGACGAGTCGGAGGACGACCACGGGCTGCCGCGCCCCAGCGAACTCGCGACGGACCTCGGACGGCAGCCGTCCGGCCCGGTCGACCAGGACATCGAGATGGCCTTCGTCGGCCGCGTCGTCGCGATCGACGAGGGTGGGTCGCGACCCTGGATCACGTTCGACGTCAAGCGGTGGTTCAGCGACGCCATCGGCCCGCGGGTCGGGCTGTGGGCGCGGGGCTTCGACGCCGCGGTCGGCGAGGACTGGCTGGTGGCCTCGACCCGGCACCACGAGGTCACCGGTGACGTCCTCCCCGACGAGTCGGTGCCACTGGACGACGCGGCGTTGGCGGCATGGGAGGAGCGCTACGACGGCTCGGTCGATCCGAGTGGTGGCACGCCCGAATCCCCGGCGGACCCGGACGTGGTGGCGGCGATCGAGGAGGGCCGCAACCGGTGGGCGGCGACCGAACCGCCTGCCTGGACCGCGACCATCCGGCGCTGGGAACGCGGTGACGAGTACGGCGAGTGCGGCAGCGGTCCTGTCCGGACGGTCGTACGGGACGGCGGGGTCGTCGAGGCGTTCGACCTGGACGCCGAGTGCGACGTGGCCGATCCCGTGACGATGGCCGAGGTGTTCGACCTCGCCGAACGCTGGGCCGGCGCTGCCCGGGATGGCCCGACCTTCGACGAGCAGTACGGCTGGGTCGAGGTGTTGTGGGCCGACGATCGCAGCGTCGAGGCCGAGATCTCGGTCGGCGACTTCGTCCCCGAGGCCCGCCCGATCGCCCGGGACCCCCAGGACGAGGCCTTGGCGGACGCGCGTCGACGGTGGGACGCCGCCGGGATCGACGACTACCACCTGGTCGTGGAACCAATCTGTTTCTGCGGATTCCAGGGCCTGGTCGACGTCGAGGTCGTGGACGGCGTGGCCGTGGCCCTCAAGCCGACTGATCCGGAGATGCAGGCTGCCGACTACGACGGCCTGGACCTGACCATCGACGCCATCTTCACCCAGATCGCCGACGCCATCCAGTCCGGTGACGTCGACGTCAGTTACGACCCAGACCTGGGGTACCCGACGTGGGCCTTCCTCGACTACATCGTGGATGGCGCGGATGACGAGATGGAGTACGTGGTCTCCAGCCTGGCGCCGACCGGCTGATCCGGTGGCGATACGCGTGCCGCCGGTCCGGAGACCTGTCGAGGTGGCGGGTCGGTTGGTGGTTGACTGGCAGTTCCAGGCAACCAGGAGTGACCATGGCGAACCGGCGGCTCAACCATGAGGTCGACGTGGAGGGCGAGGCGATGCCCGCACTGCTCCTGCGTCCCGACGCCAGCCGTACTGATGGCGGTGACGTCCCGGGCCTGGTCCTGGTGCAGGAGATCTTCGGGGTGTCGGACTACCTCGCCTGGACGGCCGACCGGCTGACCCGTTTGGGCTACGCCGTGCTCGTGCCCGACCTGTACTGGCGCGTGGCGCCGGGCACGGACCTTGACGACGGCGACCTCGACGGGGCCATGTCGATCGCCGGGAACCTCGACCCCGAGCGGGCCGTCGGCGACGTGGTCGCGGCCCTGGGTGCGCTGCGCGGGACCGACGGCGTGGCAGGCGCGGGGCTGCTGGGGTTCTGCTTGGGCGGGTCGCTGGCGTATTTCACGACTGCGGCGGCCGATCCCGACGTGTGCGTGTCCTACTACGGCTCGGCCATCCCCGACGAACTGGACGCCATGGGGGCCATCGACTGCCCGACCCTGTTCCACTTCGGCGACAAGGACGAGTACTGCGCCGCCGATCGCGTCGACCTCGTCGAGCAGGCGGCGGCGGCGAACCCCAGCACCCGATTCGAGCGCTACCCGAGCGGCGGCCACGCCTTCGACAACGCCTTCTCGAAGCGCTTCCACCAGGCCCGCAACGCCACCGAGGCCTGGGGTGTCACGGCCGCGTTCCTGCAACGCCACCTCCCCGCGGCCTGACCTGCCCGGCTGGCGATCAAGCCGTCCGTCCCCGCTCGGCGCGGGGTGGGGCCGCCGGGGTCGGTCAGTCCAGACCCTCGTAGATGCCGTTGCCGACCAGCCGGAAGGTGTTCTCTGGATGGCCGCGGAAGGTGGCGTCCAGCCGTGGGTCAGGGTCGCCGCCGGCTCGACGCCGTCACCGAGGCGGGTGAACCACGCCGGGGGGAGGTGGGACCGACATGCTTGGCCCGGGGGCTGCTGGCGGTCCGGGACGCGGGCGGAATAGGTCCGGCGTCCTGCCGTCCGGGGCCGCCGGTCCGTATCGCCGACGAACCGGCCGGGGTCCACTGGCCTTCACGATGCGCGGGGAACGCGACCCGCTGGGGACGCCGGAACCCGGGGAGGGGCCCACGATGGCGACGGAGCGGACACGACGGACGGTGGTCCTGCAGGCCGACGACGTCGTCGACGACGACACCCTCCACCCGGGGGCGATCGTTTGGCTGGGTGAACCGGCCCTGCGCGCCGACGAACTCGAGCGTGGCGGTGTGACCGGTTCGTCGACGACGTCGTCAGGTGTCACGTCGTGGGGCTCGGGCCCAGTGGCCCCGTAGTCCAGCGGCCCGTCGGTCACGCGGTCGTCACGGGCGATCGAGCCCGAAGGTGTAGGAACCGGCGCCGCTGGAGGACTCCACGAGCCAGGTGTAGTACCCGGCCGAGCCGCTGTGGGAGATAACTCCTCCGACGCGCCATGGACCTGCAACTGATGGTGTTGGTCGCCGAGTTGGACGTGTACCAGGCCGAGGTGATGCTGGAGCCGGGCGCGAAGACGTCCACGCAACTGCCGTAGTTGGAGTTCGACGGACGCGAGCAGTTCGGCCGACGACCGGGCATGCTGCGCGTGGGGCACGTCGGGGACGTCGCCGGCGCGGTAGGCGCGGTCGGTCGTCCGGTCGCGCGCACCGCGACCGCGTCCCGTCAGCGCGCGACGCCCGGGGCCTGGTCGACGTCAGGCGCCGCCGAGGTCGTCGAGGACCAACAGCGCGTCGTCGAGGCGCTCCAGCGGGACCAGCAGGTGGTCGTGGTGGCGACCGGCCAGCACGTTGCAGGCGATGCCGTGCTCGGCCAGGGCCGTGGCGACGGCCGCGGTCAGCCCGACCAGGTCCAGGGCGGTGGCCGTCGTGAGCGTGATCCAGCCGGCGACGAACTCGTAGGTCCATCCTTCGGCATCGGCGACCTCGCGGGGGACGACGTGGGTGATCCCCTCGTCCTCGACGATGGTCGCCTCGGCGGGCACCCCGGCGCGCGTCGGCAGGGTCACGAAGACGAACGCGCCGGTCCGCACCTGTTGGTCCAGGTCGGCCAGGGCATCGTCGAGTGGATCGGTGGCGGTCATGGCGGTCCTCCTGCCTCCAACGCTACGGGGTGGCAGCCGCCGCCAGCGGCTGCGCCACCGCTCGGTCGACCACGGCCGACGCCGACCGGTCGCGGCAGCGTTGCCCCTGGTGCGGGGGGACTAGCGTTGGTCGGCGCCCCGACCGCAGGATCCACCATGACCACTGATCGCACCGAATCCGTCGACATCGGCCTGATCGGACTGGCCGTGATGGGCCAGAACCTGGTCCTCAACATGGCCGATCACGGCTACTCGGTGGGCGTGTGCAACCGCACCACCGAGACCATGCGCGAGTTCGTGGACGGCCCGGCGGCTGATGCCAGCGTGGTCGGGTTCGAGGAGGTGGAGGACCTGGTCGCGGCGTTGGCGACACCCCGACGGGTCATGCTCATGGTCCGTGCCGGGGACGTGGTGGACGCGGTGATCGACCAACTGGTGCCACTGCTGGACGAGGGGGACGTCATCATCGACGGCGGCAACTCGCGGTACACCGACACGGTCCGACGAACCGCCGACCTCGCCGCGCAGGGGATCCGGTTCGTGGGGACCGGGGTGTCCGGCGGGGAGGAGGGCGCCCGCCACGGCCCGTCGATCATGCCTGGCGGTGACCCCGAGGCGTGGCCGCTGGTCCGCGACGTCCTGCAGGACATCGCCGCCGATGCGCCCGACGGCCGGCCGTGCTGCGACTGGGTCGGTCCGGACGGTGCCGGCCACTTCGTCAAGATGGTCCACAACGGGATCGAGTACGGCGACATGCAGGTCATCGCCGAGGCCTACGACCTGATGTCGGCGATGGGCATGGCCAACGACGAGATGGCCGAGGTGTTCCGCACCTGGGACGACGGCGTGCTCGACAGTTACCTGGTCGAGATCACCGCCGAGATCCTCGCCCACACCGACCCCGACACCGACGAGTCCACGCTCGACACCATCCTGGACGCGGCGGGTCAGAAGGGGACCGGGACCTGGACCGCGATCGCCGCGCTGGAGGCCGGCCAGCCCCTGACGCTGGTGGCCGAGGCCGTGTTCGCCAGGGTCGTGTCCTCGCTGGTCGATCGCCGGCGAGCGGCCAGCGATGTGCTGGTGGGACCCGACCGCACCCTGACGGCGGGTGCGATCGACCTCGACGACCTCCGCGACGCGCTGTATGCCTCCAAGGTCACCTCCTACGCCCAGGGGTTCATGCTGCTGGCCGACGCCAGTGACGAACACGGGTGGGACCTCGACCTCGGCCGCGTTGCGAGCCTGTGGCGCGAAGGCTGCATTATCCGGGCGGTCTTCCTCGACGACATCACCGCCGCCTTCGAGGCCGACCCGGACCTGGACAACCTGTTGCTGGCCGACGTGTTCACCGATGCGCTCGCGGCCGCCCAGGACGGCTGGCGGCGCGTCGTCGCCACCGCCGTCGGGGCCGGCATCCCGGTCCCGGCGTACGGCACCGCCCTGGCCTACTACGACGGGATCCGGTCGTTGCGCACGCCCGCCAACCTCGTACAGGCCCAGCGCGACTACTTCGGCGCCCACACCTACGAGCATCTCGACGGTGACCGCGGGGAGTGGTTCCACACCGACTGGACCGGTCAGGGTGGCGCCGTCACCTCCGGTTCCTACGACGCCTGAGCCCAGTTCCGAGGAGGTCGTCATGGCACTCGCATCGTTCAAGGACCTGTGCATCGATGCCGCCGATCCGGTGGCGCTGGGGGGCTTTTGGGGAGCGGTGCTGGGCCGTGAAGTCGTCCCGCTCGACGACGGTGAGGTGGTGCTGCGAGGCGCCCGCCCCGTGGACACGATCTGGGTCAACCGGGTCTTGGAACCGCGTACGGTCAAGCAGCGTGTCCACCTCGACCTCTCCGTGGGATCGCTCGAGCCGCTGGTCGCCGCCGGAGCCACGGTCGCGCTGCCGGCCGAGCAGTCCGGGTTCTCGTGGACGGCCCTGGTGGATCCGGAGGGGGGCGAGTTCTGTGCGTTCGTGCGCGACGACCGCGACCCCACCAGCCCGGCCGACCTGTTCGAGTTGGTGGTCGACACCGCCGATGCGGACTCGTCCCACGCGCTGGCCGATTGGTGGGCGGCGGTGCTGGGCGGGTCCAGCGTCGACGACGGGCGCGGGTTCTGGTGGGTCGAGGACGTGGCCCCCCTGCCGTTCGACAGCCTCGACATGATCCCGGTGCCCGAACCCAAGGTCGTCAAGAACCGGATCCACTGGGACGTCACCTGCGACGACGTGCCGGCACTGGTCGCCCGCGGCGCGACCGTCCTCCGCGAACCCGTGGCCACCATGTCCTGGCACGTGCTCGCCGACCCGCAGGGCAACGAGTTCTGCGCGTTCGCATCGGTCTGAGCGGGCCCGCCGGCATCGCCATGGTCAGTCATCGTTCGAACGGCCCACCGGGTCCCGCGCCGGGGTCCTAGATTGAAGGCCCATCGAGCGCCGTCACCCACCCGAGGTCCCCGCCATGCCCGTCACTGCAATCCTGTCGTCGCCGACCGCCCGCTGATGGCGACCGCGAGCGCGACACCCGATGCCGACGATGCCCAGGACGCCCTGTTGAAGGTCGCCCAGGTGGGGCTGGTGACCTACGGCATCATCCACCTGGTGATCGCCTGGCTGACCGGCCAGATCGCCTTCGGCGGCAGCGGCGGCGGGGGCGCGGCATCGAGCACCGGGGCACTGAAGACGATTGCGCAGGAGCCCTTCGGCAGTGTCCTGTTGTGGATCATCGTGGTCGGCATGGCGGCACTGGTGCTGTGGCAACTGTCCTCGGTCGCGTACGGCGACAAGTGGATGGAGGATTCGGACCGGCGCAAGGCACAGGCCAC
>JBBSMS010000151.1:0-7910 GCA_038233055.1 Nitriliruptorales bacterium
ATTCCCATCCACATGCTTGGCCAACACAAACGTGATCGCCGCCGTCAACGTCGTCTTCCCATGGTCGACGTGACCAATCGTGCCGATGTTCATGTGCGGCTTGGTCCGCTCAAACTTTTCCTTGGCCATGGCTGAAGGCCTCCTGCGAAGGGCGTCGTGTGCGCCGTCGGGGACCGTGTCGGTCCGGGCGCGATCGGAAATGGTGTCCAGTCCGGACACCAGCGTGGCACGGAGTCTAGCCTGCGGCCGGAACTCGTCGAACGGTCCGATCGGACGAATGGGACGGGGCCGACGGACCCGGAAAAGGCTCGAGGCCGACGTGGTGACTCGGTGCGGGCATCGGTGCCGCGGGGATCCCACGGCACTGCCAGTAGCGGCGGGTGGACTTGAACCACCGACACAGCGATTATGAGTCGCTTGCTCTACCCCTGAGCTACGCCGCCGGGTGGGCCACGACGGCTGCGCCACCGGGTGTTCGGGCCGGTCGGGCCCGCCCCGGGGAGGACGAGGATGTCGCGTGACCAGAGCCCTCGCGCGGAATCGAACCGCGGACCCCATCCTTACCATGGATGTGCTCTACCGACTGAGCTACGAGGGCGGGCGGACCCCAGCCTACCGACGCCCCGGGCACCCGCTGCGACGGGCGAGGGGGTCAACGGGCCGGGACCGTCATGCAGGCCCACCGTGCAGGTGGGTCGTTGTCATCCGCAGCCGTGGCGAGCGCGGGTCGGTGCGTGGAGGGAGCAGGATTTGAACCTGCGTAGGCTAAGCCAACCGGTTTACAGCCGGGTCCCTTTGGCCACTCGGGCATCCCTCCGTGGACGGATGGAGGGTACTGGTCGAGGCCATGGGCGCAAACGCGCCCCGGTCGCCCTGCCGCGTAGCATCGCGACCCCGACCGACACCGGCACACGAGGACATGTCATGGCATTGGCCAGCTTCGACATCGAGGCGGGAGCAGACCTCCAGGAGGTCGACAACGCCATCAACCAGGCGGCCCGCGAGGTCGCTCAGCGGTGGGACTTCAAGGACACCGACACCGTCATCGCCTGGACCGGTGATCACAGCGGGATCCAGGTCGAGTCCAACTCCGAGGGCCGGCTGGACGCCGCCGTCGACGTCCTCAAGGACAAGTTCGTCAAGCGCAAGGTCAGCCTCAAGGTGATGGAGGTGGGCGAGCCGCGCCCCACGTCGGGCTCGCGCATGCGCATCGACGTGTCCCTGGTCACCGAGTTGCCGCCGGCCCTGGGCAAGCAGATCGTCAAGGACGTCAAGGCCACCAAGCGCAAGGTGACGCCCACCAACATGGGGGACCGCATCCGGATCGCCGGCAAGTCCCGCGACGACCTCCAGGCCATCCAGCAACTGGTGCGCGCCAACGACTACGAGGCGCCCCTGCGGTTCACGAACTACAAGTGAGCCCGGCCCCGCCGTCCGAGCCGCCCGACGACGACCCCGATCGAGACGTCGACCCGACCGACTCGAGCCCGGCCCAGGCCGCGACGCGCTCGTCGTTCGACGCCGACGACGTGGACGACGTCCGGGCAGGCTTCGCCCGGTTCGCCCAGACGACCGCCGACGTCGCGCCGACCTACGCACGGCTGTCACGAGCGGTCGCAGACGATCTCGACATCGCCCGCGTCGCCCACATCGTCCTCGCGGCCCCACGCACCCAACGCAACCCCGTGCTGCTGTTCGCGGCCGTCCACTGGCTGCTCCTGCGGGGGTCCGCGCATCCCCTGGGCGCCCACTACCCGACCATCGCGACCACCGCGGCGCCCGGCGACCTGGTGGCCGACTTCACCGACTTCGTCGCCCACCACCGCGACGAACTCACAGCGGTCGTGGCCGAACGCGCGACCCAGACCAACGAGGTCGGCCGCGGCGCCGCGCTCCTGCCCGTGCTGGTCGCCATCGCCGACCGGGCCGGTCCGCTGGCATGGGTCGACCTGGGCACCAGCGCCGGGCTGAACCTGTCGATGGACCGGTGGACGTACCGATGGACGCGCGACACCCACGAGGTGGTCGCCCTGCCGGGCCACCCGAACGTGGTCGTCACCAGCGACGTCATCGGCCCGTTGCCGCTGCCGACGTCGCTGCCGTCGATCCCGTGGCGCCTCGGGGTGGACCGTGCACCCCTGGACGTGACCAGCGACGACGACGCCACGTGGCTGTTGGCCTGCACCTGGCCCGACGAGCCGGTGCGCTTCGAACGGCTCCGCGCCGCGCTGGAGGTGGCGCGCACCGACCCCCCGACGATCCGGACGGCCGACCTGGTCGACGACCTGGCTGACGTCGTGGCGTCCGTGCCCGCCGACCTGCACCTGGTGTTGACCACATCGTGGGTGCTCAACTACCTGCCGTCCGATCGCCAGACCGCCTTCATCGATGCCGTCGACTCGCTCGGTCGCAACCGCGACCTGGATGTCGTGGTGATGGAGTCGCCGCAGGTCACCCCGGGACTGGACCTCGACACGCCGGACCGGGTCGCTGCGGCGACGGTGCTGACCCGGCTGCGCTGGCGCGACGGCAACCGGTCGGTCGACCACCTCGCCACCGTCCAGAGCCACGCCTGGTGGATCGACGCCACCCTCGAACGCCTCTGACCCCCCGCACCGGGCACCGCCCATGTCCCCCCCGTCGGACCCCCGTGGAGCCCGTACCGCGGCGTCGACCGCTGGTGGCCCGTGCCACCGCTTCGACCCCTGGCAGCCCGTGAGCCCGTCGACCCCGCACCCGCGATCTCTTCGAGGCACGGTGACCCCCGTATCCACGCGGACCCACAACGACTCTCGACCGGGCGTCGATCCGGCAACATGCGGCCGGAATCACGCCCACCCGGGGAGGTGTCGCGGTGTGGCCGAGGGTGAGGGCGGGGCCGGGGGTCCGGTGTGGCCGAGGGTGGGGCGGGGGCGGGGCTGGGGGTCCGGTGTGGCCGAGGGTGGGGTGAGGTCAGGTCAGGTCATTCGGGGGTGACTCGGGGTCGGTCGGGGGTGGGGTGGAGTGGGGCGGGGAGGAAGGCTGCGCCGGGTCCGCGGCTGGCCAGGACGTCGTCGGGGTTGGACAGGCGGCAGCGCTGGAGGCTGAGGCAGCCGCATCCGATGCAGCCGTCGAGGCCGTCCCGGAGGGCCTCGAGCGCCTCGATCTCGGCATCCAGGCGGGCCCGCCAGTCCCGGGACAGCCGGCTCCAGTCACGCTTGGTCGGCGTCCGGCCCTCCGGCAGCAGGTCCAGCGACGCGCGGATCTCGTCCAGGCTCAGCCCCACGTGCTTGGCCGCGGCGATGAACGCCAGCCGGCGCAGCACCTCGCGGTCGTAGCGTCGGCGACCCCCAGGGGTCCGGGTGGCGTCCACCAACCCGCGGTCCTCGTAGTAGCGCAGCGCCGAGGGCGCGAAACCACTTCGCTCCGACACCTCGGTCACGGTCAGTCGGACGGTCATGTGTGCTCCGGGATCGTGGGCGAGCGCGCTCTCCGAAAGTATGTCCGAATCGCTGCTTGACTTCAAGTTGACTTCAACTTCTACCTTGCCTCCCGATGCCCCCGACCGCCGGGACCGACTCGGTGGATGAACCGGAAGGAACCCACCATGCCTGCCCCCTCGACCACCTCCTCCCGTGGCGCGACCACGGACCCTGGCACGCCCGCCGGGACCGGAGCGAGACGGCCGCTGGCGGTCGTCACCGGTGCGTCCCGAGGTCTCGGTCGAGCGCTGGCCAGCGGCCTGGCCGACGCCGGCTGGGACCTGGTGCTCGACGCCCGCGACGGAGACGAGCTGCTGGCCGTGGCCGACGACCTGCCATCGGCGGCCACGATCACGATCCGGGTCGGCGACGTCACCGATCCGGCGCATCGCGCCGACCTGGCAGCAGCCGTCACGGGCCTCGGCCCGGTCGACCTGCTGGTGAACAACGCCAGTGCGCTCGGGCCCAGCCCGCTTCCCCGGCTGGCCGACCTGGATCCCGGTGACTTCGCCCGGGTGTTGGCGACCAACACGGTCGCGCCCGTGGCGGTGTTCCGGGCCCTGCTCCCGCACCTGTCGCCCACCGCGACGATCCTCAACATCACGTCCGACGCCGCCGTCGGCGCATGGGAGGGCTGGGGTGGGTACGGGGCAAGCAAGGCCGCCCTGGACCAGGCCTCCGCCGTCCTGGCGGTCGAGCACCCCGACCTGACCATCCACGCCGTCGACCCTGGTGACCTGCGCACCGACATGCACCAGGCGGCCTTCCCGGACGACGACATCAGCGACCGCCCCGACCCCGCCACGGTCGTGCCCCACCTGTTGGCGCTGGTCGCCGCCGACGTGCCGAGCGGCCGCCGCCGGGCCCGCGACGTCGACCCCGCCACCGGCGTGGTCCGGGAGGGATCAGCATGACGACGGCGACCGCGCCTCGACTGGACTTCGACCTGCCACCGACCCGCGAGGCCGCGGGGCCGCCCGAACGACGCGGGATCCCGCGCGACCACGTGCGACTGCTGGTCGCGCGCCCCGGCGTGGTGACCCACACGCGCTTCGATCACCTTCCCGAGCACCTCCGGGCCGGCGACCTGGTGGTCGTCAACACCAGCCCGACCATGCCGGCGGCGCTGGACGCCCGGCGGGGTGGCCAGCCGGTCGTGGTGCACCTGTCCACGCGCCACGACGACGACACCTGGGAGGTCGAACTGCGCCGACCGGACGGCACCGGCCCGGTGCTGGACGCCCGGGCCGGCGAGGTCGTCGACCTCGAGCCCAGCGGTCGGCTCCGCCTGCGGGACCCGGCCGTGACCCGCCGGCCCGGGGACGGGGTCCGCCTGTGGACGGTCGACCTGGCGCTCCCGGGCGACCTCGCGGACCACTTGGCCGAACACGGCCGTCCCATCTCCTACGCGCACGGACCGGGGCCGTTCCCGCTGTCGGCCCACCAGACCACGTTCGCACGACTGGCTCCGCGGCTCGGCAGCGGGGACACTGTGGCCGCGGGCGCGAGTGCCGAGATGGCCAGTGCCGGCCGCCCGTTCACGCCTCTGCTGGTCACCGACCTGGTGCGTCGCGGTGTCACAGTGGTCCCGATCACCCTGCACGCCGGGGTGTCGTCGTTGGAGGATCACGAGCCACCCCGGCCCGAACCGTTCGAAGTCCCACTGGCCACGGCCGACCTGGTCGAGCGGACCCGCGCGCGCGCCGGTCGCGTGGTCGCCGTGGGCACGACCGTCACGCGGGCGCTGGAGAGCGCCACCGACGACCACGGGATCGTCCGGGCGGCCCGCGGGTGGACAAACTTGGTGCTGGGACCCGACCGGCCGGCGCGGATCGTGGACGGGCTGGTGACCGGGTGGCACGCCCCGCGCGCCTCGCACCTGTTGCTGCTGGAGGCGGTGGCCGGCCGCGCCCGGGTCGAGCGGGCCTACCGGTCGGCCCTGGCCGGTCCCTACCTGTGGCACGAGTTCGGCGACTCCTGCCTGTTCCTCCCCGACTGAACGGCCACACCGTCGAGTGTGCGCATCCACCCGTTGGGGGCAGGGCGCACACTCGACGGCGGGCACGATGGGCGGGGAGGTTCGGGGCGTGCGGCGGAGGCCGGCGGCAACGGTCCGGCACCGAAAGGGCTCGCCGGACGTCGGGCCATCGCTGGCGACCCGGTCGGGGGCCCCGTGGACCCCATCCCGCGCTTCTGGACCTCCGAACTGGAGGAGGTCACGGACCCCGATGGGCGACCGCTGGCCCTGCAGTTGTGGGGATGGTCGACCTCGTCGATGGCCGAGGCGACCCAGGTCGCGCGGGAACGACTGCGGTCCGCGGTGGAGCGGGCACACGCCGGACGTCGACTCGAGCGCTACTACCCGCGGCTGCCGTTGCGCGAAGCAGATCCTGTGCGCGTTTCGCGCCACATGCGTCGCAGAACGCGCACGCGCGACGGGTGGGTCGGCTGCGGCGGCAGGGGAAGTGGTGGGCGGCGGTCAGGCGGCGGTCAGGGCCTGGTCGAGGTCTGCCAGCAGGTCGTCGATGTGCTCGATGCCGACGCACAGCCGGATCATGTCCGGCGGCACCTTGGCCGCGACCAGTTCGGACTCGCTCAACTGTCGGTGGGTGGTCGAGGCAGGGTGGGCCGCCAGCGAGCGGACGTCTCCGATGTTGACCAGGCGGGTGAACAGTTCGAGCCGGTCGTAGAAGGCCTCGCCGGCCTCGAAGCCACCCTCGATGCCGAACGACAGCAACGCCGACGGGCGCCCTCCCAGGTACTTGTTCGCCAGTTCGTGGTAGGGCGAGGACGGCAGCCCGGCGTACTCGACCCAGTTCACGCGGTCGTGGCCCTGGAGGTACTCGGCCACGGCCTGGGCGTTGGCGACGTGGCGCTCCATGCGCAGGGGCAGCGTCTGGATGCCCTGGATGATCTGCCAGGCGTTGAACGGGCTGATCGCCGACCCGGTGTTGCGCAGCGCGACGGTACGGCAGCGGCCGATGAACGCCGCCGGCCCCAGCGCGTCGGTGTAGACCAGGCCGTGGTAGGCCGGTTCGGGGGTGGAGAACTGGGGGAACTTGTCGGCGTTGCCGCCCCAGTCGAAGGTCCCGGCGTCGACCACCATGCCGGCGACGGTGTTGCCGTGGCCGCCGATGTACTTGGTCATGGAGTGCACAACCACGTCGACGCCCCACTGGATCGGCTTCATCAGCGCCGGGGACGGGACCGTGTTGTCCACCACGACCGGCACGTTGGCGGCGTGGGCCACCGCGACGATCGCCTCGAGGTCGGGGATGTTGCCGGCCGGGTTGCCGATGGTCTCGGCGAAGACGGCCTTGGTGTTGCCGTCGATCAGGGCGGCGATGGCGTCGGCAGAGTCGTCCTCGGCGAAGCGCACCTCGATCCCCTGCGACGGCAACATGTGCGCGAACAGCGTGTAGGTCCCGCCATACAGCAGCGGTACCGAGACGATGTTGTCGCCCTGGCTGGCGAGGTTCAGGATGGCGTAGTTGATCGCGGCCATGCCGGCACTGGTCGCGAGCCCGGCGATGCCGCCCTCCAGGGCCGCCACCCGCTGCTCCAGCACGTCCTGCGTCGGGTTCATGATACGGGTGTAGATGTTGCCCTCGACGGCGAGGTTGAACAGGTCGGCGCCGTGCTGGGCGTCGTCGAACTCGTAGGCGACCGTCTGGTAGATCGGGACGGCGACCGACTTGGTGGTGGGCTCGGACTCGTAGCCGGCATGGATGGCGAGGGTCTCGTCGTGCATCGTCGGGTGCTCCTCGTGCTCACGGGCGGGGGGTGGAGGAGCATCTTCGTCGCGGCCGCCGCCAAACGCAAACCCGCAGGGTCGTCCGGAGAACGGTCAGGCGTCGCCGACCGGCTGCGCCCACACCACGATGTTGTCCCGGTAGCTGCGTCGGGACGCGTCGAAGGAGCCACCGCAGGTGATCAATCGCAGTTCCCGCTGGTCGGTCGCACCCCAGATCTCCTCGTTGGGAAGTTGGTCCTTGGGATGCACTTCAGTCCGGGTCACGCGGAACTGCTGCGTCACGGAGTCGGTGACGACGAGCACCTCGTCGCCTGCCTGCAGTTCGCCCAGCCGCGCGAACACGTCGGGACCATCAGGCCCGCTCACATGGGCAACCACCACCGCTGGGCCACGTGCACCCGGCATCGGCCCCTCGTCGTACCACCCCGAATCACCGAAGTCCGGCACCTCCATCGCACCATCGGCCTGCAGGCCCACGGGCCTCGCCGTGGTGACGACACCGATGGCGGGCACAAGCACGGTGGCTTCGTCAGCCGCCAGGGAGGTGTCCGGCGCTGCCGGAAGTCGCTCGTCCACGGTCGGCGACGGGGTCGGTTCAGGGGTTGGTTCAGGGGTTGGTTCAGGGGTTGGTTCAGGGGTTGGTTCAGGGGTTGGTTCAGGGGTTGGTTCAGGGGTTGGTTCAGGGGTTGGTTCAG
>JBBSMS010000152.1:0-7876 GCA_038233055.1 Nitriliruptorales bacterium
CCGCGTGCAATCGGTCCAGGCCGCCCACCAGTTCGGCTCGCTGGTCGTCCTGCCGGTGATCGTGCTGTTGATCGGGCAGGTGTCGGGCGCGCTGCTCTTCTCGCCCCGGTTCGTGGCCGTGCTCGGCATGGTGATCTGGACCTTCGCGCTGGTGACGCTCCGACTGGCGTCCCAGGACTTCAACCGCGACCGACTGGCAGAACGCCTGTGAGATTGCCGAGCCCCGACCGCGAACAGGCGGGCACGGGAAGGCCGTTGAACCATCGCCTGAGTCTCGTCACCCCGCGCTCGCGGCGCTCTTCCCCGTGATTGCGATGTGGTCCGGGAACGTCGTCGACCAACCAGCCGCACACACTCCTGTCCTTGTCCTGCTGGAACCATCGACCTCCCGGATGCCACCGGCAGCGCCACCAAGGACTTCGCCGTGACCGCACCCACGCCTCGACTGACACCTGTCGGTCGTCCCTGCAGGACCTGACTCCCAGCAACGTCTACGTGGGGGTCCTGGGGCGACAGCAGCGCCCATCCGTCCGAAGCCGACGCGGTCCTCACCCTGCCCAGCAGTGAGGAACTCACCGAGTCGTGGACGACCTGCCGTCCCGACCGGACCCACCGATCATCGTGATGACGCCCGTCGAGGCGACGCCTCTGGACCCCGACTCCTGACGAGGAACGTGGTCGTGGGCTGCGGGACCCCCCTTCGTGCCCGGGTTGCCTCATTGGCCGCGCAGGATCACGTTCTCGTAAATTGACAACGCAGCCGGCCCGAGCAGGATCACGAACAGGGCCGGGAAGATGCCGAAGATCAGCGGGAAGATGATCTTGACCGGAAGCTTCATCGCTTCCTCCTCGGCGCGCTGGCGCCGCTTGAGGCGCAACTCGTCGGCCTGCACCTGCAGGACCGACGCGATCGAGATGCCGAAGATGTCGGCCTGGATCATGGCCAGCACGAACGACTTCAGCTCATCCACGTTGGAGCGCTCGCCAAGGTCGCGGAGCGCGTCGGCACGCGAACGGCCCAGTCGCATCTCCTGCACGACGCGATACAACTCGCCGCCCAGCGGGCCGCGGATCTCGCGCGCCACCCGGTCCAGGGCCGCGTCGAAGCCCAGGCCGGCCTCGACCGTGATCGACAACAGGTCCAGCGCGTCGGGCAACGTGCGCTGGATGATGTGCTGGCGCTTGCCCGAGCGGTTGCGCAGGATCCATTCCGGCAGGTAGTAGCCGACGAAACCCATCAGCAGTACGCCGACGAGGATCCCCAGGCCACCGATGCCCAGGGCACCGAGCAGCAGCAGCGTCCCGATGGCCAGGCTCGGGCACAGGACGACCTTGACGGCCAGGACGCGCTCGCCGGTCCACGTCGCGCTGCCCCCGGCGTAGACCAGTTCCTCGTCCAGGCGCTCAATCACGGACGCCGGCGCGAACCGTCGCACCACCCCGCCCATCCGCTGCAGCGCCGGCACCAGGATGCGCTGGGTCGCGGGCACCGCCAGTTCGCGGTCACGGACCTGGGCGATCTCGGGATCGTCCCACGTGGCCGCGCGCAGTGACGCGTTGATCGATCGCCGGGACATGACCGACTCGACGGCGACAGTCATGACGAGGCCGACTGACACGGCGGCGGCGGCGATGGCGAGGAGCAGTATGGGATCCATCAGACATCAATCTCGATCATGTTCTTCATCCACAGGACCCCGAAGGCCATCAGGACCCCGGCGGCGGCCATCATGACCTGGCCGACGCCAGTCGTCCACAGCGGCCGCAGGTAGTCGGGGTTGCCGAGGAACAGGTACAGGCCCAAGCCGAACGGCAGCGCGACCAGCACGATGGCGGACAGTTTGCCCTCGGCGGACAGGGCCTTGATCTGTCGCCGCGTGGCCGCGCGTTCGCGCAGGGTGCCGGCAACGGTCTCGAGCAACTGGGCCAGGTTGCCGCCGACGCGGCGCTGGATGCTGATCGACACCGAGACCCAGCGGAAGTCGTCGGTCCCGATGCGTTCGGCCATCTCGGACAGGGAATCCTCCAGCGGCAGCCCCAGGCGTGCCTCCGACAGCACGCGCGTGAACTCCGACTTGGTGGGCTCCTGGGTCTCCTTGACGACCGTGTCGATCGCCTGCAGCACGCCGTAGCCGGCCTTGAGTGATCCCGACAGCAACTGCAGGGTGTCCGGCAACTGGTCCATGAATGCGTTCTGGCGCCGGCTCAGTCGGAAGCCGAGCACGAGGTTGGGAATCACCCAGCCGATGGCGGCCGCGAACAGGCCGACGACGATGTTGGCCAACGACCACCCCAACCCGAGCAGGACCAGTGCCAGGATCGCGCGCATGGTGGTGAACTCGGTGGACCGCAGCGGCCACGCCGCCTGGTCGATTCGGTGCTGCAGGCCAGCGTCGTAGCCTTCGGGCTTGGGAACCCGCTCGATCAGTTCCATGGCGCGACGCGACATCGCCGCGGTGGTCGGCGAGATGTCTTCGCGGACCGTTGCTTCGACCTCACCTCCGCCGATCGCCTTCTGGAGGTTGCGCGCGACCTGACGGTCGCTGGCCGGGACGAACATGGACCACAGCAGCAGCGCCACTGCCAGGGCCGCGGCCGCGATGGCCGCCGTGGCGACGAGCGGGTTGGCGAACAGCCCGGGTGACTCGACCGCGACGACGTTCGGCGCGACCGCTTCGCGACGCCGGAGTTGCGGGGACTTGTAGATGTCGGTCGACCGGGTCGCGTTCGTACCACCCGCGTCGAGGGTCACGGCGATCTCGTACTGCTCGATGGCCTCGGTCGACGGATAGGTCAGCACGAACTGGCTGTTCAGGTCGTCGGCGACGCTTTCGAAGGCCGCGCCCAGGTCGTCGGCACCCGCCACCTGCACCACCCGACCGCCGGTCCCCCGTGCCAGCGAGTCCAATGCACGCGGGTCAAGTTTCTCGGTCGCCAGCGCCACGCTGGTCACCGTCGCACCCACCGCCTTGGCCGCTTGGGTTGCCGTGGACAACGTCGCGTCGGAGGTCGTGTCCGCACCGTCGGAGAAGACGACGATCGTGCGTTCCCCGTCGTAGTTCTGGAGTTCCAGTGCCGCCTCGACCACGCCGTCGTACAACGCCGTGGCATTGGAGTTGGGGAGGTCATCGAGTGCGGCGTCGATCGCGTCCAAGTCATCGGTCGCCTTGAGTTGGAGCGACGCATTGCGCGCGAACGCCACGATCCCGACGGACACGCCCCGCGGGACCACCAGGTCCGCGAACGACTTCGCTGCCTCGATCGACCGCTCTCGCGGTGCTCCCTGGGTCGAGTTGGAGGTGTCCATCGCCACGATGGCATAACGCGGCGCGGCGTCGGGGGTGTCGAACGACGACGTCGCGGTCACGCCCTCCACGGCCTGGCCGTCCTCGACGACCGTGAAGGACGAGTCGTCGATCTCGTCCGAGTCGACCCCACGCAGGTTCACGGTGATGGACGTCGTCTGTCCATCGTCCGAGAAGTCGATGGTGCCGAGTTCCATGTCGATGTCATCGGCTTGGGCGAAGGCCGGCACCGTCCCCACCAGGACCGTGACGATCAGCAGCAGGGCGACCAGTGCACCCTGGACGGCTCGCGTGGAGCGGGCGAGGTGCATCAGCGGGCCACCGAGTCGTTTTCCGGGTTGAACCACGCCACCGAGACCGGGACGCCCAGGTCCTTCAGCCGGTCGGTCATGGCCGGCCGGATCCCCGTGGGTTCGAGGTGCCCCAGCGAGGCGCCGGTCTCGCTGTCCACACCGGCCTTCCAGTCGAACATGAAGATGTCCTGCATGGTGATGATGTCACCCTCCATGCCGGTGATCTCGGCGATGTGGGTGATGCGACGGGACCCGTCCTTCAACCGCGCCTGGTGGGCGATGAACTGCACCCCCGACGCGATCTGTTCGCGGATGGCGCGGATGGGCAGGTCGACCCCGGCCATCAGCACCATCGTCTCCAGGCGGGCGATCGCGTCGCGTGGGCTGTTGGCGTGGACCGTGGAGATCGAGCCGTCGTGACCGGTGTTCATGGCCTGGAGCATGTCCAGTGCCTCGCCCGAACGACACTCACCGATCACGATCCGGTCCGGGCGCATGCGCAACGAGTTCTTGACCAGGTCGCGGATGGTGACCTCGCCGCGGCCCTCGATGTTGGGCGGACGGGCCTCCATCCGGACCACGTGTGGCTGGCCCAACTGGAGTTCGGCCGAGTCCTCGATCGTGACGATGCGCTCGTCCACCGGGATGTAGGACGACAGCACGTTCAGCGTCGTCGTCTTACCGGCGCCGGTCCCCCCGGACACCAGGATGTTCATGCGACCATTGACGCAGGCGGCCAGGAAGTTGGCCGCCTTCGGGGACCAGGTCCCGAACTCGATCAGGTTCTGGCCGGTGTAGGCCTCGCGCGCGAACTTGCGGATCGTCAGCATCGGACCGTCGACGGACACCGGCGGGATGACCGCGTTGACACGCGAGCCGTCCGGCAGCCGGGCGTCGACGTAGGGGCTGGACTCGTCGATGCGACGACCGACCTCGCCGACGATCTTCTCGATCGTGCGCCGGAGGTGGCCGTCGTCGAGGAAGCGGGTGTCGGTCCGGGTGAGCTTGCCACCCTTCTCCACGTAGACCGAGTCCGGGCCGTTGCACATGACCTCGGTGATGTCCGGGTCGTCCAGGAGCGGCTCGATCGGGCCGTACCCCAGGATGTCGTCGATCGTGGTCTCGATCAGGCGCTGGCGGTCCGCCTGCGACAGCGGGGTCGCGTCGGCGGCGATGACCTCGCCCAACTTCCCGCGGACCTGGCGCTCGAGTTCCAGCGTCGAGGTGGCAGGGTCGTACAGCGCCGGGCCCATGGCCTTGACCAGGGCCAGGTGTGTCTTGCGCCGCAGGTCGGCGAGGTACTCGTCACGCTCGTCGCGCTTGGGTGCCTCGGGGGCGGCCGGGGTGGCGGGTGCCTGGATGACGTCCTCGGCGGGGGCCGGCGCGGACCCGTTCCCGTTCACCTGGCCGTTGGCGGGCTTGTTCGATGGGAAAGACGCGCCGTTGCCATCGAGGTTCGGCGCCGGGATCGGGCCCCGCACCGACTCTCCGTCGGCCAGGTCGTCGGGTCGTCCGGTCAGGCGGTCATACAGCCCCATGGGTCACCACATCCTTGAAGTCACTCGTCATCGGTCAGTCCGAGCGAGTCGATCATCGCTGCCGCCAGGCCGTCGAGCGCCTGGCCGGCCTTGGAACGTCGTCGGTTGATCAGCGGGTCGCCCTGGTTGATCGAGCGGGCCGCGCCCTTGTCGGACGGGATGGTCGCGTCCAGGTCCTTGTTCAACGCCTTCTGGAGGTCCGCGGTCGACAGGCCGGTGGACACGTCGGACTGGTTGGCCACGACCCGCACGGCCGAGCGGGCGACCCCGATCGCACTCAGTTCACCCAGGACGCGCCGTGTGCCCCGCACCGACGTCACCTCCATGGACGTGATCAGGACGATCTCGCTGGCCTCGGACAGCACCGCGCGCGCGGTCGAGTCCTTGGGCTGGCCGACGTCGGCCACGACCACGTCGACCCGGTCGGAGACCATGGCCAGCACGCGCATGAACGGGCCGGTCGGCAGGTGGACCTCGCCACCGTCCAGCGGCGCGGCCAACAACTCGACCTGGTCCGAGACCTTGGTGATGTAGCCCTCGATGGCATCCTCGTCCAGGTGGTCGATCCGGTCGATGGCATCCAGGATCGTCAGGCTGGGCCGCGCCTGGAGCATGATGGCGAGGTCGCCCGAGGTGACGTCCAGGTCCAGCAGGCCGACCTTCAGTCCACGGTTGGCCAGCGCCATGGCGAGGTTGGTGGTGACCAGCGAGGTCCCGACGCCACCCTTGCCGGCCGTCACCGCGATCACCGGGGTGGGCTGCTGCACGGCGGCAACGGGCGTGCTCAGGGCCATCTGTGCCGTCAGTTCCCGCTGCGCCCGCACGATCGCCTCAGCTACCTCGTCCGGGTAGGCACCGACCTCGATGACGTCGGCCACGCCCACGCGCATCGCGTCCCGCAACCGGTCCGGGTCCAGCACCTTGGCGAACTGGATCAGGCGGACCGGCAGGCGCTCGTCCTGGATGGACTCGGCCAACATGATCGTGTCGTCGTGCACCACGCCCGGCCCCACCAACACCACCGCGGGGACGGACCCGGCGTCGATCGACTGGGCGACCTGCGGCAGCGAGTCGTGGGCGACCCAGGGCTGGTCCTCGCCCAGGGCGGCCGCCATGGCCGCGCGGGCCTCTTCGGCCGGGTCGACGAGGAAGGTGTGGGTGGTGTTCATCGGTTGAACAGCGTGTCGAAGGTCGTGCCCGGCGTGTCGCCGAGTTCGCCCCCCTCGGGCAGCAGTGTGAAGTGCATGATCCCCTCGTTGTTCGCGAACACCAACTGCTCGGCCGCCTCGGGTGTCACCGACAGCGTGACCAGGACCTGTCCGGTCTGTTCGACCGCGTCGTTCTGGTTGCCCTCGGCGTCGGTGCTGATGATGCGCTGGCCGAGCGACAGCACTTCCCCCGAGGCGAGGTACTTCGAGGTCGTGACCTCGACCTCCGGCGCCTCGGTGGCGGTGACGACGGGGCCATCAGGGCCCTCCGCGATCTGGGTCGTGGCGACCTGGGCGTCGATGTGGGCGATGATGCCGACGGTTTCGCCCTGGTTCAGGAACCCACCAACGCCCTCAGGGATCCCCACCTGCAACGAGATCGCGACCTGGCCCTCGTTCAGTTCGAACTGGGTGTCGGCGATGGTCGACTCCCCGAACATCCCGACCTGGATGACCGCTTGGTCCGGGATCGTCGAAACGGCCGTGAGGTTGACGATCTCGTCGAACGTGGTGATCGCGTTGGCCGGTCGATTGTCACTGGGGATCTGGTCGAGCACGACCTGCTGACTGCGAATGGCGTTCTGACCCGTCGTGCCCGCGGTGATCGCGCCCTGCGCGACGAAGATGTCAACCAGTTCTGCGCCCTCCTGGGCCCGCTGGTCGGCAGCGCTGACATAGCGCCACAACAAGAAGGCCGCCACGAGGGCGAGCACCAGCCCCACGATGATGGCGATGGCGCGTCCGGTAGCTGCTCGTGATGCCACGTCTCTGCTTCCCGCGTCGTCCGCATCCGGGCGGTCGACGGCTGTTCTCGGTGGGTCAGCCGGTCGGCGGAAGGCGTCAACCACGTCCCGAACAGTAACCGAAGCCGACCCCGGTGAACAGCCGCACGCAGCGGCAAGCCCCCTGTGCTGTTGTCGACCCCGCCCCTGAACCGGTGCGCGTGACCCTTCGTTGTCCCGGTGTTGACCCTCTTGGTGTGTGCGCCGCGACAGGGGACGCTACCACCGTGCGGTCTCGTGTCCGTGTCGAGCCCGATGAGCGGATCCGAATGGACCGACCGGGGCCCGGTGCCCTGGTCGTCGTGCTGCCCGTCGCGACCCGGCGGGGTGGTTCTACCCCGTCGCGCCCGACGGGTGGTGCGTCAACAGCCGGCGGTGCCGCCTGCGGCGAGCTCGTCTGCGGCGCAGTCGAACGTGGCGCTCGTCTGCGTGCCCAGGATCGCCACGGCGGTGATGATCACCACGGCGATGAGGACGAGCATCAGTGCGTATTCGACGGCAGTGGCGCCGTCGGCTGAGGTGAGGCTGGCCCGCATGGTTGGGGTGTGGTCCATGTCGTCGCTCCGGGTGACGTTTCCGTCGTGATGTGATTCGGTGTTATCCGGTCTGCAGCCGGCGAGCACCGCTCGCCGGCTGCGGCCAGACAACACCCAAAAACATAACCACGGAAACCTCAACAGGAGTTGACAATGACCACCCCCCAACCAATAGGGCCAGCCACACCGCAAACGACGGCGCCACAGCCCTCGC
>JBBSMS010000153.1:0-7851 GCA_038233055.1 Nitriliruptorales bacterium
GGCTCGGCGCCCGACGACCAGGAGGTCGAGGTGGCACGGATCTTCGGCACGGACGGTGTCCGGGGTGAGGCCAACACCGACGTCACGCCCGAGTTCGCCCTGCGACTGGGTCGCGCCGTGGCCCGCGTCCTGGTCGAGGAGTCCTCGCGCCGGCCCACCATCCTGCTGGGCCAGGACCCGCGGGTGTCGTCGTCCATGCTGGCGGCCGCGCTGGCTGCCGGGATCACCTCGGCCGGCGGTGACGTCGTCGACCTGGGGGTCGTGCCGACCCCGGCCGTGGCCCACCTCGCGGCCGTGACGGACGCGGCGGCGGGGGCGATGATCTCGGCGTCGCACAACCCCATGCCCGACAACGGCATCAAGTTCTTCGGCGGGGATGGATTCAAGCTCACGGACGCCGAGGAGGACCGGCTGGAGGTGCTGCTGGTCGCCGACGAGGCGGATGGAGGCCCACGTCCCACCGGCCTCGACGTCGGCACGATCCGCCGCGACCACGACCTGGTCGAGACCTACGTGGACCACCTGGTGGCCGTCGGCGGCGACCTGTCAGGCCTGACCGTGGTGGTGGACACCGCCAACGGCGGGGCGTCCGCGGTCGCCCCAGCGGCCTACCGGCGACTGGGTGCGACCGTGATCGCGCTCCACGACCAGCCCGACGGCACCAACATCAACCTCGACTCCGGGTCCACGCATCCCGCCGCCGCCCGGGACGCCGTGGTCGCGCACGGCGCCGACCTGGGCATCGCCCACGACGGAGATGCCGACCGCCTGATCGCGATCGACCACGCCGGCGGCGAGGTGGACGGCGACGTGGTGCTGGCGATCCTGGCCCGGGCGGCCCGCGACCGCGGCGAACTGGTCGACGACACCGTGGTCACCACGGTGATGACCAACCTGGGCTTCCGCCAGGCGATGGCGGCCGAGGGCATCGCGGTGGTCGAGACCCGGGTGGGGGACCGTCACGTGTTGGCCGCCCTGCGCGAACGCGGGTTGACCCTGGGTGGCGAGCAGTCCGGCCACGTCATCGACCTCCGCCACGGCACCACCGGTGACGGCATGCTGACGGCGATCCGGCTGCTGGGCGTGGTGGCCGACTCCGGGCGCTCGCTGGCCGACCTGGCGGAGGTCATGCAACGACTTCCGCAGGTCCTGGTCAACGTCGCCGGAGTGGACCGGGCCCGCCTGGCCGACGCGGCGGCGGTCGAGGAGGCCATCGCGGCGGTCGAGGCCGAACTGGGCGATCACGGTCGCGTCCTGGTGCGGCCGTCAGGGACCGAGCCGGTGATCCGGGTCATGGTCGAGGCCGCCGACGAGAACACTGCCCAGGCCGCGGCCGACCGGATTGCGGCGGCCGTGCGGGACAGCCTGTCCCTGGACGGGCCCGCTCCTGCCGCGCTCGGCGGGCGCGCCGCTGCGCCGTCGACCGGGGACGCCTGAGCCGGACGAACCCGCTCGATAGCCTCCGGGATGACCCGGCGGGGGTTCGCGGCCGACGACTCGGTGTCCCCGCGCACCCCGCTGCAGTCCGTCAAGGAGAACCCTATGTGCGGCATCGTCGGCGTGACCGGGCGGGACGACGCCCTGGACGTCATCCTGACCGGCCTGCAGCGGCTCGAGTATCGGGGCTACGACTCGGCCGGTGTCGTCATGGACGAGTCCGCCGACCGCCTGCGCGTGGTCAAGCGGGGCGGCAAGCTCGCCAACCTCACCGCCGCCCTCGAGGGCGAGTCGATCACCGGGTCCGTCGGGATCGGCCACACGCGTTGGGCCACCCACGGCGCGCCGACCGACCGCAACGCCCACCCCCACACCGACCCCACGGGTCGGATCGCGGTCGTGCACAACGGCATCATCGAGAACTACGAGGAGCTGCAGGCCACGCTGCCCGATGCCACCTTCACCTCCGAGACCGACACCGAGGTGGTGGCCCACCTGGTGGCTCGCGAGGTCGAGGGCGGCGCCGCCCTGCCGGACGCGCTCCGCACGGTCCTTCGTGCACTGGACGGGGCCTTCGCGCTGTGTGTCCAGGACCGCGACACCCCCGGCATGATCGTGGTCGCCAAGCGCGAGGCCCCGCTGATCGTCGCACACGCCGACGGGGTGTCCTACTGCGCCTCGGACGTCGCTGCGTTGATCCGCCACACCCGGGACGTGCAGGCGTTGCTGGACGACCAGGTGGCGGTGCTGACCCCGGATGGCGTCGCGGTCACGAACCTGGCCGGGGAGGTGGCGGAGGCCCACGCCTACCACGTGGACTGGGACCTCGACGCCGCCGAGAAGCAGGGCTACGACCACTTCATGCTCAAGGAGATCCACGAGCAGCCCACCGCGATCGCCGACACCCTGCGCGACCGGTTCCGCCCCGCGACCGGGCCGGACGGCAGCCCGCGGCTGCACCTGGACGAGTGCCGCGTCGACGAGGGCGAGTTCGGCCGCATCGACAAGGTCTTCATCGTCGCGTGCGGCACGTCGCTGTACGCGGCCATGGTCGGCAAACTCGCGATCGAGCACTGGGCCGGCATCCCGGTCGAGGTCGAGGTGGCGTCCGAGTTCCGCTACCGCGACCCGATCCTGGACCCGCACACGCTGGTGATCGCGGTGTCCCAGTCCGGTGAGACCTCCGACACCATGGCCGCCGCCACCCACGCACGGAACCAGCGGGCCCCCGTGCTGGCCCTGGTCAACGTGGTCGGCTCGACCCTGGCGCGTGAGGCCGACGCGGTGTTCTACACCCACGCCGGTCCGGAGGTGGCGGTCGCGTCGACCAAGGCCTTCACCACCCAGTTGGCGGCGTTCCTGTTGCTCGGGCTCTACCTCGGCCAGCAGCGCGGACGGATCTACGGGTCCGAGATCACCGACATCCTCGACCGCCTCCACCACCTGCCGGGCCAGGTCGAACAGGTGCTGGAACAGGATGCGGCGATCGCGGAACTGGCGCGCAAGTACGCCTCGACCCACTACACCATGTTCATCGGTCGCCACGCCGGCCTGCCGATCGCCATGGAGGGCGCGCTCAAACTCAAGGAGATCTCCTACCTCCATGCCGAGGCGTTCCCGGCCGGCGAGATGAAGCACGGCCCGATCGCCCTGATCGAGGACGGGTCACTGGTGGTCGCGCTGGCACCCGCCGGCCACACGTTCGCGAAGATGGTCTCCAACATCCAGGAGGTGCGGGCCCGGGGCGCATCGGTGCTGGCCATCGGCACGGACGGCTCCACGGCGGACCTCAAGGCCCATGCCGACGACCTGATCACGCTGCCCGAAGCCAGCCACGAGCTCGCCTCGCCGATCCTGGCCGCGATCCCGCTGCAGTTGTTCGCCTACCACGTGGCGAAGACCCGGGGCGAGGACATCGACCAGCCCCGCAACCTCGCCAAGACCGTCACCGTCGAGTAGCCAGTCTCGCGGACTTGCGGTGCGCTTGCGCGGATCGGTCACAGTGGTGGCCGGACCGACAACGGATCCTGAGACAGAGGAATCGACATGCGCACTCTCCAGACACCGGTTGCACGGCGCAGCGTTTTCGTGGTGGCGCTCCTGATGATGGCCCTGGCCGTACCCAGCGTGGCCGCGGCTGACCCGCCGGTGGTGACCACGGGCACCTTCATGGAACTGGATCAACCGAACCCGTGTCGCCCCGGCGAGACCAACGACGTCACCATCGACTTCACGCTCAAGACCCACGTCCACGAGCACAACACCGTCCGCCTGCTCAAGACCGAGTCCAGGAGCGATGACGGATTCGTCGGCAACGGTGTCCAGGCCGAGGTCATCGGCCAACGGGCTGACCGGGTCGTGGTGAAGTTCATCAACAACCACCCCGACACCGGGGAGAAGTATTCGGTCACGGTCAGGTTCGTCCTCGACCTCGCTACCGGCGAGCTCCTGAGTGGCTCCTTCAAGCCGGCCTTTCGGTGCATCCGGGACGCCAACTGATCCACACCTGCTCGCCTTGCGGCGAGCTTGCGCCCCGCTGGCACGGTGTCGACACGCCTCGCCACGAGCGGCGCGGCCCTTCCAACGACAGGAGCATCGCCATGGACCGCACGACCAGACACCAGGCAGCCGACACGGCACCCGTTAGCCCGGCGACCGGGTCGGGCGGCCACGTTCGTCGCCTCGTCGGCCTCGTCGTCGCGGCCGTGACCCTGGCACTGCTGCCAGTCGCCACGGCCGTGGCTGACCCCGGGTTCACGTTCGTGGACGAGTTCGTCTACGAGGACGTCCACCCCTGCACGGGCGAGCCCCGAACGGTCGACTCCGTCTACACCGTCACGATCAACGAGCACGTCAACGGGGCCACGATCGTCATCCGGATGCGTTCCGTCGCCAGCGACGGAACGGTCGAACGCGGCACGCAGGTCATCAACGACAACCACCGACGCGGCTTCCTCCGCGGACACTTCAACACCAACAACCTTGATGGCGATGGGAACCGCTTCATCGGCCATGCGAAGTGGGTGATCGACGCCGACACCGGTGAACTCGACGAAACCCGGCACTACACCTGCACCGGTCCGAAACGCTGAGCGTCAGTCGAGGCCGAGTTGGCCGTGGACCGAGGTGGTCAGGACCGGCAGGGGCAGGCCGCCGCGGACCAGGACGGCGTCGTGGAAGGCGGCGATGTCGAAGTCGTCGCCGAGTCGATCCTCGGCGTC
The DNA here is from genome assembly GCA_038233055.1 of Nitriliruptorales bacterium. Classification (GTDB taxonomy): domain Bacteria; phylum Actinomycetota; class Nitriliruptoria; order Nitriliruptorales; family Nitriliruptoraceae; genus Salsipaludibacter. The sequence continues at coordinate 4,659 of JBBSMS010000153.1, forward strand.
GGCCCGCAGCGCGAACAGGTGGCGCTGGCCCATCTTGTACGACAGCGCCTGGCCGGCCATGCCGATGTAGCGGTCGACCTCCTGCTCGATGACGGCCCGTGGCATCGGCGTCCACCGCAGGAACCAGTCGATGCCCTGCTGGCGGGTCCAGCCCTGGGCGTGGATGCCGGTGTCGACCACCAGCCGCCCGGCCCGCCACGAGTCCGCCATCAGCATCCCGAGCCGGTCGAGGTCGGTCGAGTACAGGCCCATCTCGTCGGCCAGGCGCTCGGTGTACAGCCCCCACCCCTCGGCATGGGCGGTGTGGATGCCGTAGCGGCGGAACGCGGGCACGTCGGTGAGTTCCTGGGCCAGCGTGCGGTCGAAGTGGTGGCCCGGGATGGCCTCGTGGAAGGCCACGGCCTCGTAGGGGTAGCGCTGGCGCTCGGTCGCCTCGTGGGTGTTGATGAAGTAGGTGCCAGGCCGCGAACCGTCCTCGGCCGGGGGGAAGTAGTAGGCGGGTGGCATCGCCGGGGCGAGGCTGTCGGGGACCTTGACCACCCGGCAGGGCGCCTCCGGCCGCGCGTTGAACCACCCGTCGATCGAGCCCCAGGCCCGTTCGACGACCGCCTCGGCGTGGGTGACCATCGCGTCCGCGGAGTCGTAGCGCAGGTCGGGGTCGGTGCGGAGACGGTCGAACAGCGTCGGCAGGTCCGACAGGCCCAGTGCGTCGGACCCGATCGTGGCCCATTCCTCTGGAAGGTCGTGTTCGCCGTCGGCCACGCCCAGCGCGTGCATCTCCTCGGGCGGGGTGGCGAGGCTGGTGTGGTAGGCCGCCAGGGCGGCGTAGCGCTCGTCCCCACCCGGCAGGTGCATCATCCCGGCGTGCTCGTCGTCGCGCGACGCCGGCAGCACGGTGTCCCGCACGAACGCGAGGTGGTTGGCCCAGGCCGGGCGGATCACCTCGTCGACGACGGTGGCCATGCGGTCGCGCCAGTCGTCGCCCACCTCCTCGGGCACCTCGATGCCCAGGAACGGGTCGTCGTCGAGGTTGCTGGCGAGGTAGCCCTCCAGTTGCCCGATGACCCGGCGAACGCAGATGGCCGCCGGTGCGAGGCCGCGCCCGAGCCGGTCACGGTTGTGCTCGGCGACCTCGTCGAACAGGCGCGGCACCTGGGCGTACCGGGCCAGCAGCATGTCGGCGTGTTCGGCGGTCGGGGCGTTGGTCTGCGCGGCCGCCTGCATCAGTTCCGCGTGCACGCCCAGGAACGGGTCGATGGCCCCGGTCTGCACCTCGATGTCCAGCATCGCGACCTGCATCTCGGCCTCGTGGACCAGCAGGTCGCGGGTCAGGCGGTCGTCCGGGTCGTCGGGGTCGAGCGCGGTCGCGGTGCGCGCGGTCGCCACCAGCCGGTCACGCTCGGCCTGCAGGCTGTCCGGGTCGAGCCGTTCGAGGCGGTCGTCGAAGCGGTAGTCGCCCAGCAGGGTCGCCCACTGGGGTGCCGCGGCCATCGAGTCGTCCCAGTGGGCCTGGGCCAGGTCCTGCAGGCGTTGCCCGTCATCCACGGTCGGCTCCTCGGTCGAGTCGCCACGATAGGCGGATCGCGGACGTCCCTCGCCCAGCCGAACCGGTCAGGTGGACGGCGAGACGACGTCGAAGGTGCAGCGTGGACCATGTGCTCGGGCCAGCCGTGCGTCGGTGGTCAGGAGGGTGGCATCCATCGCCTCGGCGAGGGCCACGTACATGGCGTCCCAGCCACGCACGGAATCCCGGAGTTCCCACGCCCGCTCCAGGAGCAGTCCGTGGCCGACGCGCTCCCCGGGCCACTGCCGCAGGTCGTCCACGGCCTGGGTCGCGGCGGTGCGGTCGAGGTCGCCGAGCAGGTGGTGCCGTCGGATGACCCCGAACACCTCGACATCGACCACGTGGGGTGCGAACTGGTCGTCGTCCGCCGCCAAGCGCTGGCGGATGGGCGGCGCACCGGGCGTCGCCGCGACGACCTCGAAGAGGCAACCGGCGTCAACGACCAGCATCGGGCCATGGTCCCCGCTGGTCGTCCAGTGCCTCGCGGACGGCCCGCGTGGAGACGTCGCTGGTGCGTCGCGACGTCCGGTCGAGCCACTGCTTCATCGTCGGGCGAGCGGCGAGTCGCTCGGCTTGGCGTCGCAGGACCTCGGGCACGCTGATGCCCGCCTCGGCGGCGCGCTGTGCCAACGCGTCGTAGACGTTGTCGTCGAGGTCACGGACATGCACGGTCTTCGGCACGGATTCGCCCTTGTCGGTGCGTTTGTGCATCGTAGCATGCGAGGTCGCACCGGACCACCGGGGTGGGACGGTCGAACGAACGCGGGCGGACCGCGCGGGCGGGTGGTCGATGGCGATGGTGACCGGCGACTTCGTGCGCGTCCCACCAGCCGGTCAGCCCGGCAGGAAGTCGAAGAAGACGTCGGTGAAGTGGTCGAGGGCATCGAGGAAGGGGCCGTGGCCGGAGCCGTCGAAGCGTTCGGTGCGCACCGTCCCGCCGGCGTCGGCATAGTCGCCCAGCACGTCGGCGATCTGGTCGACCATCGGCTGGGGCGGGTACGCGTCCATGCCCGGCCAGCCGGGGACCACCTCGGCCTGTCCGAGCGTGCCCATCTCCCATGCCGAGCCGTTGGCGACCACGATGTCGTCGGACCCGTGGACCCACAGCACCGGCGCTTTCGGGGCCACGTCGACGAGGCCGGCCCAGTTGCAGTACTTCGGCGAAAGTGCGTTGAGCACGCCCACCTCACCGGGTGCCAGGCCGGGCCAGTTGTCGGACGGTCGGGCGTCGCCGGGATAGCCGGTCGGCCCGACCTCGGACAGCAGTACCTCGTCCAGCAGGACCTGCTCGAAGTCGGGGTCGAGCGTCACCGACGGCGACCAGTAGGACGAGCGCATGACGTTGAGCGGGGACACCGGGCTGTCGGTGGAGCGGTCGTCGGCCTGCAGGGCCGCCACGAAGTCGGGGTTGCCGGTCCCGCCGCCCGAGCCGGCGAAGTCGTCGGTGGCCGGGGTGCCGTCCAGGTGGACGCCGCCGAAGCCGTAGGGCGACACCGGGTCGACGAAGGTCAGGGAGGCCACCGCGCCCGGGCGGTCGATCGCGTAGGAGGCGATCGCCGCCCCGCCCGTCGACCAACCCAGCAGGTGGACCGGCTCGTCGATGCCCAGCGTGGTGACCAGGGCCGCCAC
>JBBSMS010000154.1:0-7808 GCA_038233055.1 Nitriliruptorales bacterium
AGGTCGTCGAGGTGGTCCTCGGTGAGGTCGGCGTGCGGCACGTGGATCGCGCCGTCGACGTGCCCGACGTCCCCAGCCACCACGGCCACGCACGTCGACGAGCACGAAGTCGCCGGCCCCGCGCCAGTGCCGCGTGGACGTCCCAGCAATGGGTCTCAAGCCGCGCAGGCGGGCGGCGAAGTGAGCCTCGGCCTCCGCCGGATCGGCGGCCGGGACCGCGGTCACCGCATTGCCCGCGGTGGTCGGAGCCGTGGTTGTGGTGGCCATGGGAGTCGTCCGATCTCGCTCGCCCGAGTTGGTGCGGGCACTTTTCGTACTGGTACATTCCTAACATGAAGCCGATACAAACTATCGAAGGCGCGACCACCGGGCAAGTCGTGGCGTCGGTCGAGCAGGCGGTGACCACCGGCGACTTGCGCGCCGACGATCTCCTGCCGCCGATCCGGCGGCTGGCCGACCATCTCGGCGTCGCCAACGGGACGGTGGCAGCCGCCTACGTCCGGTTGCGGGACCGCGGCGTGGTTCACACCGACGGCCGCCGCGGGACGCGCGTGCGGGCACGATCGGTCGCGCTGCCCCGTCGCGGCGGGCTGGCGGTCCCGTCCGATGCGGTGGACCTGTCGTTGGGCAACCCGGACCCCGCGCTGCTGCCCGACCTCGGCCCCCACCTGGTGCACGCGCACCGGGACGCCGGCCTCTACGGCGAGGATCCCGACCCGTTCCTCCACGACGCCCTCGCCACCCAACTGCGGCGTCGTGCCGCCGCCGACGGCGTGCCGGTCGATCATCTCACCGTCGTGTCCGGCGCGCTGGACGGCGTCGAGCGGACCCTGGCCGTGCACCTGCGCCCGGGTGACGCGGTCGCGGTCGAGGACCCCGGCTGGCCCAACCTGCTCGACCTGGTGGCGGCGCTGGGCTTGGTCGCCGTGCCATTGCCGGTCGACGACCACGGCCCGACGGCGGACGGACTGGCGGGGGTCGTCGACCGGGTCGACGCCGTGGTGGTCACCTCGCGCAGCCACAACCCGACCGGCGGCGCCGTCCACCCGACCCGCCGGGACGAACTGGCGGGGATCCTGGACGGTCGCGACCTGCTGGTGGTGGAGGACGACCACGGGGGCGAGTCCAGCGGCGTGGACCTGGCCCCGCTGGCTGGCGTGACCCGACGGTGGGCGGTGGTGCAGTCGCTGTCGAAGTCGTGGGGTCCCGACCTGCGGGTGGCCGCGATGTTCGGCGATGCCCGCACGCTGGTCCACGTCGCCGGACGCTTCCGGCTGGGCCCCGGCTGGGTCAGTCGGCTGCTGCAGGGCACGGCGGCGTCGATGCTGGCGGACCCGGACGCCCGGGCCACGGTGGCGGCCGCCGCGGTCGAGCTGGGCCACCGTCGCGACCGGTTGCGCGCAGCGCTGGCCGACCGGGGGATCGGTTCCCGCGGTCGGTCCGGACTGAACCTGTGGGTGGCCGTGCCCGACGAGGCCACCGTCGTCGCCGGGCTGCTGACGCGTGGCTGGGGCGTCGCACCGGGGTCGCGCTACCGCCAGTCGGCCGGCCCGGGCATCCGGGTCACCGCGGCCGCCGTCGACACCCCCGACCTCGCCACGTCCTTCGCCACCGACCTCGCCACGGTCCTGGCCGGCCCCCCGCGCCGCGGCGTCTGACCCGACGACATCGCGGCGACCACGGGTTCGCCGGACGGTCCTCGGGCGACGGAACCGACCGGCCTCACCGCCGTGCCTCGTGAAGGTTCGCCCTGCGGACGGTCGAGGTGCGCGTGCGTGCCTGTCATCCTGCTGCATGATGGTCTGATGCCATGATGGCGGCATGCGGATGACCGTGACCCTCGCCCCGGACACGCGTGCCCTCGTGGAACGACAGATGGAGGCCCGGGCCGCCTGGGTGAGGGCGCCGCCTCTCACCGCATCCTGATCGAACTGCCCGACGGGGTGGGGACCACGATGTGTCGCTCGGGCGGATTCCCGACGGGGTCGGACCGCCCTCGGTGCCGTCGCGGTCGGACGTCCTCGGTGCCGTCGCGGTCGGCCCGTCAGAAACCGGTGATGCGATGGGGCGACAGCTCGAGGTCAGCCAGTTCGGCCGCGGCTTGTCCGGCCTTCCAACCACTGGCGTTGGTGGCCGAGGTCGTGTGCTGCACCAGAGCGGGAAACACCTCGGCCTCGGCCTGCCGGAGCCGGTCGTCGCGGGCCGCGAGCACCGGGAGGAAGCGCTGGGACGTGGCCACGGCGGTGGCCATCTCGTCGTCGGTGGCGCGACGGAGTCGTTGCCCGATGCGCTGGGCGAACCCCAACAGGAACGCGCGCCGGAACGACCGCGTCCGAGAGCGCCCGGCGGCGTCGCGTCGCGACCCGTGGCGGACCATGGTCTGGGTCGCCTGCGCGAGCAGCGATGTCGCCAGGAGCTGGACGGCGTCGAGGTCGTGGTCGTAGCCGAAGGCCGTCAGCCAGCCCATGCCGGGGGAAAGGACAACCCGACACCGGTTGGCGCCGGCAACCTCGGTGACCAGGTTGGCCTTGGCGTCGAGGTAGGGGTCATCGAGGTACAGGCGCCGCACCGACGGGTCACCGACGTCGTCGACGGTGTGGACCATGGCGTCGTCGATGGCATGCTTGGCGATCAACTCCTGCGCCTTGGCCGTGAACGCCTCGGCCTCCTCCTCGAACGTGGTCGACTCGGCCTGCGCGAGCAGCGCCCGGACCCGCGCGAGCATCCTTGGGTCCAGCGACAGCGCGTCGGTCGTGGCACCCGTCGACTCGCGGCCGGGTGGCGGCATCGTTCGCGGGAGGTCACCGAGTCGGGCGCCCAGGCAAACCACCTCGACGAGCAGGCGCAGGCGTTGCTCCGGCTCGGCGCGACCAGACGAGGTCGCCTCGAAGGTGTCGAGCTGCTGCTGCCAGCGGGGGTGCAACGCCTGTCCCTCCGCGACGCGACGATGGCCATCGGCCTGCACGTGTTGGATGCACACCGGGCCATGACCACCCGACAACTCACGCGCCACGACGTGGACGAGGTCGGCGGGGGTCCACCCACGCGCCCACAGGCGATCGACCATCGCGGTGAAGGCGGTCTCGACTGCCGACGTGGCGGCGGGCTGCTGCGCGACCAGCGCGTCCAGCAGCGCGGCGAAGGCCGTGGGGTCCGCTCGCCAGGTGGCCACGGCCTCCCGGACCAGCTGCTCGGGGCCGCGAGGAGGTTGTTGCGTCCTGCCCGGCCGGTCCTCACGCCGGGGACCGCGGTCATGGCCGGATGCCCGCGACCGTCGCTGCTGACGTCGCTTCTTCGCGGCTCGCCGTTGCCGGTTGTCCTTGCCCATGGCGACAGTGTGGCCGGAGCGAATCGCGTGTGCTGCCCGAACTGGCGAGCCAGTGGACGCGTGGGATTACGCGCGGGCAAGCGGGCCCGGCTGAGCCCGATGCCGATGGCCCCCTGCCGACCACCCACGAAGACCGCACCCCAGCTTCGTCCTGCGCCGGGGGTGGACGACCGCTGGGCGTTGCGGGGGGGGGGGGCGGCCAGCTTCACCAGACCCCATCACCCATACCAGCCTTGCCCGCAAGCCGACCCCGCCGCCGTGCGAGACCGCCACGCCCTGCCGTCCTGACGTCCACCGCGGCTCGGTCGTCCCGGGCGCTCGAGCGACAGCGCAGACCCATGTGGGCCCGTTAGGGTCGGGGGTCCGTCCCGCCCGTCCCGCCGCATCGGAGTGCCCATGCCCGTCGAAGTCCACAAGGTCGAGATCACCAGCGTGTCGGACGCCACTGGCCTCGCCGACCTGATCGAGCAGGGCGTGTTCGCGGCCGACGAGGTCATCGCCGTCATCGGCAAGACCGAGGGCAACGGTGGGGTCAACGACTTCACCCGAATCCTCGCCGACCAGGCCTTCCGTGGCGTGCTGGCCGAGCACGGCAGCCGACCCATGGAGGAGATCGAGGAGATTCCGATGGCGTGGTCCGGCGGGTGCGACGGGGTCATCACCCCGCACGCGACCGTCTTCGCCGAGGTCGCCGGCCCGGTCGACGGCGCGCCCGACGGCGACGCCAAGACCCTGTCGGTCGGGATCGCGATGTCGGAGGAACTGCTCCCGGAGGACATCGGGCGCCCGGCGATGGTGGAGAAGGTCGCCCGCGGCGTCGAGAAGGCCATGGCCAAGGCCGGGATCACCGACGTTGCCGACGTCCACTACGTCCAGACCAAGACCCCGTTGCTGGTGCTGGAGACCATCCAGGACGCCCACGCGCGCGGCGAGACCGTCTACACCGAGGACACGCTGTTCTCGATGGACATCTCCAACGGGACCACCGCCCTGGGCATCGCCCACGCGCTGGGCGAGATCGACGGCGTCCCCGCTCCCGAGGCCATCGGCCACGACCACGACCTGTTCTCGGCGGTGGCGTCGTGCTCGTCCGGCGTCGAGTTGGACCGGGCCCAGATCGTGGTGGTCGGCAACGCGGCCGGCGCCGGGTCGCGGTTCCGGGCCGGGCATGCCGTCATGCGTGACGCGATCGACCAGGACGGGATCTGGGACGCGATCCGTTCGGCCGGGCTGGACCTGCCGGAGCGCCCGCACCACACCGACCTGGACGGCCGCCTGGTCAACGTGTTCATGAAGTGCGAGGCCGATACGCGCGGCACCCTGCGCGGTCGCCGGCAGTTGCCGCTGGACGACTCCGACGTCCACCACCATCGCCAGATCAAGGGCGCGGTCGGCGGCGTCGCGGCCGCCACCATCGGTGACTCGGCCGTGTTCGTGTCGGTCGCGGCGCTCCACCAGGGCCCCCCGGGAGGAGGCCCGGTCGCCGCGATCGTCCGGGTCGACTGACCGGCTCGCGTCCGGACCTCGTTGGCTTGGGGCCCGTGTCCACCTAGGGTCGCCATCGGCACGCGGGCGCCCGGTCCGGACCGGTCCCCCCCGCTCGCGGCCAGGTGACGCGATCCAAGGACGGGCATGAGCAGCACGACGCAGGCGGTCGACCTCAACTACGGCGTGGACGACGTCCCGAAGCCGTTCGGACGCGCGCTGGCGCTGTCGCTGCAACACGTCCTGACGATGTTCGGGGCCACGATCGCGGTCCCGCTGATCCTCGCCGGACCGCTGGGCTTCGACGGGACCCAGACCGCGATCCTGGTGTCGACGGCGTTCATCGCGTCCGGGTTGGCGACCGTGGCACAGTTGACCATCGGGTCGCGGCTACCGATCGTGCAGGGGGTGTCGTTCGCGTTCCTCGGGGCCTTCTTCGCCATCATCGGTGCCCACTCGGGCGCGGAGGCGATGCAGTACATCGCCGGCGGCATCATCCTGGGCGGGATCGTTGAGGCGGTCGTGGGCTACACCGGGCTGATCGGCACGCTCCAGAAGTACATCACCCCGATCACGATCGGGCCGGTCATCGCCCTGATCGGGCTGAGCCTGTTCGGGGCCGCGATCGGCAACGTCGTCAGCCAGGTCGATCCCGAGACGGGCGAGACGGTTGCCCAGGGCAACTGGTGGATCGCGATCCTGGTGATCGTGCTGGTGTTCGTGTTCTCATTGGTGCTGTCCGACCGCAACCGGTTCTTCGCCCTGTTCCCGATCCTGCTCGCGGTGGTGACGGCCTACCTGGTCGCGCTCGTGCTGTCGCTGACCGGCGCGATCGAGTTTGGCAACCGCGCCTACGTGAGCTTCGACGCACTGTCCGGCACGCCGTGGGTCCGCAGCGTCGTCGGGGAACAGGCAGTGTTCTTCCCGTGGGGCCTGCCGAAGTTCGACTTCGGGTTCTTCATCGCGATCCTGGCGGCGTACATGGCGTCGGCGATCGAGTCGATCGGGGATTACAACGCGGTGTCGCGGATCGCCGGGCTCGGCAAGCCCGACAACACCACGGTCTCGCGCGGGATCGGATCCGAGGGCGTGGGCTGTGTCGCGACTGCGTTCGTGGGCGGGTTCGCATCCACCTCCTACTCCGAGAACATCGGGCTGATCGGGCTCAGCAAGGTCGCCAGCCGCTACGTCGTCCTGCTGGGGGCCGGGGTCCTGGTCGTGCTGGGGTTCGTGTCCAAGATCGGCGCGGTCGTGGCGACCATCCCGGCCCCGATCGTGGGCGGGATCTACATGGCCCTGTTCGGGCTGATCGCCGGCGTCGGGCTGTCCAACCTCCAGCACGCCGACATGAACAGCCAGCGCAACCTCCTGATCGTCGGGTTCCTGCTGTTCATGGGGCTGGCGGTCCCGAGCTACTTCGGCCAGGTGCCCGGTGACTGGACGCTGTTCGGCCAGGGCTGGCTGACCGACATCGTGCGCTCGATCGGGTCGTCGGGGATCGCCGTGGCGGCGGTGCTGGGCCTGTTCCTCGACAACCTGCTGCCCGGCACCGACGAGGAACGAGGCATCACCGCCGAGGCCGTCGCCGACCACCCCGGGACCATCTCCTGACCCACCATCGAGTGTGCGCATCGCCCCGGCATGTCGGGGCAGGGCGCACACTCGACGGTGGTCGGTGGGGCGTTAGGGTGGCGAGCACGATCTCGACGAGGAGTGGGTGTGAGCGGACCGGTGGTGATCGCCCTGGGGGGCAACGCGATCTCGCCCGCCGGTGGATCCGGGTCCGCCGCCGAGCAGACCCGCAACCTGCGGGCCTCCATGGCCCAGGTCGCCGACCTCGTTTCCGACGGCGTGGACGTGGTCCTGACCCACGGCAACGGCCCCCAGGTGGGCGCGATCCTGATCAAGAACTTCCTCGCACGTGACGTCGTGCCGGCGGTGCCGCTGGACTGGTGCGTGGCCAACACCCAGGCGACGATCGGGTTCGTGGCCGTGACGGCGCTGGAGCACCACCTGCGGGCGCGCGGCGTCGACCGTCCGGTGGCGTCGGTGGTGTCGCGGATGCGGGTGGATGCCGCCGACCCCGCCTTCGACGACCCCACCAAGCCGGTCGGTCCGTGGCTGGAGGAAGGCCAGGCGCGCGACCTGGGTGACCGGGACGGGCACGCCTATGCCCACCAGGGCGAGCGGGGGTGGCGGCGGCTGGTGCCATCACCACAGCCACGCGAGTCGCTGGACCTCGACGCGATCCGGTTGTTGCGGGCCGGTGGGGCGGTGGTCGTGGCCAACGGCGGCGGTGGCATCCCGATGGTCGAGCGCGACGGCTGGCTGGCGGGCGTCGAGGCGGTCGTCGACAAGGACCTGTCCGCGGCCCTGCTCGCCCACGAACTCGAGGCCGAGCGCCTGTGCATCCTGACCGACGTCCCGGGCGTGGCCGTGGACTTCGGCACCGACGACCAACGCTGGCTGGGCGAGGTCGGGCTGACCCAGATGCGGGCCCACGCCACCGACGGCCAGTTCCGCGCCGGTTCGATGGGCCCGAAGGTCGATGCCGCGTGCCGGTTCGTCGCCGCCAGCGGATCCGTCGCCACCATCGGCGCGCTCGACAACGTCACCTCCGTGGTGCAGGGCCGCGCCGGGACCCGGATCGTCCCGGACGCCGCGTGACGGCCCCGCCTGTCGACGTGGTCCCGGTCGTGGGCAGTGACTGGCTGCGCCCCCGCCTCGGTCGCACCTGGACCCGCGGCGTCGTCGTCGGCGTGAGCCCTCGGGCCGTCTACATCCGCATCGAAGGGGACGGGGACAGGGACGGGGACTCGGGCGGGGACGTGGACGTGGATGTGGAGGTGGGGGCGAGCGGGGCTCGTCCGTGGCCGACGGATCCGTCCCCGGACGATCGCGGACGGTCCCGGCCCGGTCCCCGCCGTCCCCCCGCCACCGCTGGGGGGTCGCCCGCCAGCCCCTCCGTCGCCCGCCCGGCTGGCCCGCTGCTCGC
>JBBSMS010000155.1:0-7623 GCA_038233055.1 Nitriliruptorales bacterium
CGTGCCGCAGCCCAACGTCGCCTCCATGCAGACCCGGGCGCCCCGCCCGGACCGGCCCGCGGTCGACCTGCGTCGGCTGGTCGCCGGCTTCCTCCGGATGGCCCCCGACATCGCCATCGTGGGCGAGGTCCGCGACCGTGAGGCACTGCCACTGTTGCTGACGCTGTCATCGGGCGTCACCGGCTACACGACGATCCATGCCGGTTCGGCGCGCCAAGCCCTGACCCGGCTGCGGTTCATCGCCCAGTTGGCCGACACCGGGTCCGAACTGCCGATGACCGCCCTCAACGCCCTGGTGACCGAGGCCGTCGACCTGGTGGTGCACGCCCAACGCGTCGACGGCATCCCACGGGTCACCGAGGTCGTCGCGGTGGAACACCAGCAGGCCGGCGCCGACGCGACCGCCTTCACCACCACCCAGGTGTTCCAGCGCGACCCCGCCGGCCGGTTGACCTGGTCCGGTCACCTGCCCCAACGGCTCGCCGACCGCCTGGCGACGAACGGCATGGACCTCCGCGATCTGCTCGACACCGGCGGCCAGCACGACATCGCCCATGGGGAGGTGGCCCGATGACCCCGTTGCTCGCCAACCCCATCGCCGGACTGGTCCTGGCCCTCCTGGCCGGACTGGGCGTGTCGCTGCTGGTCGCGGGTCCACGGCCGGAGTCGCGGGCCTCCGCAGCGACCAGCCGACGACTGGCACGCCGTCGCCGACTCGAGGACCTGCTGGTCCAGGCCGGGTTGGATGGAATCGGACTGCGCGAGTTCGTCGCGGTGTCGGCCGTGCTCTTCGTCGTCGGTGCGCTGGCCGGGTGGGCGCTGTTCCCGGGCAACCTCCTGTGGCTGGCCACCGGCTCGGTGGCTGCGGCGGTCCCGCTCCTGTCGGCCCGGCAGCGACGGTCACGACGGCTCGAACAGGCCCGGGACGTGTGGCCACGGATGATCGAGGAACTGCGCATCCAGGCGGTGAGCCTGGGCCGATCGATCCCCCAGGCACTGTTCGCCGTGGGACGTCGGGCACCCGAGGAGATGCGCCAGGCCTTCACGGCCGCGCACCGCGAGTGGCTCATCTCGACGGACTTCGAGCGCACGCTCGGCGTCCTCAAGGCGCAGTTGGCCGACCCCACGGCCGACGCCATCTGCGAGACCTTGCTGATCGCCCACGAGATCGGCGGCACCGACGTCGACCGGCGACTGTCTGCGTTGGTCGAGGACCGGGTCCTGGACCTGCAGGGCCGCAAGGATGCCCGCTCGAAACAGGCCGGCGCCCGGTTCGCACGCAACTTCGTGCTGGTGGTCCCACTGGGCATGGCGCTGGTCGGGCAGTCCATCGGGCCCGGGGCTGCGGCCTACCGCAGCCCCGGCGCCCAGGTTGCCGTGGTCGTTGCGCTGGGCATGATCGCCGGATGCTGGACGTGGGCCGGTCGCCTGATGCGCCTGCCGGCCGAGGAACGGGTCTTCTACGACGACCGGGCGCCGTGATGGTCCGCTGGCTCCTGCCCTCCGGGCTGGCCCTGTGGGTCGGCCTGACCCTCCTGCTCCACCGCGTGCGGTGGTTCTCCCGCCCGACCCTGTCGGAGCGGCTCGGGCCCTACGTGCCCGGGGGCATGGGCGTCCGCACGCGGGCGGGACTGTTGTCAGCCGAGTCCTTCGCCCAGGCGGTCGGTCCGCTGGCCCGCTCGCTCGGCGACCAGGTCTCGCGCCTGTTCGGCGTGTCCGAGGACCTCGACCGCCGGCTCGACCGGGTGCACTCGGACCTGGATGTCACCGCCTTCCGCGTCCGCCAGGTGGCGTGGGCCCTCGCCGGTCTCGGCTTGGGCGCCCTGGTGTCGGTCGCGGCATCGACCTCGGTCCCGATCTCGACCCTGTTCGTCGTCGGTGGGGGGCTGCTGGCGTTCCTGGTACTGGAGCAACAGGTCGCCCTGCAGTCCGACCGCTGGAAGCGCGCCCTGTTCCTCGAACTGCCGGTCGTGTCGGAACAGACCGCGATGCTGCTCGGGGCCGGGTACTCCCTGGCCGGCGCGCTGGACCGAGTGGCCACGCGCGGCAACGGCGCCGTGGCGACGGACCTCGAACGGGCGTTGGAACGCGTCACGCAGGGACTCGACATCGAGACTGCGCTGCTCGAGTGGTCCGACCTGGCCGACGTGCCCGCGGTCGACAAGTTCGTGTCGGTCCTGTCCCTGAACCGCGAAGCGACCGACCTCGGACGCCTGTTGGCCGAGGAGGCGCGCTCCATCCGGCGTGACGTGCAGCGGGAACTGGTCGAGACCATGGAGCGACGGGCCCAGCAGGTCTGGATACCCGTCGCCGTCGCCACGCTCGTCCCCGGCGTGATCTTCCTCGCCATCCCCTTCATGTCGGCCCTGCGAGCGCTGGACATCTGATGCGTCTCGTCCTCGCGGTGGACCCCCCGCGCGACCTCGTCGTCGAGGTGGCCACCCCCGACGCCCAGCTCGCCGACGTGCTGGCCGCGGCCGGCATCGTGGTGGATCCCGGCGACGCCTGGTGGGTGGACGGGACCCGCGTGGACGTGGCCACGCCGCTGCCGGACGTCGTGGTGACCGACGGGACGGTGCTCGCGCCCGCCCCGACCCGGCCCGTCCTCCGACACGCCGTGGACAGCCGGACGTGTTCGACCCCGGACGGGGCGGTCGTCACCGTGGTCGCCGGGAACGGGAGCGGCTCGCGTCGGGAGGCACCACCGGGACGGGCCGTCGAGGTCGGCCGCGACGATCGGGCGGCGATCCGGCTGGACTCGGACACGGTGTCCGCCCGTCACCTCCGGCTGGTCGCCACCGATCACGACGTGCTGGTCGAGGACCACGGCTCCCGGAACGGGACCTGGGTCGACGGCCACGCGCTGCCCCCGCACGAACCGACGCGGTTCGACCTGCCGGTCACACTGCGGGTCGGCGCCTGCGTGCTGCGGGTGGCGTCGGCAACCGGCTGCGACCGCCCCGTCGGGTTACGCGATCGCGATGTCGACGGGCGCTGGTCGGTCGACCGGCCGCCCCGGTCGGCACGGCCCGGGCCGGTGGCGCCGGTGGACGTGCCGGCGCCACCCGAGGCCGGGTCGCGGGCACGGGCCCTGCGATGGGCGGCCGTCGTGGCACCGATGGCCATGGGCGGCGCGATGATCGCCATGACCGGCCAGCTGCGGTTCGCCCTGTTCGCGCTGTTGTCACCGGTGATGGCAGTCGCGACGTGGTGGTCCGATCGGCGTCGGGACCGGGGTGACCGCCGGGCGACCGGCGCGACGTGGGAGGCCGCCGTCAACGGCTTCCGATCCGATCTGGAGTCTGCACGGCTCTCGACGGGGGCGCGGCTGGAGGCAGTGCACCCGGACCTCGGCGAGGTGATTCGACAGGCGACCGAGCCCAGCACCCGGCTGTGGGAACGCCGTCCGGCAGATCCCGATGCCCTCGCGGTGCGGGTGGGATCCGCCGACCGGCTGGTCGACCTGCCCCTGCGGCGCCACGACGACGGCGACCCCGCAGACGTGGGGAGGTCGGAGCAGGACCAGGCCCGGCACACCCAACTGGCGGACCTGGTCGCCGAGCACCGCCGTCTGCCGACCAGCCCCGTACCGGTGGCACTCGACCGGACGCCGGTCGTGGGCCTGGTCGGGCATCGGCCCACGGCGTTGGCCCTCGCACGGGCCCTGCTGGTGCAGCTCGCCACGTTCCACGGACCGGCCGACCTCCCCCTGGCGGTCCTGGTCGCCCCCGACCACCGGGACGACTGGGACTGGGCGAAGTGGCTGCCCCATGTCGAGGTCGACGGTCGCCGCCTGGTCGCGGCCGACCGTGGCGCGGCCATCGACGTCGTGGCCGCCCTGGCCGCGCGCCACGCAGCGAGCGGTCGCGGGGATCCCGACGCGGGACCGACGACCGGCCTGGTCGTCGACGACGTCGGCCTGGTGACGGGGCCGGCCGCTCCGGTCCGTGGCTTGCTGCGGCCCGAGGCCGGGACGGTCGTCGCGTTCGTGCTGGCCGAGCACGCCGACCGGCTGCCGGCGTCCTGCGAGGTCGTCATCACCTGTCATGACGACGCGACCGCAACCGTGGCCGAACCGGCCGCCGCGACGGATGACGACCCCGACCTGCTGCTGCCGGCGACGCTTGATCGCCCGGCCGCCACCAGCGTGGCCCGCGCGCTGGCCCACCTGCTCGATCCGGAACGACCCCGAAACGCATCAGCACTGCCGACGATCGTCCCCCTGTCCGACCTGTTGGACCCCGCGACCGGGGCGCGTGAGGGTGACATCGGCCCGCCGGGCCTGCGCGGTGACGACGGCCAAGGAGTCGGACCGGGCCGGGCCGACCACCGCGATCCCACCGACGGAGGAACTCGCCTGGCAGCCCCACTCGGCCGCGAGGCCGGCGGCACCACGTGGATCGACCTGGTGGCTGACGGGCCCCACGCACTGGTCGGCGGGACCACGGGATCGGGGAAGTCGGAACTGCTGCGCAGCCTGGTCGCGGGGCTGGCCGCCCGGCACACGCCCGACCAGGTCGTGTTCGTCCTGGTGGACTACAAGGGCGGCGCGGCCTTCCGCGAGTGCGCCGAGCTTCCCCACACCGTCGGTCTGGTCACCGACCTCGACGACCACCTGGGAGCGCGCGCCCTCACGTCACTGGACGCGGAACTGCGCCATCGCGAACAGGTCCTGGCCCGCGCCGGGGCCGACGACCTGCCGGGCTACGTCGCAGGCGGCTGCCCGGACGGACCGCTGCCGCGACTGGTCGTGGTGATCGACGAGTTCGCCACCCTTGCGGCCGAGCTGCCCGGGTTCCTCGACGCGCTGGTCGGGGTCGCCCAACGGGGTCGAAGCCTGGGGGTGCACCTCGTCCTGGCAACACAACGGCCCCGCGGATCGGTGGACGCGAACGTCAAGGCGAACACGAACCTGCGGATCGCGCTGCGGGTCCAGGATGACACCGATTCGATGGACATCGTGGACGAGGCGGTGGCAGCCGAGATCCCTCGGCGACTCCCCGGACGAGCCTGGGTGCGACGCGGCCACGGTGACCTGGTCGCCGTCCAGACCGCCCTGGCCACGTCACCCCGGCGCGGCACGGTCGCGCCGGTCCGGGTGGCCCCGTTCCGGTTCGCGCCGACCTCCCCGCTGCCGGACGCGACGACGGAGGACGAGGTTCCGACCGACCTGTCGACGGTGGTGGGCGCCGCGACTGCTCGCCACCGCGCGAGCGGCGGCCGCGAGCCGCGCCGGCCGTGGTTGCCGATGCTGGCGACCGACCTCCCGCTCGTCGACCTGGTGTCGTCCGACGACGGCGACGATCCGTCGGTCCGCTCGGGTGGCGTCGTCATGGGCATGGTGGACCTCCCACGGGAACAGGCCCAGCGGGTGACCCGGTGGGACCTCGGCGCGTCCGCGCTGACCGCCGTCTGGCCGGTCGGATCCGGGACGACCACGGTGCTGTGCACGGTCGCGGCGAGTGCGGCCCTGGCGAACGGGCCGGACGACCTTCACCTCTACGGGATCGACGCGGGAGGCGGGGGATTGTCCCACCTGCGCGACCTCCCCCATGCCGGGGCCGTCCTGGGCATCGACCAGGTCGACGACCACGCCCACCTGCTGGCCTGGCTGGCCGGCGAGGTCCGGCGTCGCCAGGCGCTGGCAGCACCCGAGCGCGAGGCGCTCCCCCGCCTGCTGTTGCTGCTGGACAACCTGGCCGGGTTCCTGGCCGTCCATGACGGTCGTGCGTCGCGGGAGGTCGTGGACCACCTCGCCACCGTGCTGGACGACGGTCCGCCGATGCGGGTCGCCGCGGCGGTCGCCACCGAGCGGGTCGCGGGGCTGTCCGGCGCGCTGCGGACAGGCCTCGGACGTCGTTTGGTGCTGGGCCACCCGGACGACCGTGACCTGTCGCTGGTCGGCCTCCGCCGCGATGACCTGCCGCCACCCGTGCCCGGACGTGCCCTGGACGCCACGACCGGCGACGTGCTGCAGGTGGCCCGCGTGGCCGAGTTGGGCGACCTCCCGGCGCTGGTGGCGGCACGGGTCGGCTCGACGGCCGGGCGTCGTCCGCCGCATCGCATCCACGGCCTGCCGGAGCGCGTCGACCTGTCGTCGTTGCCGGCCCCGACCGGGCCCCGGCCACTGCTGCTCCCCATCGGCATGGGTCGGGCCGGGCAACCCCGGTCGCTGGTGCTGTACCCCGGGGACCACGTCACGATCGCCGGCCCAAGCCGATCGGGCCGCACGACGGCGCTGCAGGTGCTGTCCGCACGACTGCGCGAGGTCCTGCCCGACGCGATCCAGGTCGCCCTCTGCGATGCCGATCGCTCGGCCCTCCACGGCTGGCCGTCACTGGACGCGGCCGGTTCCGCGGCCGGGCTGGCCCGGGTCCTGGCCGCTGGGGCGACCCGCGGCGACCCGTGGTTCGTGCTGGTGGACGACGTCCGCTGGTGTGGTGACGACGACCTGCTGGCCGACCTGGTCGCGGCTCGCGCCGACCTCCACCTGGTCGTGACCGGTCGTCCCGACGAGGTCCGCGGCGGCTTCGGGGCCTGGCAGCGGACCCTGCGCACGAGCGAGACCGGGATCCTGCTGCAGCCCGACCTGGCGCTGGACGGGGACCTGCTGGGGACGACGCTCCCCCGCCACCTGCGGACCGCGATCGGCCCGGGACGAGGCTTCGTCGTCAACGCCGGCGAGGCCGAGTTGGTCCAGTTCGCCGACGCACCGTGCGAGCCACCCCGCGGCAGCATCGGCATGTGATCACGGGCCGCGATCGCCGCCGCCGAGCGGTTGACACGATCTGACGCCGCCGCCGTGCTCAGCCGGTGAAGTTGAGGTGGGAGCGCGAGGCGGTCGGGCCTTGCTGGCCCTGGTACTTCGAGGTCGTGCCGGCCGATCCGTACGGGTGCTCGGCCGGCCCGTCCAGGGCGAAGAAGGCGAACTGGCCGATCTTCATGCCCGGGTGGATCGCGATGGGCAGGGTCGCGACGTTGGACAGTTCCAGCGTCACGTGGCCGGAGAAGCCCGCGTCGATGAAGCCGGCGGTGGAGTGGATCAGCAGCCCCAGCCGCCCCAGTGACGACTTGCCCTCCAGCCGCGCGACCAGGTCGTCGGGCAACGTGATCTGCTCGACGGTCGAGCCCAGCACGAACTCGCCCGGGTGCAGCACGAACGGTTCGCCGTCGGCCACCTCGACCAGGTCGGTCAGTTCGGGCTGGTCGGTCGTCGGATCGATGAACGGGTAGCGATGGTTGGCGAACACCCGGAACGCGTCGTCGACCCGGACGTCGACCGACGACGGCTGGATGGCGTCGGGACCCAGCGGGTCGATGCCGATCCGGCCCGACTCCAACGCGGCGCGGATGGTGCGGTCGGACAGGATCACGCGGACCTCGCAGGGGTCGGACAGCGGGCGTCAGGTGCGTCGCGCAGTGACGTCCGGCGTCCGGTCGACGGTTGGTGGCAGGGTCGAGCCTTTGGGTAGGATCGGCGACCCTGCGGGTGTAGCTCAATGGTAGAGCCCCAGCTTCCCAAGCTGGTGACGGGGGTTCGATTCCCCTCACCCGCTCTCTGACACCGTCCCCGCTGCATGGCACGTTCAACAGCTTCATCACTACCGCCGACGCACAAGAATC
>JBBSMS010000156.1:0-7604 GCA_038233055.1 Nitriliruptorales bacterium
AGCCCCCGACAAGCCGCCGCACCCCCGTCTCGACCCCATCAACCGGCCCACGACCGTCCCGACGGCCACGTCACCGACCACTGCCACGCCCCATCACCCGATCAGGCCAACCTCCGACCACCCCGTTGCGATATCTGGGTCAGAGCAGGTGGATGGCCGCTTGAGACATCGGCGACCATCCTTGTGCGCTGGTCGCACGAGCCGGGGCCGGTGCCCGTATCACGAGGTCACCGTCGGCCCTCCCCTTCCCCGGCGCCCGGCCACCTCGGGTCTGGCGTGCACGCACGGCGTGGTCCCGGCCACCTAGGCTGCCACGTGGGCGGACGAGGCGTGGCCTGCGGGTCGCGTCGCGTGCAGGAAAGGGTTCCCCCGTGAGTACTGGCAGGCACCGAGCATCCTCCGACGGCGGGTCCGCGTGGGACCGCCGATCCCCCTGCGGGAACGCGCTGGCGCGGGGTCCGGCGGCGCGACCATGACCACGGCGACGCTGACCGACCGCGCCGAGCAGTGCTTCCGGCGCCACCTGGCCGGGGACCGGTCCGGCTTCGACGACCTCGTCGCCGAGGTCACACCCCTGCTGTGGCACGTCGTCCGCAGCCAGGGTTGCAACCGGACCACGGCCGAGGACGTCGTGCAACGGGCATGGCTGGCGCTGGTTCGCCGGGCCGACGCCATCGAGGAACCTCGCGCGGTGGTCTCGTGGTTGGTGACCACCGCCAAGCGCGACGCGTGGCGGGCGGCCCGGCGCGATCGTCCGGTCCGTGGCGACGACCTGGGCGAGACCATTGCGCACCAACACCCCGACGCGGTCGACTGGGTGGCGACGAGCACACCTGCCCGCGAACCGGACGAGGCGGTCGAGCTCGACGACGAGGCGGCACGCCTGTGGGCGCACGTCCAGGCCCTGCCCGAACGGTGCCAGGCGCTGCTGCGGGTGATCGCGTTCGCGGACCGTCCGGACTACGCGGCCATCTCGGAGGCGCTCGGCATGCCGATCGGGAGCATCGGCCCGACCCGGGGTCGCTGCCTCGCCAAGTTGCGCGTTTTGCTGGCCGAGGACCCGACGTGGGAGGACCAGTGATGGAGGACGGATCCCCCGATCGCGCGGACGACACGGTCGAGGTCGAGCGCCTGGCCACCGGGCCGGTCGACGACCGTGACCGCGACCTGCTGGCCGGCATCGCCCGCGCGGCGGCGGTGCTGGACCCGATGCCACCGGGCCTGGTCGAGCGCGCCACCTTCGCGGTGGCGCTGGAGGAACTGGAGGTCGAGGTCGCCAGCATCACCGAGGCGACCCGGACGGGTCGTGACCTGGCGGGCGTCCGTGGCACCGAGGACCAGGCCATGACGATGACCTTCACGGCCGACGACATGGCCGTGACGATCGCGGTGGTCGAGTCCGCACGCGACCGGCGCCGGATGGACGGGTGGATCACCAGCGACACCCCGGTCACGGTGACGCTGCGCCTGGGCGACGACACCCGGCGCCGGGCGACCGTCGACGACGGGCGCTTCGTGTTCGAGGACGTGCCGCCGGGCATGGTGCAGGTGATGGTCAAAGGCACCGACGCCGAGGCGTCCACGGTCGTCACGCCGGTGTTCGAGGTCTAGGCCGCCGCGGCGTGCCATTAGGCTGGTCGGTCGACTCGATCCGGACGACCGACGAGGAACCGCGTGGACTTCCTGGCCCAGACGACCTGTGACACCGCCGGTGGCGTGTGCGAGTGGGTGTCACGCGAAACCGGCAGCACCTGGCTCGGCCGCCTGGTGGCCGGCGTCGTGGCCCCGCTCGGGGAGGCGATCGCCATCCTGGTCGTCACGGCCGTGTTGGCCTTCGGGCTCGGCCGCGTGGTGCGACGGGTTGCCCGGCGCCTGGCGGATCCCCGCCACGGGGGGCGGCTGACCGAGATCGCACCGGGCGGCGAGGCCACCTTCCTCGATCCGCGCCGGGAACTCCGGGTCGAGTCACTGGCCCAGGTCATCGTCAGCATCACGACCGCGGTGATCTGGACCGTGGGGATCATGGTCGCCCTCGGTGCCTTCGACATCAACCTCGGTCCGCTGATCGCCAGTGCCGGGATCGTCGGCGTGGCACTGGGGTTCGGCGCCCAGTCGCTGGTCAAGGACTTCCTGTCCGGGCTGTTCATGCTGGCCGAGGACCAGTTCGGCGTGGGCGACGTCATCGACGTCGGGGAGGCCGCCGGCGTGGTCGAGTCGCTGTCGCTGCGGACCACCTCGCTGCGGTCCGTCGACGGCACGCTGTGGCACGTCCCGAACGGCGAGATCCTCCGGGTCGGCAACATGAGCCAGGACTGGGCCCGCGCCGTGCTGGACATCGGGGTCGCCTACGACGCCAGCGTCGACACCGCCCGCGAGGTGATCACGGCCGTGGCGACGGCCATGGTCGACGACCCCGACTACGACAACGTCATCCTCGAGGAGCCCGACATCCAGGGCATCCAGGACCTCAGCGCGGACGCCGTGGTCATCCGGATGTCGATCAAGACCCTGCCCGGCCAGCAGTGGGGCGTCGCACGGGAACTGCGCCGCCGCATCAAGCTCGCACTGGACGACGCCGACATCGCGATCCCGTTCCCCCAGCGGCAACTGTGGATCCGCACCGACAGCGAGGTGTTCGGCGACCGCGGCACCGAGGCCGACGATCGCACGGACGGCGGCACCGCATCCGGGGCGGCCGTCGGCCCGGCCGAGGACGACGGATCCGCGGACGACGAGAAGGCCTGACGCCTGCGCCGGTCCGACGTTGTGGCGGTCGGGAAGGCCGCTGGGCCGGACGGCAACCTGGTCGCCGACCGACGGCTCAACGAGGTCCGCTCGCGTGGCGGGCGACGGCGATGCCCCACCAGACCAGCGGGATCTGCACGGGCAGTCGCAGCCACGCGGCGGCGGCCGAGTTGAACGGTGGTGGCGCGGCGCCGTAGCCACCGCGGACCGCCGCTTCGACGTTGGCGGGGAAGACGGCCACGAAGGTCGCCGCCGCCAGCCAGCCACCGACGCGAGCGGTGCGACGGTTGGCCAGCAGGGCCGCGGTCGTCGCCTCGGCGACCGCGGCCGCGAGGTTCCATGCCGAGGCCGGACCCGGGAGGGCCCGCGGCACCATCGCCTCGAACGCGTCGGGCGCCACCAGGTGGGCGACGGCCGCGCCGCCCAGCAGGGCGGCCAGGCCGAGGCGTCGCCAACGGCCACCGCGGGACTCGTCGTTCGACTCCCCGATGTCCCGCTCGTCCGGCGGCGCCACCTACAGGACCGGGAGGCGGTCGCGGTCGTGGTTCCAGGCCCCGGCATCGGTCGCCTGGTCACCGGCGTGGTAGGACGAACGCACCATCGGTCCCGACTCGACGTGGTCGAAGCCCAGGTCGTCCTCGCCGTACCGGCGGAACGTCTCGAACGACTCCGGCGTGACGTAGCGGTCGAGGTGGAGGTGCTGGTCCGAGGGCTGCAGGTACTGGCCGATGGTCAGCAACTGGACGCCGGCGTCGCGCAGGTCACGCATGACCTCGAGGATCTCGCCGTCGGTCTCGCCCATCCCGGCGATGATGTTGGACTTGATCGCCGTGGACGCGGGGAACCGCTCGCGTGCGAGTGCGAGGAACGCCAGGCCACCGTCGTAGTCGAACGACGGACGGATCTCCCTGAAGAGGCGTCGCGTGGTCTCGAGGTTGAATGCGAACACGTCCGGTGGGTCGTCCAGGACCAGGTCCAGTGCCGCGCGGCCTGCGGCCGGGTCCTGGCCGTAGCCGAAGTCGCTGGGCAGGACCTCGATGCCGACGTCGGGCGTGCGGGCGCGGACCTGGCGGATGGTCTCGGCGATCAGCCAGGCGCCGTTGTCGTCGAGGTCGTCGCGGGCGACCATCGTGACGACGACGAAGCGCAGGCCGAGGTGCTCGACGGCTTCGGCAACCCGGCGGGGTTCGTCGCGGTCGTAGTCGGCCGGCTTGCCGGTCTTGATCTGGCAGAACCCGCAGCGCCGGGTGCAGTCCGAGCCCCCGATCAGGAAGGTTGCCTCGCGCATCTCCCAGCACTCGTAGATGTTGGGGCAACGGGCCTGTTCGCAGACCGTGTTCAGTTCGAGGTCGCCCATCAGGCGCTTGAGGTCGGTGAAGTTGTCCCCGAACGAGGCCTTGACCTTGAGCCACTCCGGCTTTCGGCCGGCGGGCAACGACGTGTCGATGGTCTTGCGGACCACGCCGGCCCGTTGGGTGCGTTCTCGGGTCAGCACGTCGAGCGTGCGCGTGCCGGGCGGGATGACATGTTCGGCTGCCACGGTGCGGGCTCCTGGCGGGTCGACGGGGGAGTGGTGTGACGCTCCGATCGTATCGACGCCCCCGGTCGCGACCGGCGGCAGGAGCGTTGCGGGGTGGCGCATAGGGTGGCCGGCATGACTGCCACCTTCATCTCCGGGGCGAGTTCCGGCATCGGAGCCGAACTCGCCCGCCAACTCGCCGCCCGCGGTGAACATGTCGCGCTGGCGGCTCGCCGCGTCGACCGTCTCAACGGGCTGGCCAGCGAGCTCCAGTCACTCGGCGTGATGGCCACCGTCCACGAACTCGACGTCCGCGATCCCGACGCCGTGGATGCGGCGATCCGCTCGGCCGATGGTGTCCACGGGGGCCTCGACCGCGTCGTCGTCAACGCCGGGACCGGCGGCGGTGCGCGGATCGGCACCGGGCACCACCGGGACAACGTCGCCCTGTTCGAAGTCAACCTGCTGGGCGCCATGGCGCAGGCCGAGGTCGCCCTGTCGTTGTTCCGTCCACGCGATCGCGGCCACCTCGTCCTGGTGTCGTCGGTGGCGGCGGTGCGACCCATGCCGGGGTCGCTGGCCACCTACGGCGCGAGCAAGGCCGCGCTGCGCCACCTCGGCGGGGCACTGGCGCTGGACTGTCGCGGCACCGGTGTCGACGTCACCACCGTGCTGCCCGGCTGGGTCGACTCCGAGATGACCGCGGGAGTGACGACCCGGTTCAAGACCGACACGACGCCCGCGGTCGCCGAACTGGTCGAGATCCTGGACGATCGGCCGGAGGAGGCCTGGTTGCCCGGCTGGTGGAAGGTCGTCGGCCGTGGCGTCCTGCCGCTGGTGCCCCGGGGCGTGCTGCGCCGCTTCGCCTGAGGCCGGCCAAGCCCGACGTCGGTCGCGTCAGCCGATCGGCTCGACCGTCACCGCGGACAGGCTGGACGGCCCGAGGTCATCGGGCGTGGCCTCGACCAGGTCGGCGGCGAACACGTCGCCGAAGGCCGCCACCGAGGCGTCGACCACGTCGTCGCGGGTGATCTCCACGCCCAGGTCGGCCAGCGAGGTCACGGGCCGGTCGTCGATGCCGCACGGGACGATCCCGCGGAAGTGGTCGAGGTCCGGGTCGACGTTGGTGGCCCAGCCGTGCTGGGTCACCCGGGCCGCGCTGACCCGGACGCCGATCGCGGTCACCTTGCCCTGCGAGGTCCAGACGCCGGTCAGGCCGGGGATCCGCCCGGCCTCGACCTCGTGGCGGGCGAGCATGCGCAGGTTGAGTTCCTCCAGGGCGCGGACGTAGTCCACGACCCGCGGGCCGGACAGCGCCAGGATGGGGTAGCCGACCACCTGCCCGGGTCCGTGGTAGGTGACGTCGCCGCCGCGGTCGGACTGGACCACCTCGATGCCGGCAGCGTGCAGGCCGGCCTCGTCGAGCAGGATGTTGTTGGCGTCGGCGCGGCTGCCGAGCGTGTAGGTGGGAGGATGCTCGACCAGCAACAGGACGTCCCCGACCTCGTCGGCCGCACGCGCCGCAACCAGGTGGCGTTGCCATGCCCACCCGTGGCGGTAGTCGACCCGACCGGCCCGCACGACCGTGATCGGCCCGTCGGCGGCACGCAGGGTCGACGCCGGTCCACCTCGTCGCGACCCCACCTGGGCTCCCTCGTTCGACACCGGCCCAGATCGTATGCCCCGCCTACCTCCACCCAACGCCGCTGCCACTCCCCAGTGGGTGCACGTGGTCCGGCGGGGCGGCCCGGGTGCACCCACTCGGGGGCGTGGTGGGTCGGGGAGGGGGTGGTGGGCAATCCGTCCGATCGGTCCGCTTCGAATGGCTACTGTCATGGCGGCGTCGGAGCCATGCAGACCACAGATCCCTCTTGAAGCGAGTCGTGAGCGTGAGCACCGTCGTGATCGGAGCCGGCATTGCCGGTCTTGGCGCCGCCTGGGCGCTGCGGGACGACCCCGACCTGGTCGTGGTCGATGCGGGAAACCACCTGGGGGGCAACGCGGTCACCCACCACGTCCAGGGACTGGGCGTCGACGTCGACCTGGGGTTCATCGTCTTCAACGACGAGACCTATCCCGAGTTGCTGGCCCTGTTCGCCGACCTCGACGTGGACGTGGCGCCGTCGACGATGTCGCTGTCGGTCCAGACGCCGGCCGGCGACTTCGAGGGCAGCACTGCCGGCCTGCTCGGCAACGGCCGTTGGCGCGACCGTCGGGCGTGGCAGCGGGTCGGCGGGATCCTCGCGCTGGGCGGACGGGCGCGGGCGCTGGCCGGTGCGGACGTCACGATCGGTGAGGCACGAGCGGTCCTGGGCGACGTGGTCGTTGACGACTACGTGGTCCCCATGGTGTCCGCGATCTGGTCGTCGCCCGGCGCCGACGTCGAGCGCATGCCGCTGTCCAGCATCGTCACGTTCTTCGACCAGCACCGCCTGTTCGACCTGACCGACCGCCCGCAGTGGCGAACCGTCCGGGGTGGCTCACGACACTATGTCGAGGCCCTGGTCGACCGGGTCGCAGGCACCATGCGCCACGACGCGGTCGTGACCGGCGTCCATCGCGACGCCGGCCAGTGGGTGGTGGAGGTCAACGGCGGTGTCGAGGACGGTGACCTGCTCCACGCCGACGACGTGGTCTTCGCCATCCCGGCGGACACGACCCGCTGGCTGCTGGGCGACCTCGCCACGCCTGCCCAGCGCGACCTGCTGGGGTCCTTCCCCTTCAGCGACAACCGCGCGGTCCTGCACACCGATGCCTCGGTGATGCCGGACGAGCGCTCGCTGTGGGCGTCGTGGAACGTGGTTGCCAACGGCGAGGTCGCCGTGACCTACTGGATGAACAACCTCCAGCCACTGGACACCGACACAGACCTCTTCGTCACCCTGAACCCGACCCGGGCCCTGGTCGGCACGATCACCGAACGGGACTTCCGGCACCCCCTGCTGGGGCCTGGGGTCGTGGCCGCGCAACGCGACCTCCACACGATCCAGGGCGTCAACGGCGCCTGGGTGTGCGGGGCATGGACGGGGTACGGATTCCACGAGGACGGGCTCGAGTCGGGCCTGGCCGTGGGCACCGCGATCGCCGGTGGCCAGGCCCCGGCCCGCCGGGACGGCCGTCCCGCGGCCGCGGTGGTGGCGCCATGACCACGCCGGCCTCCGCCCTGTATCCCGGCGTCGTCGTGCACCGGCGGCGCGGGACCATCGAGCACGGCCTGCGCCAACGCGTCGTGATGGGCCTGTTCGACCTCGACGACCTGCCGCGACTGGATCGCGAGGTGACCGGCTTCGGGGTCGACCGTGCAGCACCCGTGTCGTTCCGCGCGTCCGACCACGGGCAC
>JBBSMS010000157.1:0-7593 GCA_038233055.1 Nitriliruptorales bacterium
GAGGTCCAACGACAGGATGCGAACGAGTTGGTCCTCGGCCTGGTCGCCCGCACCGGCCCCGGCGGACTCGACGTGGACGTCGGACCCGTCGGTGGTCGCGCACACCGCGGCCGGCTCCCAGGTCCCCTCCACGATGATCGCGAGATGCAGGTGGCCGTCGTCCGGACGGTCATAGCCAGCCGGCGTGAAGCCGTGCAGGAACGTCGTGGCGGCATCGAGGCGGAACGGCCCGCGTGGGGTGATCGTGCGGCCGGACATCGGGTCTCCTGTCGTCAGCATGCTTAGGGTCTTGCGATATCGACACTATATGTATGCTTACGGTCATGCAACCCACCGACCGACAACCCGGCTACCTGCTGAAGCGGGCCCAGAACGAGTTGCGCACCGCCATGGAGCGACGAATGGCGGACGTCGGCCTGACGATGTCGCGCTACGCCGCGCTGGCCGCGCTGGACGACCACGGGGCCCTGTCCAATGCCGCACTCGCCCGGAAGTGCTTCGTCACCCCCCAGACCATGACCCGCCTGGTGCGCGACCTCGACGACCATGGCCTGGTGACGCGGGAGCCAAACCCGTCGAGCGCCCGCGAGGTCCTGGCGCGGATCGAACCCGACGGCGCGGCGGCGCTGGCCGCGGGCCACGCGATCGCCGGCGAGGTCCAGGACCGGATGCTGGCCGGCCTGGACGGCGACGACCGTGCGCGGCTCGAGTCCCTGCTGGACCGGGTGATCGTCAACCTCGCCGCCGACACGGCCCGGGCACCGTCCGCGCCACCTGCCGACGCGACGTGGTCGTCGATCGAGCGACCGCGATTCGTGATCCAGGAACACGCTGCCACCGCGCGGCACTTCGACGTGCGCCTCGAGGTCGACGGGGTACTGGCCTCCTGGGCCGTGCCGAAGGGCCCGTCGACGGACCCACGCAAGCGCCGCCTGGCCGTGCACGTCGGAGACCACGACCTCACCCATGCCGAGGTGGAAGGACCGAGCGGTGACCGGCCGGGGCGCGGGGTCATCGTCTGGGACACCGGGCACTACCGGAACCTGACCACCGACGACGACGGCATGGAGGTCGACGTGGCCACGGCGATCGCGCGCGGCCACGTCACGGTGTGGTTGGAGGGCCACAAGGTGCGGGGTGGCTGGGCGCTGACGCGGGCACGCCTGGGTGGCGACCACGACAACTGGCTGCTGGTCAAGGTCGACGACGAGCACGCCGACGCGGGCCGCGACCCGGTGTCCACCCAGCCGGAGTCGGTGCGCACCGGACGGACGCTCGACGAGGTCGTCGCCGACACCACCCCGGGCACCTGACGCGGCGGACCATGCGGGTCCGAGGATCGGGGGCCGCGGACGTATCATGCGCGTGCCGTGGTCCTCCGGGTCCTCGCCCGTTCCCACGCCCCGAGAGGCATGTAGATGCTCGCTCGTCCCCCCGCCCACCGACGCCCATCCGCCGGGCTCGTCCTGGCCGTGACCACGGCGGCGCTGCTCGTCGCCTGTTCTTCGGCTCAGCCGGAACTTGCGTCGACCGGCGATGCCTCGCCCTCCGCCGCGGCCACGACGACCGGCGTGGATCCGGCGACGTCGGACGCGCCGACGACTGACGCCACCACCGGGGCCTCACCCACAGAGGCGAGCGCCGCACTCACCGAGACGGCTGCCAGCGAGTACGCGCCGAGCGGCCCAGGCGGTCGGTATGCCGCCGGTGACACCTACTCCGACGGCGAGATCCTGTTCACCTACGAGGGCCTCGCGGCCGTCCCCCTCAACAGCTCCGGTGACTACGACGACGGTGCCTGCTACTTCGTGCTGGGCACCGTCGAGGTCCTTCCCGGCGGCCCCATGGCGGGCGACGGCGGCGTGATCGTGTTCCGACCGAGCCTTGACCCGATCTTCGACGGCACTGCCGACGAGGAACAGAGCAACGAGTACTTCAACTGCGACGTGGACCCCGTCACGGAACTGGGCTACGTCCAGGGCAGCGTCACGGAACTGGGCGTCGGGGAGACCGCCAAGGTCTGGGTCGACGCCATCTACGAGTCTCCTGAGCGCGCTGGCACCCTGGAGGCCTTCCGGCTGTTCGGCATGGACGACATCGCCTTCACCACCGAGGTCACCCAGGACCTCACCAACTGAGCCGGGTCGTTGGCGGTTCAGCGGAGGTCGAAGCGGTCGAGGTTCATGACCTTGATCCAGCCCTCGACGAAGCGCTCGACGAACTCGTCGGCGGCGTCGTCGCTGCCGTAGACCTCCGAGATCGCGCGGAGCTGGGCGTTGGACCCGAAGACCAGGTCGACGCGGGTGGCGTCCCACCTCTTGTCGCCGGTGTGGCGGTCGCGACCCTCGAACAGGTCGTCGGCCTCGCCGACCGGCTCCCACGCCGTGCCCATGTCGAGCAGGTTGGCGCCCAGCACGCGGAGGCCACCGAGCAGTGCCGCCATCTCCGGGCCGGACAGTTCCAGCATGAACGCGCGGTCCAGCAGCAGAAGCCCCAGGCAGCGCTCGATCGGGCCCATGTCGCGGTGGGTCAACTTGAACCAGGCGCGGGCGAACGCGTCCGCGAACCCCTGCGGGTTGTCGCGGAAGCGCTCGGAGATCCGGCGGTGGGGTCAGCTCCCAGTCGTAGTTGAACATGGCCCTTCTGGTGGGACTGACCCATGCCCGGGGCCGGGTCACCCCCGGTCGATCCAGAATGTGATCGGCCCGACGTTGGCGCCGATGGCGTCGTAGGTGATCGTGTGCATGCCGGACACGGTGGCCGTGCGTGGGCCGGACCCCAGGAACGGGGGCCAGTTCGTCGACTCGGTGCCGTCCTCCGGGACCGGCGTGCCGTCCGGGGCGACCAGCACGAACATTCCGGGGACCGACTCCAGCGTCGCGACCTCGATCGTGTCACCGGCGGCGAGGTCGAGCGTGACCGACACGAGTTGGCCAGGCCCCGCGACGTCCAGGCTGACCTCGTCACCGACCGCGGCCGACTCGACCACGTCGTCGGGGACGTCGTGCACCAGCGCGGTCAGGGTCCCGGTGAGCTCCTGCACCGGCGTGTGCGACAGGACGTACTCCCCGTCGACTGCAATGACGATCACGCCGGAGTCGAGGAACGGCGCCCAACTGGCCACGCGCTCCCCGTCGGGACCGTCCAGGGCCACCGTGCCGGGCAGTTCCGCGAGCGTCTCGACGAAGATCCGTTGGCCGGCGGTCAACGACAGCCGGGCCGATGCGACTTCGGTCGGGGCCGACACGACCAGGTCGACCGGTTCTCCGACAGTGGCGTCGACCGTCGACGGAACCACCACCGGATCGGGGGTCGGGCTGATGCGGAAGCCGTAGTCACGGCCCAGCCCGGACGGGTCCACCACCCGCAGGGTCACTGCCGTTCGCGGCAGGGGGTGGGCGGCCCCACAGGTCAGGGGGAGGATTGTCGGTGGTCCGTCGTCGACCATCACGTACGCGACCGCGGCGAGCGGTGCCGAGCACGGCTGGGTCGGCACCAGCCAGCGCTTGCCGTCGGTGGCGGCCAGTCGGTGGTCGTCAGCGTCGTTGGGACCCTCGATCCTGCCGGCGCCCGGGACGGGCTGGTCCGGTCCCACCTCGTCACCGCCGGTGAGGTCGATCGCCACGTCCACGGTCGGCTCCAATGCCGCCACGGGAACCATGGGGACGTCCGCCGTGGCCGGTCGTTCATCGGCCAACCGCTCGTCGCCGGTCACCGCCACGTCGAAGGTGCATTGTTCGAGGCCGGCACCGGTGGTCCATCCCGCCGCGCGACACCGCGCCGCCGCGGCGGCCACGTCCGCAGGCGGCAGGTCCGCCAGCGTCACGACCTCGTCGGGGCGGGTGGGACCCCAGGACTCGTCGAACGGGGTGGGGAACAGCGAGTCGCCGGGAGCGACCAGCCAGTCGTCCAGCCACAGCCCGTACAGCATGTCGGTGTCGGTCGGGTCGATGACGGCGCCGTCACGACGTGCGACGTCGTCGGTGGGGTCGCCGTTCCCGTTGCCCATGACACCCCGGAACGTGGCGGCCCAGTCGGGCGGGGTGTAGAAGTCCACGTGCCGTCCCACCACCCGGAGGCCCGCTCCGTCGTCCAGCAGGACTTCGGTGGTGTCCTCGTCGACAAAGACGATGCCTCCGTCGAAGGACGCAAAGCCCAGTGGTCCGAGGTCGACCGGCTCACCGTCGACCGCGACCGTCCGGGGCGCGGACCCGGGGTCGACGTCACCGCCCACCGTCACCGAGCCGCCCCGGGTGCCGACCGCGACGCCACCGACCCACGTGACGGCACCGTCCCGGACGTACCGGGCCTGGATCTCGACCCGGTCGTCGTCGGTGGCCAGCAGCACCACATCGCCGGCGGCCTGCAGGTCGTACGCGAGCCCGTCCTGGGTGACGATGTGAGGTTCGCCGCTGTTGGAACCGGGGCCGGGGACCGGGCCGAGATAGGGATCCATGCACCGACCCCAGAGGTCGGCGGGCGCCTCGGGTCCCCACGGGTGATCGATCACCCAGTCGGGAAGGATGGCGTCGATGATGCTGCCCCGGACCTGGTCCTTGACGTTGCCGACCCCGTCATTGCAGGCCGGCCGCGCCTGCGCCGAGGCCGTGCTCGTCGTCGCCACGGCGACCAGCGCCGCGGCCGCGAGCAGGATCGTCACGCGGCGCATCACGCCTCCTCCCGCACGAGTCGGCGTTCGGTGCTGCGGGTCACGTCCATCGTGGTCGGCGTGCCGTCGACGACCACGTCGCCGCTCGCGGACTCCTCGGTGGTCGCCGTGACGTCGACCGCGACCAGCGTGGTCCGTTCCCAGGTCCCCGCGACGGTCACGTCCAGGCGCCCGCCCTCGACGTCCGCCGTGACCGTGGAGGTCGCCGCGACCGTGTCGTCGGCCACGTCGTCGAGTACTACGTCCAGCAGGGTCCCGTCGTCGAGTTCGCGCGTCCACCGGGCCCCCGTCCCGACGGGTACGTCCGGGACCTCCAGGACCAGGTGCGAGAAGGTCAGGAGCTCGCGCAGGTCCGGGTGCACCGGGACGGTCCATTCCCGGGCCTCCATCCCCAGGATCGTCCCGGAGCCGTCGACGTTCCACTCCCAGTACCCGAGCGTGTTGGGGACCGGGCCCGCGATGTCGACGTCCACCAGTTCCGGCGTGGCGGTCAGCACGTGGGTCTCGACGACCGGAGCGGCGTTGTCGGGTGACGGGGTGGTGTCCGGCGCGGGCGTCGCTGCCGGTGACGGGCTGTCGTCGGCCGCGGACGGGGCCGCGCCGTTGGACGGCTCCAGGCGGACGGCCACGCGGTAGTCCGCGGACGACGCGGTCGCCCGGGTGTCGCCGTCGAGCGTGGAGGTGCCACTCGAGGTCGCGGCGATCGCCACTGTCGCGTCCAGGTTGTCGGTCCTCGACAGGTCGGACCGCGGTTCGGCGCCGGCGTCCACCACGACCAAGCCGTCGTCGGTCGTGACGGGAGTCGACGTGCTGGACGCGCTCGGCGTCGGTGACGAGGTGGTCGGCGCCGTGCTGGCCGTCCGGCTCGGCGTGGCGTCCACCGTCGACCCGCCCGACGTGCATGCCGCGAGCACGCCGGCCACGGCCAGCACCGCCAGTCTCGACACGCGTGTCACGATGACATCTCGCCCCATCCGCCCCGACCGGACGATAGCGGTCGATGGTCGCATGACGCGGGATTCGTCCTTGGGGCGTTGCGCACGACGTTCCTCCGGGCTGGGGCGGTAGTGGAGCACTGCCGGGACGTCCTGAGACCTGGATCGCCGAGGACGAGGTGGTCGGACCGGCCGCTGCTCGGAGCATGTTCCTGGCGCCGACGACCCCCCTGGCCACCCACGGTGTGCTCGACGAGGTCCGCCGCCGCGTCGGTTTCACCTACCCCTTCGAGGACGGCCCACCCCGCTGATCCGGTGGACTCGACGGACCGTGGTCCGACGGGCGACGGTGTGGGCAGTCGGCCGCCGTGCCCGATCCCTGCGGCGCCGGGCAGGACCGGCCGGGCTGCACGTGCCTGCCAACTCGGCCACACTCGATTCCGACCGACCACCTCGACCACCTCGACCGCACTGGAAGGGCCGGTACCAGCCA
The DNA here is from genome assembly GCA_038233055.1 of Nitriliruptorales bacterium. GTDB lineage: Bacteria > Actinomycetota > Nitriliruptoria > Nitriliruptorales > Nitriliruptoraceae > Salsipaludibacter. The sequence goes on from JBBSMS010000157.1 coordinate 6,098, forward strand.
TGGGGATCCTCGACGAACTGCGCGATCGGCTGCCGGAGGACTGCATCCAGGACGACGTCGACGTGGTGGCGACCTACTCGCAGGACCGGGCGATCTTCGAACGACCGGGCACGGCCGCCGTCCTGGTCATGCCCCGCACCCGCGAACAGGTGGTCGCGGCGGTCGAGGCCGCCAACGCCGCCGACGTGCCGGTCGTGGCCCGGGGCGCCGGGAGCGGCCTGGCCGGTGCGGCCAACGCCGTCGACGGGTGCGTGGTCCTGTCGCTGCACCGCATGGATGCCATCGTCGACATCGACACGACCAACCGGATGGCGCGGGTCCAGCCCGGGGTCATCAACGCCGACCTCAAGTCCGCGGTCGCCGCGCACGGGCTGGCCTACCCGCCCGACCCGGCCTCGTTCGAGATCTCCAGCATCGGCGGCAACGTCGCCACCAACGCCGGTGGGCTCTGCTGCGTCAAGTACGGGGTCACCCGCGACTTCGTGATCGGGTTGGAGGTCGTGCTGGCCTCCGGTGAGGTCATGCGGACCGGGCGCCACACCCTGAAGTCCACCACCGGGCTGGACCTCACCGGGTTGTTCGTCGGGTCCGAGGGCGTGCTCGGCATCATCACCGAGGTCACCGTGAAGTTGGTGCCGACCCCGCCCGAACCGTCGACCATGGTGGCCTCGTTCGACGAACTGCCCGCGGTCGGGTCGGCGATCGCCGAGGTGTTCGCGGCCGGCCACGAGCCCAGCGTGATGGAGATCATCGACCGCCAGTCGCTTCGCCACGTCGAGGCTGCGTTTCGGATGGGCCTGGACACCGAGGCCGCCTGCCTGCTGGTCGTCCAGGCCGCCGGCGACGGGTCGACGGACGCCATCACCGCGATGGCCGCCATCTGCAGCGCGCACGGCGCCGAGGTCCACCACACCGACGACCCGGCCGAGGGCGACCTGTTGCTGGAGGCCCGTCGCAAGGTGTGGCCGGCACTGGAACGCCTCGGCAGGCACCTGCTGCCCGAGGACGTCGCCGTCCCGCGCCAACGCCTGGCCGAACTGCTGGGCGGCATCGAGGAGATCGCGCGTGACCACGACGTCGCGATGCCGACCGTCGGCCACGCCGGCGACGGCAACCTCCACCCGGTCTTCGTGCTGGACCCCGACGATGCCGGCGAGGTCGAGCGCGCCAAGGTCGCCTTCGAAGCCGTGATCGAACTGTCGCTGTCACTGGGTGGGACGATCGCCGCCGAGCACGGCGTCGGGACGTTGAAGCGCGCGTTCGTGGACCGCGAACTCGACTCGGTCCAACTCGCCACCCAGCGCGCCGTCAAGCACGCGCTGGACCCCGACGGCCGCTTCAACCCGGGCAAGGCGCTCTGACCCTGATATTGCAGATGGGTGAGGGCCGGGTCGGGCCGGTTCCGTGACAAGTGCCCCTGTCGCGGCGAATCTCGGAGGTATCTGGCCAAACGAGATCGCAGCGAAGGGGCACCGTCGTGGTGAACGTTACCGGCA
>JBBSMS010000158.1:0-7293 GCA_038233055.1 Nitriliruptorales bacterium
GATGCGATGGCCCTTCGGGGTCGTGGCCGCGCTGCCGCGATCGCATGCTGTCCGGGTGGTTCAGCCGGCGGCCCAGTCGGCCGCCAGCAGTCCCGCGAGCAGGCACACCGGCACGGCCACGGCCAGCCCGATCAGTCGGTCTCGGAGCGTCCGTCGCCGCCACAGGACGATCGGCACGGTGACCAGCCCCATGCCGACGAGCACGGCGCCGAAGACGGGGTCGTCCAGCAATGGGGTCGGGTTGGGGCACGTGCCCCCGAAGGCACCGCAGTGGCCGACCAACAGGAAGGTCGCGATCGTGCCGAGGCCGATCACGACCGAGGCAACGCCGGCCATCGCCAGCAGGACCCGACGGACGGTGTGCCAGTGGTCGATGTCGGGACGCGGTGGTGGTGGTGGCGCTGGTGCGGCGGCTCGGGCAGCGGATTCGGGCGACAAGGCGGTCCTCGTGGTCGACGTCGGACGACACGATGCCGGACGGCACATGCCGGCGCCTCGGGGATGACCCGGAGTCTCCCGCCAGCGATGTGAAAACGACGCAGCGATGTGAGTTGGCTGCGCCTGGCGGCGTCAAGTCACATCGGTATGCGCAACCCACATCGCTGGGCTGGGGAGAGGTCGAGGCGACCTCGGAGGACCCGATCTCCGATCCCTCCGACCCGGCGGAACCCGAGTGGCGGTAACCCCTGGCTAGTCGAGGTCTGCGGCGTCGGTTGGATCTGGCGCCAGTCCGCGCCAGGCATCGGCGGGGATCGTGACCATGACGTCCGCGTCGGGTCCGGGCAGTGCGTGGGTCGGGCCGGTGGCGCGGACGACGAGGTCCGCGGCCAACCGGACGTCGACGGTGGCATGGTCGGTGGCGACCCGGTGGCGGACCACCCTGCCGGGCCATACGGCGTCGTCTTCGGCCGTGCCCGAGCCCGCAGCGCGGACCACGACCCGTCCCGGGTCGACCCCGACCAGGGTGGGATCGCCCCGGTCTGCCAGGACACGGTCCGGGACCAGTCGCGGGCCACCCTGCCCGCCGACGGTCGCGTCGGCGGGGAAGATGTTGCTCCAGCCCAGGAACGAGGCGACGAAGGCCGATCCGGGGTCCGCCCACAACGCGGCCGGTGCATCGACCCGCACGATCCGACCGGCCCGCATGACGGCCACTCGGTCGGCCAGTGCCATGGCCTCGTCCTGGTCGTGGGTCACGTGGACGACGGCGGCGTCGACTGCGGCGAACACGTCGGGCAGCTCGTCCAGCAGGCGGTCACGCAGTCGCGCGTCCAACGACGTCAGGGGTTCGTCCAGCAGCAGCAATCGAGGTTGGGGCGCGATCGCGCGGGCCAGCGCGACTCGTTGGGCCTGCCCGCCCGAGAGGGCCTCGATCCGGCGCCCGCCCAGGCCCGCGAGGCCGACGAGGTCGAGCACCTGCTCCACCCGCTCGTCCTGCGTGTGTCGTTCCCAACCGTGCATCCGGAGCCCGAACGCAACGTTGGCGGCCACGTCCAAGTGCGGGAACAACGCCCCGTCCTGGAACATCAGGCCCAGGTCGCGCTGGTCGGGCCGGGCCCGGCTGACGTCGACGTCGTCGATCCGGACTTCGCCACCGTGCGGGACCAACCCGGCGATCGCGGCCAGCAGCGACGACTTGCCGCACCCGGAGGGCCCCAGCAGCGCCACGACCTCGCCGGTCTCCACGGTCAGGTCGACCCGGGCCACGGCCACCACGTCACCCCATCTGACGGTGACGTCACGGGCCTGCAGGCGCGGCACAGCAGTGGTGGTGGCGGACATCAGAAGCTCCCGAGGTCGGCGACCCGCAACCGGTCCACGGCCGCGATGGACACCACGGTGACCAGCATGAGCACGCAACTCAAGGCCATCGCCTGGCCGAGGTTGGTTGCCCCGGGCTGGCCCAGGAAGCGGAAGATGGCGACCGGCATCGTCGGTGAGATCGCGCGGGCGATGAACACGGTCGCGCCGAACTCGCCCATCGAAATCGCGAACGCGAACCCGGCCGCGACCGTCGCGGAGCGGAACAGGATCGGCAGGTCGACGTGGCGCCACACCCGCGTGGGGGTGGCACCGAGCACCGCGGCCGCCGACCGGAGCCGGTCGTCGACGGCGTTCAACGCCGGCACCAGGATCCGCACCACGAAGGGGATCGCGACCAGCGCCTGGGCGAGCGGGACCAGCCACGGTTCGGCGCGCCAGTCCACCGGCGGGGTGTCGAGCGTGATCAGGAACCCGAACCCCACCGTCACGGCGCTCACACCCAGCGGGAGCATGAGCAGCAGGTCGAACACCCGGCCCCAGCCCCCGCGACGGCGGGTGATGGCGACGGCCGCCGCCCCGCCGACGACTGTGGCGACCACGCTGGCCTGCAGGGCGAACCACAACGAGGTGCGGACGGTCTGCCATGCCGGCACGGCCAGCACGCCGGTGTCCTCGGCCAGGGCGCGGTACCACCGCAACGAATGTCCGTCGACGGTGGCCAGCGAGCGCTCGACCAGCACCGCCACCGGGAGCCCGATCACCACCCCGGTCAGGACCAGCACGGCCCCGACTGCCGCCCACGCCTGCCACGTGGTCGGCCGCCGGCGTCCGGTCCCGGCGGCGGTGGTGATGCCGCCGGTCGCGCGGCCCGCCCGCCCGCGCCCCAGTCGCGCGTTGACCACCAGCGCGACCGCGACCGCCACGATCTGGAGCAGTGCAAGGGCCGATGCCTGGGGGAGGTCCAGCAACTGCGCGGTCGCCCGGTAGATCGCCACCTCCAGTGTGGCCATGCCCGGCGATCCCAGGATCAGCACGATCCCGAACGAGGTGAACGTGAACAGGAAGGTGATCGCGCTGGCGGCGGTGATCGCGGGTCGCAGCAACGGCAGCGTGACCGTGCGGAAGGTCTGGACAGGACCGGCTCCCAGGGTCCGGGCTGCTGCCGCCAGTCCGGGGTCGAGGTTGGCCCACCGGGCCCCCACCGTCCGCACCACGACCGCCACGTTGAAGAAGACGTGGGCCGCGAGAACCGCGACGATCGTGCCGGTCAGGCGGGGCGGTGTCGCTCGGCCGAGCAGCGTCCCCAGTGCGCGCATGACCGGGGACCCGGCACCCAGCAGCCCGGTGAAGGCCGTCGCGACGACCACCGTCGGCAGCACGAACGGCACGGTCACGGCCGCGCGGAACCAGGTGCGCCCGGGGATCTCGACCCGCGCCACCAACCATGCCCCGGGCAGTCCGACGACCAAGGTCAACACGGTCGACAGCACGGCCTGCCAGGTGGAGAACCACAGGATCCGGCGGGTTCCCGGGCGTCCCAGTGCGGCCAGGGCATCGCCGGTCGCCCCGTCGCCGGTCAACCCGCTCGCGACGATCGTCCCGACCGGCCACAGGAAGAACAGCGCGACGAACACGGCCGGAACGACCACGACCACCACGCGCCACCCCAGCGGGAGGCCGGTTCGGGCCCGGTCGGCCGCGTCGGGGACGTCAGTCGACATCGCATCGACGGGTGGTCGGCGCCGGTCCCGGCTCGTCGACCTCGGCGGCGGTCATCGGGGCGTCGCCGTCGGGCCAAGGGGTCGGGGTCGGTCGCGGCGGTGGCGTGACGGGATCGGTCTCGTCGAGGTCGAGGTCGAACATCAACCCAGCACGATCTCGGTCCAGCGCTGGACGAGGTCCTCGCGCTGGGCATCGATCGTGGCAGGGTCGAGCGCGATCGGGTCGTCCGGGACGGTCGTGAACTCGACGAACTCGGGTGGCAGGTCGACGCCCGTGCGGGCGGGGAACACGAACATCTCCAGTGGGATGTCGGCCTGGAAGGTCTCGCCCACCATGAAGTCGACCAGCGCTCGGGCCCCGGCCTCGTTGTCGGTCCCGGCCAGCACCCCCGCGAACTCGACCTGCTGGAAGCACGAGTCCGCCACCACCCCGGTCGGCGCCGCGTCCAGTTGCTCCTCGCTGAAGATCACCTCGGCCGGGGGACTCGAGGCGTAGGACACGACCAGTGGTCGGTCGCCCTCGGACCCGGCCGAGCCCGAGAACACGCCGTAGTAGGCGTCCTCCCAGCCGGCACTGACGGCGACGTCGTTGGCGACCAGGTCGGTCCAGTAGTCCTCCCAGCCGTCCTCGCCGAACGTGGCCACGGTGGCCAACAGGAAGGCCAGTCCCGGTGACGAGGTGGCCGGGTTCTCGACCACCAGTTGGCCCTCGTAGGCCGGATCGACCAGGTCCTCCAGCGTCGTCGGGGGCCCGACCGGACCGTCGGCGTAGGCGGCCACGTCGTAGTTGAGGCAGACGTCGCCGCGGTCGATCGGCGTCACGCGCCACTGGTCGTCCAGCACGAGGGCGGCATCCAGTTGGTCGGCGTCGGCCGGCTCGTAGGGCGTGAAGACGTCGGCCTCCAGCGCCCGCGACAGCAGCGTGTTGTCGACCCCGAACAGGACGTCGCCCTGTGGGTTGCCTGCGGTCAGCACGGCCGCGTTCACGGTCGCGCCGGCGTCGCCGGACTGCAGGACCTGGACCTCGTAGCCGGTCTGGTCGGTGAAGGCGGCCAGGACCTGGTCGCCGATCGAGAACGAGTCATGGGTCACCAACTGGACCATCGGGTCGTCGGGTGCGTCCGCAGCGGGCATCTCGTCGTTCGGGGTCGCGTCGGGGGTGGCCGAGGCGTCCGCGCGTGCGGGGTCGCGCTCGCCCTCGCCCTTGCTCCCGCAGCCCGTGGCGACGAGGGCCAGGACGGCGAGGGCGGCGGCGACGCGGCGGTGTCGGCGCGCAGGCGTCGGTCCGCCGGGGGATCGCGACACGCGGATGGTGGGCTCGGGACCGGTGGGGCTCATCATGGGCTCCTTGGGGTCAGCCGTTCGGGGGCGGGCTGGATGGCGAGCAGGGTCCCGGCGTCGACCGTCACGCGGGCCTGGGGGGCGACCAGTTCGTTGGACACTCCACGGCTGGTCCCGGGGACCAGGGCGTCGCCGGACAGTGGGTGGAGCAGCCCGGTCGTGGTGATGCCGTCGACCCGTCCGAACAGCGGCAGCAGCGTCACGAGGTCGCCGGGCTCACCGTCCAGCGCCCGTCCTTCGGTGACCACGGTCAGGACCGCGTCGACGGTGACCATCGTCACCTCGGCCAGTCGGGACGCCCCGGCCGCCACCAGCACGTTGGCGACCTGGTGGTCGAAGCGAGGGCCCCCACCGTCGAGCACGACCAGTCGTCGGGCGCCGCCGGCCAGGGCCAGGTCGAGCGCCAGGTCGAGGTCGGTGGCGTCCTTGTCGGCGGGATGCCGCCGGACGTCGATGCCGTCGTCGTCGGCGCGGTCGAGGTCGGCGGGGTCGATGGAGTCGAGGTCCCCGACCAGGACGTCGACGTCGAGGTCGAGGCGACGGGCCAGTGCCCATCCCTGGTCGGCGGCGACGACGCGAACCTCGCCGTCGGCGGCAGGGTCGGGGAGATGCGCAGCGAAGCGGGCCAGTGCCAGCACGGTGGTGACGTCCCCACCGACGGTGATCACCGCGGTTGTCGACATCATGGGCCCCTTCCTCCGCCGGCATTGTCCGGCTCAGGTTCCACGGGTCGGTGGCACCGGCGCCACGCATGCGTGACGTCCAGCCACCCTCTCAGCCCGGTCGTCCCGAGCTCCCCGGGGGTGTGCGCACCGCGCGGCGCGCGTGGTCATCGTAACCGCCGTGCCGAGGAACGCCGTGCGCCTCGTGCGACTGGCGGCCGCCGACATCGCGTGGGCAGGCCTACGGGGCCGGCGGGCCGGGTCGTTGCCACCGCCGCGCCAGCCCGACGGCCAGGATCCCGAGCGCGACCAGCACCAGCAGGACCACGCCGGCCAGGACGACCGTGCCAGACTGGCCGGCCGGGGCTTCCAGGCCCTGGATCGGCTCTGCGGCCATCGCCGAGGGATCCGTCGCCGCGACGTCGGCCACCGGGTCGACCTCGGCCGGGTCGTGCTGGAGCCGGATTACCAGGTCCTGGGGCGGTGGATCGCCGTCGCCCACTTCCACGACCTCGACGCGGAGCAGGTACGGGGCCGGGGGGTCCAGCACGGCCACGGATGCGGTCAACCTGGCCGACACCTCGGGACCGTGCGGCCACGGCCACAGCGCCGCCACCCAGCGCCCGTCGGCGTCGATCACGTCTGCCCAGAACGTGACGTACTCGGTGTCGCGGGGCCTCGACGGGGTGCGGTCGACCTGCACGTCGAGGTGGTCACCGGGTCCGACGTCCCCCAGTTGGTAGTGCAGGACGGCCGCTCCCTCGACATGTTGGTGGTGGTCGCGGCCGGCTTCCAGCACCGGCGCGTCCTCGGGCTGGTCGGTCCCTTCGATCGCACGAGGTCGTCCACGTGTGGGCAGGACCTGGTCGACCGGCGACGGCGTGGCCGACGGGGTCGAGGCGGCCGGTCGGTTGCGGTGGCGCCTGATCGCGCTGACGGCGCTGCGACGGATGACGTCGGACAACGTCGCGCCGTCCTGGGCCGTGGCGAATCGGCCCCCCGACGCCGCGGCGATGCAGCGCAGTTGGCGGGCGGCGACGTCGGTGTCCAACACCAGCCCGATGGTGTCGACCACCAGGCCCGGGGACTCGACGGCGAGCGGGGTCGCGGCGTCGCAGGGATCCGGCGCAAGGCAGTTGTCCTCACCATCGGAGATCACCACCACGGTCGCGTCGTCGACCCCGTCAAGGTCGCCGGCGACCGCTTCGAGTGCGGAACCCAGGGCCGTCCAGCCGCTGGGCTGGAGCCCGTCGAGGGCGGCCCGAACCTGGTCGTCGGTGGCGCCGACGGGGGCCAGCAATTCGGTGTCCACGCATCCCTCGTCCCGCAGCTCCTCCTCACTACCGACGCGATGCCCGTACGCCCGGACGCCGACCCGGGAGTCGTCGGGCAGGCGGTCCAGCAGGGCGTCGACGGCCGTACGGGTGTCCGTCATCAGGTCGTTGCCGTCGTCGTCGGAGCGGGCCATCGAGCCGGACGCGTCCACCACGACCAGGACGGTCGGACCGTCGGCGTCCTGGGCGTCAGCCGCCGGCGGCACCAGCAGGCCAGCGCCGGCCAGCAGCAGCGACAGGACCAGCCAGCGAACGCGGACACGACCGCGAGGGTGGCGTTCCCGGTGCCCACGCGGTGCCACCAGCCTCGACGTGGAGACACGTGCGGAGACTCCCGACATGGTCCCCCCGGGGCCCGTCGACAGGATGCGTCGTCCGACGCAAGGCTTCGTCGCGGACGGTATCAGGCAGGTGTGCATGGCTCGTGGCCCGCGGGAGCGGTTCCGACCTCCCTGGCGGGGATGCCCGAGC
>JBBSMS010000159.1:0-7153 GCA_038233055.1 Nitriliruptorales bacterium
AGAGCCCATCGTGCCGGTCCTGTTGTTCGTCGCCTTCATCGCCATCCCGCTGCTGGAACTGTTCGTCATCTCCCAGGTCGCGCAGGTCATCAGCCTGGGTCCGACCATCGTCCTGCTGGTGGTCGACTCGCTGGTGGGGGCATGGCTGGTCAAGCGCGAGGGCCGTCGGGCATGGGAGGCGCTGCGCGACGCGTTCTCGTCGGGTGGTTGGCCGGCCGACGAGGTCACCCAGGGTGGGTTGGTGATCTTCGGCGGCGCCCTGCTGCTCACGCCTGGGTTCGTGACCGACGTGGTGGGCTTGGCGTGCGTGATCCCGCCGACGCGCCGGATCATGTCCTCGGTCCTGCGCCGCTGGACGGCGGCCTGGGCGACGTCCAGGGGTGGGGCGGGGCGCACGGGCGCGGCCACGGCCTTCTGGACCGCCGGTGGGCGCCGCGACCGTGGCCTTCGTTCGGGTTCCACCAACCCCGGCACGACCGCGTCCGGCCCGGGCGGCGCGTCCCGCGCACGACGCCCCGCCAACCGCCCGGCGCCCGACGCCGGGCCTGCCGACACCCCGGACGTCGAGGTCCTGGGCGTCGAACGCGACGACCCTCCGCGTTGAACCGGCCCGTCGTGGCGTGCGTCCCTCGTCCCACGTGCGAAACCGCGGACGCACCCTGGCGAGTCGCGCGTGATGACGACGATGACGTCAACGTCAGGTCGACGTCGACCGGTTCGTGGGTAGCGTCGCGAACCATCGACGACCCGAGGACGCCGACGTGCGCATGTCCGACCTCCACGACGCCATCGACGCCGAGGCGGACGGCGCGACGATCGCGGGCCTGCCCCTGCCCGACACCATGCGGGCGGCGGTCGTGCGCAAGTCCGAGGTGGACATCTTCGACGGCATGGAGACCGCCGACAAGGACCCCCGGGTGTCGCTGCACGTCGACGAGGTCCCGATCCCGCCGCTGGGACCCAACGAGGTCCTGATCGCGCCGATGGCGTCGGCCATCAACTTCAACACGGTCTGGACCTCGATCTTCGAGCCGATCGCGACCTTCACGTTCCTGGAAAGGTCCGCCCGCGAGGGGGAATTGGGCGCGCGCCATGACCTCGACCACCACATCGTGGGCTCGGACGCGGCCGGCGTCGTGCTGCGGACCGGGCCCGGCGTCACCCGCTGGCAGCCCGGAGACCGCGTGACGGTGCACTGCAACTCGGTCGACCTCGAGGGGCCCGAGGGCCACGAGGACTCGATGCTGGACACCTCGCAGCGGATCTGGGGCTTCGAGACCAACTTCGGCGCGCTGGCCGACATCTCCATGGTCAAGGCGAACCAGTTGATGCCAATGCCCGCCCACCTGACATGGGAGGAGGCCGCGTCGCTCGGCCTGGTCATGGCCACCTCCTACCGGATGCTGGTCGGCCAGAACGAGGCCCGCATGAAGCAGGGCGACGTGGTCCTGGTGTGGGGTGCCACTGGGGGACTGGGCGGATTTGCGACCCAGTTCGTGCGCAACGGGGGCGGGATCCCGGTGTGCGTGGTGTCGTCGCCGGAAAAGGTTGCCCTGTTGCGTGACCTGGGCGTCGAGCACGTCATCGATCGCAAGGCCGAGGGCTACCGCTTCTGGACCGACGACGGGGAACCCGACTACGGCGAGTATCGCCGCTTCGGGGGCAAGATCCGCGACCTGGTGGGGGAGGACCCCGACATCGTGTTCGAACACCCGGGGCGCGCGACCTTCGGCGCCAGCGTGTTCGTGGCCAAGCGCGGCGGCACGATCGTGACCTGCGCGTCGACGTCGGGCTACCAGCACAGCTACGACAACCGCTACCTGTGGATGAACCTCAAGGACATCCTCGGGTCGCACTTCGCCAACTACGACGAGGCGTGGAAGGCCAACCGCCTGGTCGCCAAGGGCATGATCCACCCGATCCTGTCCGAGACCTACCCGTTGGCCGAGGTCGGCGAGGCGGCGTACCAGGTCCACAACAACCTGCACACGGGCAAGATCGGCATCCTGGTGGGGGCTCGTGAGCGGGGGACCGGCGTGCGCGACCACGACTTCCGCGCCCGCCACGTCGACGACATCACCGCTTGGAGCGCCCTCCAGTAGGTCCGGGCATGCGGCCCGGCCACGGCGCCTGTCGCCGACGAGGTCCAACGGGCACACTGGCGGCATGCCGCCGTCGCCCGCACCGACCGAGAGTGCCGTGGTCGTGCTCGTGCCGGAGCTCGACGCGGTGGTCGCTCGCTGGCGTGCCGACCTCGATCCCAGTGCCGGGTGGGGTGTCCCCGCCCATGTGACGCTGCTGTACCCGTTCGTCGCCCCGGGCGACCTCGACGCCGACGTGCTGGCCACCGTCGCGGGGATCGCCGCCGCCAGCCACCCGTTCACGGCCCGTTTCACCGAGCTGCGGTGGTTCGACGAGCAGGTGGTGTGGGCAGCCCCCGACCCGGCGGCGCCCTTCGCCCGGCTGACCACCGGCCTGGTGGCAGCCTTCCCGGACCAGCCCCCCTACGGCGGTGCGATCGCCGAGCCCATCCCACACCTGACGGTCGGCGACGGGGGCGACCCGGACGCCATGCAGGCGGCGGCCGCGGTCCGCGCCGACCTGCCCGTGGACGTCGAGGTCTCCAGCGTGGCCCTGCTCACCGGGACGAGCGCGCCCGACGCGTGGTCGACCGTGGCCACGTTCGCCCTCAGGACCGCGGTGTGCTGAACGCCGTGGCCGCCTGCACGGGATCTTCACATCACCGTGAAGGGACCTGCACATCGGGGTCCTAGATTGCGCTGCATGACTGCAACCACGGTCCTCGTCGTCGAGGACGAACCCGAGATCGCGGACGCCATCGTCGCCCGCCTGCGGACCGAGGGGTTCGAGGCGACCGCCGTGGGGGACGGCGAGGCGGCCGTCGAGCACTGCCGACGGTTGCGGCCCGACCTGGTCGTGCTCGACCTGATGCTGCCCGGGATCGACGGGCTGGAGGTGTGCCGGCGCATCCAGTCCGACCGGCGTGTCCCGGTGGTCATGCTGACGTCACGCGACGACGAGACCGACCTGGTGGTCGGCCTGTCGGTGGGCGCGGACGACTACCTCACCAAGCCGTTCAGCCCACGCGAACTGGTTGCGCGGATCCGGGCGGTCCTGCGGCGGGCCGAAGACGCCCGCCGCGGCACCGTCCTGCGCCACGGCGACCTCGAACTGGACCACGCCGCTCGGCGGGTCCGGCAGCGTGGGATCGCGATCCACCTGACCCCGATCGAGTTCGACCTGCTCGCTCACCTGCTGGAGCGACCGGACACGGTGTTCCCGCGCGAACGGCTGCTGGCGGAGGTCTGGGGCGACACCTACGGCACCGGCACCCGCACCGTCGACAGCCACGTCCGGTCGTTACGGCGCAAGCTGGGGGACGCGTCGGTCCGCACCGTCCACGGCGTGGGATACGCGCTCGGACCGGGCGGCGACGCATGAGGCCGCTCGACCGCGTCGGCTCGATCAAGCTCAAGCTCGGGATCGCGATCGTGGTGGCGGTTGGCGTGAGCGCGATGGTGTCCACCATCGGGTTCCGGCTGGGCGTGCCGATCTGGCTGCGGCCGGTGATCGCGGCCGCCATCGCGCTCGCCCTGGTGCAGGTGCTGGCACGGGGCATGACCTCGCCGCTGCGCGAGATGGCCGACGCCGCTCGCCGCATGGCCGACGGCGACCGCGAGCAGCGCGTCACCGACACCTCGGCCGACGAGGTCGGCGACCTCGCCCGGGCCTTCAACGACATGGCGCGCGAGATGGCCGCGGTCGACCGCATGCGTACCGACCTGGTCGCCAACGTCTCCCACGAACTCCGCACGCCGCTGTCGGCCCTGGCGGCCCGCCTCGAGAACCTCGTCGACGGGGTCGAGGAACCGACCCCGGCCCTGTTGGCGGCGATGCGGGAACAGACCCGCCGGTTGGGTCGGCTGGTCGACCAGTTGCTGGACCTGTCCCGGCTGGAGTCCGGCGCGGTCGTGCTCCGGCGCGAGGCCGTCGACGTGCGTTCGCTGCTGGAGTCCGTGGCCGCCGAGGCCCGCTTGTCCGCCCCCGAGCGCGCAATCGAGGTGGTGGCGCCGGACGACCTGCAGGTGTCGGCCGACCCCGATCGGTTGCACAAGGTCGTGGCCAACCTGGTCGCCAACAGCATCCGCCATGCCCCCGGGTCCCCGGTGACGCTCGACGGGGCCGCGCAGGGCGACCACGTCGCGCTGGCCGTCCACGATGCCGGGCCGGGGATCGCCCATCCCGACCGGGTCTTCGAACGCTTCTGGCGCGCCGACGGCGCGTCGACCACCGGTGGCGCCGGGCTCGGCCTGGCCATCGCGTCGTGGATCGTGGACCTCCACGACGGCGACATCCGGGTCGACGACCACGGACCGCCCGGTTGCCGCGTCGTCGTCTGCATCCCCGTTCCCGAGGAGACCCGGCCATGCCACCCACGCCCACGACCGCCCCACTGCCGGCCTCCGTCCCACCCGCCCCGCGGATCGGCCCGGTCCCGGCTGAGTCCCGGACGGTCGGTGAGCCCGGTCGCCTGCTGGCGCTGGCCCTGGTCGGCGGGGTCGCCCTGGACCTGGGCCTGCGCGGCGGGGCGACCAACGTCGCGGTCACCGTCGGGATCCTGCTGGCGGTCGCGGTCGTCGTGACCCGACCGGGACTGTCACGCACCGGGACCGTCGTGGCCATGGCCGCCACGGTGCCGGCGCTGTTCCTGTCGGTCTGGGCCAGCCCGTGGCTGGCGACCGCGAACATGGCCGCCGTACTGGGGCTGGGACTGGCGTCCCTGGCGTGGTCGTCGACCGGGTCCGTCCTGGACACCACCGTCGTCGACGCGAGCCTGCGCGCGCTGCTGGCGGTCGTGCGGGGACTGGCCGGCATCGGGTCCCTGGCGTCGACCCTGGCCCGACGACGATCGCGTCGTGGCGCGGCGGGGTCCGGCCGCCGGACCGGGCTCGCCCTGTTGCTGGCGTTGCCGCTGCTGGCCGTGCTGGTGGCCCTGCTGGCCAGCGCGGACGCGGTCTTCGGGAGCCTGCTGCTGCCGGACGTCGACGTGCGAGCGGAGCTGGGCCACGTCATCCTCGCGGTGGTATTGGCCGGGGTGCTGGCGATGGCCGGGCTGGCCGTGGGGGGCGACTCCGCCGACGGCGACCGCGAAGGCAGCTTCGGTGCGACCGACATCGCCGTGGTGCTCGGCCTGGCCGCGGCCGTCCTCGGGCTGTTCGTCGTCAGCCAGGGCGTGGCCCTGACGGGTGCCGGCCAACGCCTGGTCGCGGATGCCGGCCTGACCCCGGCCGAGTACGCACGCAGCGGGTTCTTCCAACTGTGCTGGGCTGCGGTCGTGGTCGTCGGCTACCTCGCGCTGGCGCGCCGCCTGGCCGCTCCCGGGATCATGCAGCGGCCGCTGGTCCGGGGCCTGGCCGCCACCGTGCCACTGTTGGCGGTCGGGCTGGTGGCCGTCAGCCTGCGCCGCATGGCGCTCTACGACCAGGCCTTCGGCCTGACGATGTTGCGGTTGTCGGTCGTCGTGGCGGCGACCTGGATCGGGCTCGTCCTGCTGCTGGTCTCGGCCCGCAACCTGGGGGTCGCGCCGGACCGCGACTGGCTCCCGGGCGTGGCCGTCATGGCCGGACTGGTGCTGCTGCTGGGCGCGAACCTGGTGAACCCCGAGGCCATCGTCGTCCGCCACAACGTCGCGCGCGCGAGCCAGGGGGCGACGTTCGACGCGGTCTACCTCGTCGGGCTGTCCCCGGACGCCGTTCCGACCCTGGCGCAGGCGATCGCCGACGCCGGTCCGATCGTTCGCGAGGGTCTCGACCGTGAACTCGGGTGCCCGCCGCCGCGTACGGGCGTCGCGGCGCTCAACCTGTCGGTGCGGCGGGCCGCCCGGGTGCTGGCGCCACGGTGTTCGTGACCGCCGGCGCAGCGGCCGGCGGCCCGAGCCCCGTCCGGTCCGGGCAGGGCCGGTCGTTGTAGGATCCGGGGCACGGAGGTGATGGCGATGGCGGCGCAGGCAGGGACCGACACGGACACTGTCGTGCGCGTGCCGCTGAGCCGTGATCGGATCCTGCGCACGGCCGTCGCCGTGGCCGACCGGGGCGGGTTGGATGCCGTCACCATGCGTGGCGTGGCCGACGAACTGGGCGTGGAAGCCATGTCGCTGTACCACCACGTCGCCAACAAGGAGGCGATGCTCGACGGGACCGTCGAGGTCGTAATGGCCGAGATCATGGCCGAGGTGGATCCCCGGGCGGTCCCGGACGATCCGGCCGACTGGAAGTACATGATGCGCGCGCGGATCCTGGGCGCGCGCGAGGTGATGCTGCGCCACCCGTGGGCGCCGGCCGTCATCGAGTCGCGCACGTCGATCAGTCCGTCGGTGGCGGTGTGGATGGACGGCATCCTGGGCCTGCTGCGGGCCGGCGGGCTGTCGTGGGACCACTGCCACCACGCGATGCACGCGTTGGGCAGCCGGGCACTGGGCTTCAACCAGGAACTGTTCCAGCCCGACGATGCCGCGGACGCCGCGGACGTGGACCTGCTCGCCGAGATGGCCGAGCACCTCCCCCACATCGTCGGGATGCTGCAGGAGGTCGTGCACGACGACCCTGACACCACGCTGGGGTGGTGCGACGACCAGGCCGAGTTCGAGTTCGGCCTCGACCTGCTGCTGGACGGGCTGGAGCGACTGGTCGCCACCGACTGACAACGCCCTGGCCGAAGCCTGTTTCGCCACGTTCAAGAACGAACTGGTCTACCCGATCGGGCAGTTCGATGACGACCCGCAGGCGACAAGGAGATCCACCCCTACATCCGATGGCAGGGACTCCAATGAACCGAGTCTCATCAAACCCAGTGCGGTTCACGGGTCGGCGGCCTGCTGGGGCGGTGTCAACTGTCGGGTTGTCGGCGTGGGCGACATGCCAAGTTCAGGACGACCTCGGACCACCCGCCGTCGGGCTGGGCGCAACGTGCCCGACTCAGCAGGCTCGCGATTCGTGCGAAGCTGGTTCCGGCCGGCAGGCAAAGCAGGACCGTAACCCTGGTCGGAGCGGGTGTCGGGTCGTCGCGCAGGGCCCGCACGACCTCGTCGATGCTCCAGACCTCCGTGGTCGGTGCGTCGACACCATCCGCGCGA
>JBBSMS010000160.1:0-7141 GCA_038233055.1 Nitriliruptorales bacterium
CGACGGACGCAGGCGTCGCAGGCAGGCCGCGGTCGGCCGACGAGCCGGCCGACCGGTCGGACCGCATGCTATCCGTCCGCCCGCCGGGATCCCCGGGTCCCACCGCGCCCCGCGGGCCGGGGTCCTGTGCCCCGAGCGGAGCCCGTGCACACCAGCCAGGTCGTCGGCGGCAACGAGTCCGAGCAGCCCTACCGGCCCGTGGCCACGAGGCTGCCGACATCGATGGGCATGTGGTCGTCGACCACGAAGGGCGCCCACCGGCGCACGACCGCTCCCTGGAGGGCATCACGATCCTGCTGGTCGAGGTTGGCGACTGCCGGTGCCAACGGGGTGCCCAGCAGGTACTGCCACAGGAAGTCGGCCGGGGCGTCGAGCCGCACGGGCAGGGGGCGAACCTGCACATGGACGTGGTCGAAGCCTGCCGCCGCGAGGAGTTCCTCCAGCCTGGTCGGATCGTCCAGCGCGAACACGCCGTGGACGAACGCGGCCACCTCGGCGCCGAGGTGGTCGGCGAGCACCTCGTGCAGCACGTCAAACAGTGGCGGGGTGGGTCCCGGCACACCGATGGCCACGCGACCTCCCGGAACGAGGACCCGGCGCATCTCACCGAGCGCCCGGACCTTGTCGGCAAAGAACTGCAGGCTGATAGAACTCACCGCAACGTCGAACGAGGCGTCCGGGAAGGGCAGCCCATCGGCACTCGCCTGGCGCCACTCGATGGCGCTCTCCGGGGGCGTGGCGTCCCGGGCAACCTCGAGCATGCCCGGATGCCCGTCGATGCCGGCCACCTCGCCCGCAACCCCGACACGTTCGGCGGCCAGGCGCGTGACCACGCCGGTCCCACAGGCCACGTCGAGCACCCGCTCCCCCGGGTGAAGGTCGGCGGCCTCCACGACCCGTGTGGCGAACGGCAGGCCGATGGCGGGCACGAACCAGCGTTCGTAGATCTCCGCCGGATTGCCCTGGTACCGCTGGAACACGTTTGCGGAGGCGGTTGCCGTCGTCTGGTGGTCGGGGCTCATGGCGGGACTCCTTCGTGGGTCGGTGGCGGGTCGGCCACGGCCTCCTGGCCATGGTTTCCTCCCCGGCCCGAACGACCGTAGGAATGCCGCAGGCTGCCGCCATCGGGGCAACCACCCAGTTCCCGACGGTCCGGACCTGGGGGAAACCCCCACCGGTGGACGCTCGTGTGCTACCCGGGGAACAGGTTGCGCTCGTAGGCGATCGCGGTGGCCGCGGCACGGTTGGCGGCACCCAGCTTCACCATGATGTTGGACACGTGCCGCTCGACGGTCCTGGCGCTGATGAACAGTTCGTCGCCGATCTCCCGGTTCGTCCTGCCGCCGGCGACCCGACGCAGGACCTGCAGTTCCCGCGGGGTGACGTCGGAACCCGACCTCGTCGACGTCACCGGCCCGAGCTCGTGGCCCGCCCGGTCCCGGGCCTCGACGGCGCCGAGTTGCGCCAGCACCGTGCGCGCCGACTCGGTCTCGAGTCGCGCGGTCTCGTGGTCACCCAGGGGCCGGCACGCCCCCGCCACGAGCAGCTGCGTCCGGGCCGCCTCGTAGGGCGCCTCGAGTTCCCGCCACTGACGCCACGCGAACCGCAGGCGCTCCATGGCGGCTCGCGGCCGGTCCTCGGCAACCAGCACCGCACCGGCGTCCATGGCCGCGGCGGCCGCGAGGAACGGTGCGTCGGCGCCCTGCGCGATGGCCGCCAACTGCTCCGCGCCCGACCGTGCTCGATCCACTCGGTCGGTTGCCAGCATGATCTCCACGAACGCCGGCAACTGGCGCGCCAGGGTGACCGGGTCGCCGGCGCCCGCGACCGCCGCGTCGATCGCGGCGGCGGCCGCGTCGATGTCCCCCTGGGCCAGCCGCACCAGCGCCAGTCCGAGCTCCGGCGGTCGACCGAATCGCTGCGCCTCACGGTAGGCGGCCTCGGCCTCCTCGAGCTCGCCGCGCAGCCGCAACAGCTCACCCAGTTGGTAGTGCGCCATCCCGACGGCGGGGTGCGGTGGATCCGACAACCGCTGCTCCGCGCGCTTCACCTCGTCCATGGCTTCGCCCCAGGCACCGTGGAGTTGCAGGACCTGCGAGCGATGCACCATGCACTGGCCGCGGTACGGCACGAGCCCTGGCTGGTCGGCGCACCAGCGACTCAGCGCCATGGTCCACTCGCGTGCCCGCCGCACGTCGAATGCGTCCTGGCACTCGTCGATCACCGCGCAGTAGACGATCCCGGACACGACCGGCGACACCTCGCCCCCACCGATCGACCCCATGACCTCGTCGAACAGCCTGGCGCCCTCGTCGCGCCGTCCGAGGCAGAACAGTGCCTGGCCGCGACCAAGCATGGCAAGCGCACGCAGGTCCGCGTCGTTGAACCGTTCGGCGACCGTGCCGGCCTCCTCGAAGCGGTCGTGGGCGTCGTCGAAGGCGCCCCGGTCGAGGCTCATCAGCGCGAGCGGCACCAACAAGTACCCGCCGCCCACGCACGCCAGGTCGTGCACCTCGACGAGTCGGTTCGCCCGCGCGATCCAGCCGCCCCCCTGGGCCATCTCGCCCCGCTGGACCAGGCCGAAGCCGGCCCAGAAGGCGCACTCCACGGCCTGGTCGGGTCGGTGCTGGTCGAGGTGGGACCGGTAGCACCTCGCCCACAACTCGGTGGCTGCGTCGTCATGCCCGCTGAGGTAGGCCGCCGTCGCCCACTGCTCGAGGTCGTGGACGTCCAGGGACGTGGCAGTGTCGGCCCGGCGGAATCCCTCGAAGGCCGCCGCCCACTCCATCCGGGCGAAGGCGCGTCGTCCTGCCGCTCGTTCATCAGCCATGGTCGGGTCGATGGTAGGTGGAGGCCTCCGCGATCGCGTCCGCAGCAACCAGCGACCGGGGGGCGGCGACGATGGCTCGTCTTGGCAGTGGTGTTGGCCAC
Organism: Nitriliruptorales bacterium; assembly: GCA_038233055.1. Lineage (GTDB taxonomy): Bacteria > Actinomycetota > Nitriliruptoria > Nitriliruptorales > Nitriliruptoraceae > Salsipaludibacter. The sequence continues at coordinate 2,932 of JBBSMS010000160.1, forward strand.
GCTCGTCCTGCCGACGGCGTGCCACCGTCGCCCAGAACCGTCCCGCCCGGGCCGTGGACTCCTGCTTGGACGCCGACGGCGAGTTGCTGGCGGCCGGCGACGACGTCTGGTCCGGCATCCTGGACGACCGGCCGGACGGTGCCTGCACGCGGGACTCCCCGCTGTCCTCGACGTCGCGCTAGCTCGGAGTCGCGACAGCCAGGTCGTGGGCTTCCGCGGCCCGGCCGAGCACCGCGTCATGGGTGACGAAGACGGCGAGGTGGATCCCGAACTCCAGGGCGGAGGCAAGGTGGATCGCATCGAGCGACCCGAGGCCCGGATCGGTCAGTCGGCCGGCCGCCACGAGGAGGTCGATCTCGAGCCGCACGACATCGCACCGCGCCAGCAACGCGTCGACTCGGTGGTCGGCGTCCGCGAGCCCGAGCCGGTGGTGGAGACGGCGGAGTTCGACGTGGGCGAGTTCCGAGGCCACGATGGCATCGGCGGTGCGCAGCAGGGCGACGGTTGCCGCGCTCTCCGGCTGGACGAATCGGCGTAGGCGATCACCGTGCGCGGTCCCGCTCGCGCAGTTCACGCACCGCCGGCCTCGGCCCGGCGGATCCACCGCGAGGCGTGCTGGCGCAGTTCCCGCACGCCGATCCGCTCGTCTGCCGCCATGTCGAGCCTCCCACCGTGAGGGCACAGAGTAGCACAATCAGCGGTCCCGGTCGCCGTCCAGGTCGCGGCAGGACACACCGCCAGGCCGTGGTGGGCCGGTTATCGTCGCCGCCATGGACGCGCGCGCATGGCCTCGACTGCTGACACCCGGCGACCGGATCGCGGTGGTGGCCCCGGCCGGTCCGGTTCCGGACGACCGGCTCGACGGCGGGTTGGCGTGGCTGCGCGACGCGGGCCTGGTCGTGGAAGAGGGCGCCAGCCTGCGCGCGAGGCGTGGCCATGGGCTGGACTTCCTGGCCGGGGACGACGACCGGCGTCGGGACGACCTGGTGGCCGCCCTGCTGGACCCGGACGTCCGCGCGGTCGTCGTCGCCCGCGGCGGCGACGGCACACCCCGACTGCTGGACGACCTGCCCTGGGACGACCTGGCGACCACCGAACCCACGATCGTCGCCGGGCTGTCCGACCTCACCTGCCTGCACCAGGCGCTCGCAGCGAGGCTGGGATGGGCCTCGCTGTGGTCGCCCATGCCGGGGACGGCCGTGCTGAGTGGCGACGAACCTGACCAGTGGTCGCGGGACGGGCTGCTGGCGGCCCTGTTCGCGACGGCCACCACCCCCCTGGTGCTGACGGGGCGCAGGCGGGTCGACGGTGAGGCCGTGACCGCCCCGCTGGTGGGCGGCACCCTCGCACTGCTGTCGGCGATGGTGGGGACGCCCGGGTACCAGCCGGCGACCGGGGCGATCGCCATGCTCGAGGACGTCGGGGAACGGCCCTACCGGTTGGAGCGTTTCCTCACCCATCTGCGCCGCGCGGGCTTCTTCGACGACGTGGTGGGCGTGGCCGTGGGCGACCTGATCGATTGCCACCCTCCCGATCAGGTCGCGGCCGTCGTCGCCGACGCCCTGGACGGCCTGGGCGTGCCGGTCGTCGAGGGCCTGCCGTTCGGCCACGGCCCCCGCCAGGCGTCGCTGTGGCTCGGCCGACCTGCCACACTGGATCCCGCGACTGCGACCCTGGTCCAGCCCCGTCCGGCCTGACCCGTCGGCACCGTCCGTCCGATCGGAACCTCCCGTGGCCATCCTGGTGTTCGACGTCAACGAGACCATGCTGTCGATGGCCCCGGTCTCCGATGCCCTCGTGCCGATCTTCGGCGACGACCCGCCCGCGGGCGAGTGGTTCGCCCGACTGTTGCACCTGTCGGCCGTCGTCGACCACGTCGGCGCCCACCGGCCGTTCGACGAACTGGCCGTGCACGCGCTGCTGCGGGTCGCGGCCGGCCGCGAGGTCGACCTCGACCGCGACGGCGCGCGCGAAGTCGCCGAGGTGATGGGCCACCTGTCACCCCACGACGATGTGGTCGAGGGGCTCGAACGCCTCGCCGCCGCCGGGCACCGGCGTGTGGCCTTCTCCAACGGTTCCTCCACCGCGTTGCCGGCACAACTGGCGCAGGCCGGACTGGCGGACCTGTTCGATGACGTCGTGTCGGTCGAGGTGGCCGGATGGTTCAAGCCCGACCGTCGCGCCTACGAAGGGGTCGCGAGCCACCTCGACGCTTTCGCCAACGAACTCACAATGGTGGCCGCGCACGACTGGGACATCGCGGGCGCGATGGCTACCGGCATGGGTGGGATCTTCCTCGAACGCGTCCCCGACTCGTGGCACCTGCCGGTGCTGCGGCCGACCACGGTCACGTCCATGGTCGACCTCGTGGACGTGGTGTGATCCCGGTCGACGAGCCCATCTGGCACGCCAGACAGACAGCCCCGTGATCCTCGTCGACTCACCGATCTGGCACGCCCACGGCCGCCGCTGGTCGCACGTGGTCAGCGACGCCGACGTCGACGAACTGCACGACTTCGCGGCCGGGCTGGGGCTGCCTGCCCGAGCGTTCCACCGCGACCACTACGACTTGCCGTCCCACCTCCTCGACGACGCCATCGCCGCAGGCGCCAGGCCGGTGGGCTCGCGTGAACTGGTCCGCCGCCTGCGCGCGGCCGGCCTCCGCCGCCCGAAGTCCCGTACGCGCACCGACCCGGTCTGACCCCACCCACCACCCAGTCGAGTGAGGGCATTGCCCCGAGATACCGGGGCGATGCGCACGCTCGTTGTGGGTGGGCGGCATCGGCGGGTGGGCGGCATCGGCGGGTGGGCGAATGAGGGAGCGGGAGTCAGGGGGTGAGGGTGATGCGCTCGCGGGCGACGTTGGCGTGGGCGGCGGCGGTGCGGCGGGCGCGATCGTCGACCGGCCCGACCAGGTAGCCGACCGTGGCGAGGCGGCGTTCGAGCCGGTTCAGCACCGCACCTCGCCCTTGCCGCCAGTCCTCGGCCGGCACGTGCTCGTACTCCGCCCGGACGTCCGCCACGTAGCGGTCGTAGCGGTCGGCCGGGCTGGCGAGGATCCACAGGTCCGCATCCACCAGCAACGACCCGGCCCGATCGACGGCTTCCGCGGCGTGGTCGGCGGTGAGCAGCACCAGCCGGGCGACCTCGTCGACCACGTCGGTGGGGACGTCCCATCCCGTCAGCAGATCGATGGCGAGATCGGCGCTGCGGACCTCGTTGTCGTTGGACGTCGGGTCGTACACCGCGTCGTGGGTCGCCACCGCCAGCACGACGCTCGGCGGGGCCGGTCGGTCCAGCAGTCGGACCACCCGGTCCACCTCCACCAGCATCTCGTCGAGGTGGAGGGTGGTGTGGTACCGGCGCGGCGGGTCGTCGTGGCGGGCCACCAGGTCGGTCACGGCCGACGGGCCCGGGCGGCCGCCGGCCTCGTCGACGGCGGCCTCGACCCGCGCCACCAGTCGCGCGATCCGGCGATCGTCCGCCACGGCCCGGGTCCTGTCCGACGGGGGCTCGACGCCCGTCAGTCGGAGCCAACCACGTGGGCCAGCGACGTGCCGTCCGCGGGGCGGACGACGAGCACCTGGGCCGGCAGGTCGTGCGCGGCGCGGTAGCGCGCCAGCAGTCCGGTCACGTCGACCTGGTCGGGGTGGCCGAGCGCGACCACCGCGCCACCGAAGCCGCCCCCGGTCATGCGGGCCCCGACGATGCCTGAGGTGTCGTTGGCGATCTCTGCCATGGCGTCCAACTCGGGACCGGTCACCTGGTAGTCGTCGCGCAGCGAGGCATGGGAGGCCCGCATCGCCACGGCCAGGTCCGTGAGGCCACCCGTGCGCAGGGCGGCGGCAACCACCCGGACCCGCGCGTTCTCGGTCACCACGTGCCTGGCTCGGGCGCGGAGGCGGTCCGGCAGGTCCGCCAGCGCCGCGAGGTCGTCGACCTCGCGCAGGCTGGTCACGCCCAGGTGCTCGACCGCCTCCTGGCAGTCGTTGCGCCGGTCGTCGTAGGCGGAGCCGACCAGCGAGCGGCGCGCGCCGGTGTCCAACACCAGCACGTCGAGGTCGTCCGGCACCGGCACCTGCTCCCAGGTGGTGTCGCGGCAGTCCAGCACCATCGCGTGGCCGACCCGTCCGTGCGCGACCGCGAGTTGGTCCATGATCCCGGTGGCGACGCCGACCCAGTCGTTCTCGGCGCGGCGTCCGTCCGTGGC
>JBBSMS010000161.1:0-7116 GCA_038233055.1 Nitriliruptorales bacterium
CCTGCGGGTGTAGCTCAATGGTAGAGCCCCAGCTTCCCAAGCTGGTGACGGGGGTTCGATTCCCCTCACCCGCTCTCTGACACCGTCCCCGCTGCATGGCACGTTCAACAGCTTCATCACTACCGCCGACGCACAAGAATCTCCCGTTTTTGTCAATGAGGCTCGGGGTTCGCGTTGCCTCAGATGAAGGTGGACACGAATCGTCCGAGTTGTGGATGACGGGAGCCGCCATGGTCGCACCCAACTACTGTTCGAGGGTGGCGGTAGGCCTGACGGCGCTGGCGATCGCCGCCTGCTCGACAGGCGGTGGTGCCAGGGCGGCTCAGATCGCTTCCCCGAGAGGGAGCTACCTTGTCGACGAGACCACGATCGCAGCTGGCGTTGAGTCCTGCAATGCCCATCCGGTGATAACCAAGCTCGACGAAACCGAGAGCGAGGTTCGGGTCGAAGTCACCGCAACCTTCGCCCCTACGAGCTTCTTTGGAGGGGGGAGGGCCGATTGCCAGGACGGAGTCACCGTCACCCTGGAGGAGCCGTTGGGCGACCGGGCCATCGTTGATCTGTCAACCGGCGAGGCTGTCGAGCCCCAGACCGAGGACCCGGCGGGGAGTCGCTGAGCAGACCGGCCTCGAAGGCCGGGGACGGCACCCAAGTCGCCTGCGCATGCCGTAGTGAAACCAGCCAGAAGCGTCGTCCTGACACCACCACTTCCGGCCTGGCATTCAACATCGAGACAAGCAACCTCTCGCACGATCCACAAGGGATCGCTTTTGTGGCATCCCACCGACCTGTTGCATGGCCGCGTGATCGCCGACGAAGCCGTGAAGACGGGGGTTTCGCCTGTAGCCGCCGGACGGCCCGACGACAGGGGCCGGGCGGCCGTGTCGCGCGTGGAGACCCGCGGGCGACGCTGACCGAGTCAGTGGAAGTCAGTCCGGTGGGCGCAACGACAGAGTGTCGACGTCATGGTCAACACCGTGCTTGCCGACGTCGAGACGAACCAGTACCAGGGAGCGGCGCGAAGGTCCCCCGGGACCAGTGCCGGTCGGCACCTGTCTGCATGCGTGCGTGAAGACATCCTGGAAGTAGGGACAGTCCCTGCCAGGAAGGACGCACGGATGAACGTGTTGGTGACTGCGGGGTCCAAGCACGGGGCAACCGCAGAGATCGCCCGAGCGATCGGCGAGCAGTTCGTTCGGTCCGGCATAAACGCGTCGGTGGCCGAGCCCGACGACGTGGCAACCCTGGATGGGGTGGACGCAGTCGTCCTGGGCAGCGGCGTGTATGCGGGCCATTGGCTCGATCCCGCAACGGCCTTCGTGGAACGCTTCCGCGACTCGCTGCGACAACAGCCGGTATGGCTGTTCTCGTCTGGCCCCGTCGGTGACCCTCCGGTCCCAAGGGACACAGGGGTGGACGTCGACGCCGTCATGCAGGCCACGGGTGCACGGGCCCACGAGGTGTTCGCTGGCCGAGTCGACCGGGACCTGTTGGGGTTCGGCGAGCGCGCGCTGGTGCGGGCATTGCGGGTGCCCGAGGGCGACTGGCGCGACTGGGATGCCATCGAACGCTGGGCTGGCGAGATCGCCGCGGTCCTGGCCGGTGAGCCCGTCGGCTCGCGATGAGGCAGCGGCCAGCAACACCCCGACCGCCGGGCAGGACCGACCAGGCAGGCCTGCATGCACAGGGAGCGACATGACCGTGACCCGATCGACCCCGCAGCCGGCACCCACCGTTCAGCAGGCGACGGGCCCGGCCGGTCCCCGCACGCCGGGTTGGCGCTCGGTGATGGCGCTGGGACCGGCCTTCTACGCCCTCTACACGTCCTTCCAACTGGCCGTCGGCGGCGACGTCACGCGGTATCCCGGCAACAGCGAGCGGTTCTTCGCCCTCCACCTCGCCGTGTTCGTCCTGGCCGGCGCCATCGCGATCCGATCCTGGATGGTCGTCGACGTCCAGCAGCTGCCGTCGGTGTCCAGGCGCCTGGATCGCGTGTTGGGCTGGTTCGCCCTGGTCGTTGCCAGCTTCCTGGCGCTGGGTCTGCACCTGCCGGGACTCGTCGATGCCTGGCGGGATCAACCGACGGGCACCGAGTACCTCGCCGACCCGATCGTGTTCTGGTTGGTGAAGATGATGGACCTCGGCCTGGTGGTTCCGGCACTGGTCGCGGTCGGAATCGGCATCCTGGTCCGCCACCACGGGCTCGACAAGGCCGGGTACGCAGCCATTGGCTGGATCGCACTGCTCGGATCCGCGGTCGCGGGGATGGCCATCGTGATGCAGGCCACCGGCGACCCAGCCGCCAGCACCGCCAACACCATCGCGTTCGTCACGTTTGCCGCGATCGGGCTCGGCATGGCCTGGATCGTGTGTCGACCGATGATTCGCGGGACGCCACCCCGAGGCGACGAGAGGTGAGGACCATGGTCATCAGTCGTCAGTCCGGTGTTCGGTGGGATCGCTGCACGGACCTCCTCGACCTCGTCGCCGAAGAGCTCCACGCGCAGCGGGTGGTCACGGGTCGGGGGAAAGATGTCGAGGATCCCTCCCCGGACGGCGAACTCCCCGCGCCGCTCCACCACTCCGGCCGCGTGTACGCGGCGCCGGCGAGGGCCTCCACGACCTCCACCAGGTCGGCCTCCTGGCCGGCGCGCAGGCTGACGGGCACGAGCTCGCCGAGGCCCTTGACGACCGGCTGCAGGACGGTTCGCACGGGCGCGACGACAACCCTGACCGGGCCCGCGCCGTCCTCGGGGTGGGCGAGGCGGCGCAACACCGCCAGCCGACGGCCGCCAGCCGACGGCCGACGGTGTCGCTGCGGGGCGAGATGGTGCCGGGCGATGGCTGCGATCACCGGTGGCCGGGCGCCAGGCGCCGCGAGGTCGAGCAACGCGGTGGCGCCGCTGAGAGCGAGCTCCGTCGTCCGGGTGAGGTCGGGTCCGCGCCCAGCGCCTGCAGCAACCCGCGAAGGATCATGTCTCCTCGTCCTGGATCCCAGGCGTCGGTCGTCGAGTTTGTGGCGGCGAGCCGCCACGGCCATCGTGATGATCGGCCGACGGCACGCCTGACCCGCGGACCGGCGGCGAAGCACCCTCCCGCCACGGCGACCTCGACTATCGTCATGACGATGACGATGACGCCTCGCCCCCCGACCGGACCCGCCGCGGCGCGTGAGGCGCGTCGGTTGCGCCGATCGGGCGTCGTCGTGGCGGTGGTCGTGCTCGCGGTCGCCGTCACCATCGGGCTCAAGACCGGCGACGACGCTCCCGCCGCCCCGACCCCTGCGACCCCTGCGACCCCTACGACCCCTACGACCCCTACGACCCCTACGACCCCTACGACCCCTACGACCCCTACGACCCCTACGACCCCTACGACCCCTACGACCCCTACGACCCCTGCAACCCCTGCAACCCCTGCGACCCCTGCGACCCCTGCGACCCCTGCGACCCCTGCGACCCCTGCGACCCCTGCGGCCACGCCGACGACGGACGGCACCGGCGCCGGCTCGGGGCAGTCGCCGGGGGCCACCGGCACGGAAGGCTCGCCGAGCACAGCCGGGACCTCCGCCCCGGGCAGCGGCCCCGCCGCGCCTGGCGGCAGCGGGCCCAGCGCCTCCGGTCCCGAGGCCGCCGCCGGGCCAACCCAGGTGGACGACGCCGCGGCCACGACGGCCGTCTGCCAGACCACCGCCGCCGACTACCGCAGGCTGACCGAGGTGGCCGGCCAGGGGACCGGCGTGGAGTCGCTGCGCGATGCCATCCCCGTCCTGCAGGACCGGCTACGCGAGATCGGCGACGCGGCCGAGGGCCGACCACAGCTCGGCGAGGTGCTGACCCTGGGTCGGTCGGTCCTGGCCGCCTGGCAGGAGGCCATCGCGGCCGCCGACGCCGGCGACAACGCGGCCTCGCAGCGCGCGGTGCGGCGGGCCGACGGACTGATCGGGCAGGGCGACGACGCCGTCGCCGCCGGAGGCGTCGACCCAGCAGACTGCTCGTAGCCACCCTTCAGAGCTCGTCGACGCCCCCGTCGATCCACGACGCGTTTGACGTCACGTCACCCCACGTGCTTGTCTTGCTCGACCTGGGCGTTTGGCGCGCGGCGGCGGCCCGTCGCACTCTGTACAGTTTGCTCCGCGCGAGAGGTCGTCTTGCTCCGCGCGAGAGGTCGTCGGCCAGGCGCTCATCACTCATCGTCATGGCCTAGGGGGAAGCAATGAACGTGGATCAGGGTTCTCGCATCATCACCGGCAAGCGTGGCCGGACCCGCCGTGCCTGGACGGCACTCGCCGTCTCGGTGGCGACCGCCGTCGCCGGGATGGGCTTCGCGCCCGCCGCAAGCGCGGTGAACGCCGAGCAGTCGCAGGTGGTCTCCGACAACCCCGCGAACTTCACCCCGCACGTCGAGGACGGCGCGGTCGTCGCGATCACGCAGATCGGCGGGACGATGTTCGCCGCCGGCAGCTTCACGACGGTTCGCAACGAGGGGACGAACAGCACCATGTCGCGCCCCTACATCTTCGCGTTCAACGCCACCACCGGCGCGATCATCACCTCGTTCGCCCCCTCGTTCAACGGCGACATCAACTCCCTCGACACCGACGGAACCTACCTCTACGCCGGCGGTGGGTTCACCTCCGTCAACGGCCAGACCCGCCGCAAGGTCGCCAAGCTCACGACGTCGGGCGCGCTGGCCCCCGGCCAGCCCCCGGCCGTGAACTCCTACGTCAACGAGGTCGTCGTCCGTGGAGACCGCCTCTACATCGGCGGCCTGTTCACCAAGGTGGGCGGTCAGGACCGCGCGGCCCTGGCCGCGCTGAACAAGGACACCGGCGACCTGCTGAGCGAGGTCGACGTCTCGTTCACCGGGCAATACAACGGCGGCACCACCAACATCAAGCGCTTTGACGTCACCGCCGACGGGCGCACCCTGGCCGCGGTCGGCAACTTCACCACCGTCGGCGGGCTGCCGCACGAGCAGGTCGTCAAGGTCGACCTCCCCGCCACGGGCCCCGCGGTCGTCAACGGGTGGGGGACCACGCGGTACAGCCAGGCGCAGAACAACTGCGCCGGCGTGTTCGACACCGTGACCCGCGACGTCGACTTCTCCCCGGGTGGCGACTACTTCGTCGTCACCACCACCGGGGCCTTCGCCGGTGGTGCGAACAGCGGCACCCTGTGCGACACGAACGCACGCTGGGAGACGGCCGCCTCGACCTCTGGCCAGCAGCCCACCTGGGTCAACTACACCGGTGGTGACACCAGCTACGGCGTCGCCGTGACCGGCACGGCCGTCTACGTCGGCGGCCACATGCGCTGGGCGAACAACCCCTTCCAGGGTGACAACGCGGGGCCGGGCGCGGTGCCGCGCGAGGGCATCCAGGCCCTCGACCCGGTCAACGGGCTCCCGCTCTCGTGGAACCCGGGCCGCACCCGTGGCGTCGGAGCCCAGGCCCTGTTCGCGACGAGCCAGGGCCTGTGGGTCGGCAGCGACACTGACCGCTTCGCCGGAGAACTGCGCTCGCGCGTCGCGTTCCTTCCGCTCGCCGGCGGCACGACCGTGCCGCAGATCTCCCCCGCGACGCTGCCGAACAGCCTGTACGCGGTGCAGCGCAGCACCGACAACGGCCGGACACTGTACCGGGTGAACGCGGGCGGCGATGCCGTGCTCAGCCAGGACGGCGGCCCGGACTGGTCCACAGACACGTCGGGCAGCCCCTCGCCCCTGCACAACGCCGGGAGCAACACCTCGAACAGCACAATCGGTTCGCTCGACTCCACCGTACCCGCCGGCACCCCGAGCAACCTGTACACCACGGAGCGCTGGGACCCCAACGGCGGCAACGAGATGCAGTGGAGCTTCCCCGTGGCGCCCGGGCGCGACGTGCAGGTGCGCCTGTACCTCGCCAACACGTGCGACTGCACGAAACTGGCCGGGCAGCGGAAGTTCGACGTCTCCATCGAGGGCGCGAACGTGCTCGACGACATCGACCTCTCCAGCTCCGTCGGGCACAAGGTCGGCACCATGCGCAGCTTCGACATCACCAGCGACGGCTCGGTCGACATCGCCTGGGGCCACGTCGTCGAGAACCCGCTCGTCAACGCGATCGAGATCATCGACCCGTCGATCACCCCGACGGGTGAGGCGCCCCTGACCCGTCGCCCGGTGGACGGTAGCGGCGCCCCGACCGGCCCGTCGACGGTCGTCGACTCGTCGAGCGTCTGGACCGCCGCCCGCGGCACGTTCCTCGTCGGAGGCACGCTGTACTACGGGACGTCGACCGGCCTGTTCGCGCGCAGCTTCAACCAGGGCTCGCTCGGCTCGGTCCGCGAGGTCAACCTCTACGACGACCCCGACAACGGCCAGCGCATCCCGTTCCCCACGGGCAACATCACCGGGTCCTTCTACGACACCGGGCTGCACCGCATCTACTACACGCTGGCGGGCGACACGCGGCTCTTCTACCGCTACTTCACGCCCGAGAGCGAGGTCGTCGGCGCCCAGACGTTCACGGCCGGCGCCGGCGGTCTCGACTTCTCCCGCACCGCGGGGATGACCTTCGCCGACGGAGCCATCTTCTTCGGCTCGACGACCGACGGGAACCTGCGGACGGCTTCGTTCGCCGACGGCCGCGTCACCGGGGGCTCGAGCGTCGTCAGCGCCGACGGCACGTGGCGCTCTCGCGGCCTGTTCGTGGCCGGCCCGAAGTCGGCCGCGGCCAACCAGTCGCCGACCGCGTCGTTCACGCAGTCGTGCACCGACCTGTCCTGCGCCTTCGACGGGGGCGGCTCCTCCGACCCCGACGGCACCATCGCCTCCTACACGTGGAACTTCGGCGACAACTCCGCCGCCGGGTCCGGGGCCACCCCCACCCACCCCTACACCGCCGCCGGCACCTACACCGTCACCCTGACCGTCACCGACGACCGGGGCGCCTCGACACAGACATCGGCTCAGGTCACCGTGACGGCGCCGCCGCCGGGCAACCAGTCGCCGACCGCGTCGTTCACGCAGTCGTGCACCGACCTGTCCTGCGCCTTCGACGGGGGCGGCTCCTCCGACCCCGACGGCACCATCGCCTCCTACGCGTGGAACTTCGGCGACAACTCCGCCGCC
>JBBSMS010000162.1:0-7050 GCA_038233055.1 Nitriliruptorales bacterium
CACCTCGTTGGCGCGCTGCAGGCAGGCCGCGTAGTCCCGCAGCGCCAGTTCCGCGACGCGCGCGGTCGCGACGTCGCCGGTCGCCAGTGCCGACGTCAGGAGCATCCCGTAGCCCACGTTGATGCTGGACAGGGCCACGTAGTCGTCGCGCACGGAGCGGGCGACGGTGGTGGAGCAGACGCGGTCGACGGCACCCGCGGCGGCACCCAACCACTCGCCCAGGGAGTCCGCAAGGCTCCCGGATCCGTCGCCGTCCATGGTGTCCATGTGCGCGGCCAGGCGGGCCCGGGACCCCCGCACGGTGTCGTGGAAGAACTGGAAGGCGGCGGCAACCTCCGCGGACCGCGGTTCCATCGCGACCTGCTCGTCGAGCGCCTGTTCGACGTGTCCCTCGAGCGCGTGCAGGTCACCGACCCACCTGTGCAGTTTCCTGCTGGTACTGGCATCCATGCTGGCCTCGGTGATCGACTGCGACCACGGTAGGAAGCCCGGCGCCGGGGCGACAGGGACGTTCGACGGCCGTTCGATCGGGTGGTCGAACGGCCGCTGCGCGACGCGGCGGTCAGGTGCCACGGACCTCGGGACCGGCGCGCAACAGGCAGGCCGCGTCATGGTCGATGTCGTCGTGGACCACCATCAGGGCCGGGTCCTGCACGTCGCAGGTCCCCATCTCGGCGATCGGGCACCGGGGGTGGAACCGACACCCGGACGGCGGGTTCATCGGCGACGGGATCTCGCCTTCCAGCAGGACCCGCGGACGTCGGCGCCGGGGGTCGGGGATCGGGATCGCCGACAGCAGGGCCTGGGTGTAGGGATGCACGGGGTGGCGGTAGAGCGTGTCGCGGTCGGCCAGTTCGACCACGCGGCCGAGGTACATGACAGCGACCCGGTCCGAGATGTGTTCCACGACGGCGAGGTTGTGGGCGATGAACAGCAGGGTCAGGTCCAGTTCGGACTGGAGATCCTTCAACAGGTTCAGCACCTGCGCCTGCACGGACACGTCCAGGGCCGAGACGGGCTCGTCCGCCACGACCAGTTTCGGGCGCAGGATCAGCGCCCGGGCGATGCCGACCCGCTGGCGTTGGCCGCCGGAGAACTCGTGGGGGTAACGCTCCGCGTGCTCGCGCTTGAGCCCGACCAGTTCCAACATCTCCCCGACCCGCTGGCGACGCTCCGACCGGTCGCCGATGCCGTGGATCCGCAGGCCCTCGGCAATCGAGCTGCCGACCTGGGACCGGGGGTCGAGGCTGGCGTACGGGTCCTGGAAGATGATCTGCACGTCCTGGCGGAAACTGCCGAGGTCGCGGGCCGAGGCGTGGGTGACGTCGCGACCGTCGAACAGGATCCGTCCCGACGTCGGTTCCAGCAACCGGACCAGCATCCGACCCAGCGTGGTCTTGCCGCAGCCGGACTCCCCGACCAGCCCGATCGCCTCGCCGCGGCGGATGGCGAGGTCGACGCCGGCGACGGCCCGGACCTCACCGACCCGGCGTTGCAGCAGGCCGCCGGTGACGGGGAAGGTCTTGACCAGCTCCTGCAACTCGACCAGTGCCTCCTGGTCGTGTTCGGTGGCGTCGGGGGCCGTGGCGCTGGCGGTCACGAGGTCGGCTCCGCGGCGGCGGCGCGCGCGGCCTTCAGGGCCTCGGCCGGATCACCCATGCGGGTGCGCTGGTCGCGGTCCAGCAGCGGCTCGGGGCGGCGGCGACCCTGTTCGTCGTGGTGGAGGAAGCAGCGCACCAGGTGCTGGTCGGCGACGGGCAGCAACTCGGGATCGATCTCGGTGCAGATGTCGAGGTCGGCCTCGACGCGCGCGTGGCAGCGGGCGGCGAACCGGCACCCCGTCGGCAGGTCCACCAGGTTCGGAACCACGCCCGGGATGGTGTCCAGGGCCCCGCGACGATCGCCCAGGACCGGCATCGACCCGATCAGGCCCTGGGTGTAGGGGTGCTCGGGGGCCTCGAACAGCGTGATCACGTCGGCTTCCTCGACCACCTGGCCCGCGTACATCACCGCGACCCGGTCGGCCATCTCCGCGACCACGCCGAGGTCGTGGGTGATCAGCACCACCGCGGTCCCCGACTCGCTGACCAGGTCGCGCATGAGGTCGAGGATCTGGGCCTGGATGGTCACGTCGAGCGCCGTGGTCGGCTCGTCGGCGATCAGCAGGTCGGGCTCGCACGACAGCGCCATCGCGATCATGACCCGCTGGGCCATCCCGCCGGACAGTTCGTGCGGGAAGGCCCGGGCCCGCCGCTCGGGGTCGGGGATGCCGACCTGGCGCAGCATGTCGATCGCGCGACGGGTCTGTTCCTCGTCGGTGTAGTCGCGGTGGAGTTCGTAGACCTCCTCGATCTGGGCCCCGGCGCGGTAGACCGGGTTCAAGGCTGACTGCGGCTGCTGGAAGATCATCGAGATGCGCTCGCCCCGCAGCCGCGACAAGTCCTTGTTGGACATGCCGGTCAGTTCCTGGCCGTCGAAGGTCACGGTGCCCTCGACCACCCTCCCGGGGTAGGGCACCAGGCCCAGGATCGACAGCGACGTCACCGACTTGCCGCACCCGGACTCGCCGACCACGCCGAGCACCTCGCCGCGTTGGACCGACAGGTCGATCCCGTCGACGGCCTGGACCACGCCGTTGCGGGTGTGGAAGTGGGTCTTGAGGCCGGACACCGTCAACAGGTCGGGATCATCGGGATCCCGCACCCGAGGCGGCGACGGTTGGGTGACCGACTCCTCGGGCAGGTCGGCGATCACCTGCTGGTCGGCCCCGCCGTCGCCCGTCCTCCCGGCGGCCGGCCACGACGTGTCGTCGGTGACGGTCATGCGGATCTCGTCCGGTTCGGAGCCGCTCATTCGTTGAGGCTCGGGTCGAGGGCATCGCGCAGTCCGTCACCGAGCAGGTTGAAGCCCAGGACGGTGACCATGATCGCGAGGCCGGGATAGATCACCAGGTGCGGGTAGGTCCGGATCAGCGTGTACTCCTGGGCCAGCATCGAGCCCCACTCGGGGGTCGGCGGCTGCGCGCCCAGTCCCAGGAACGACAGCGCCGCGGCCTCCAGGATGGCACCCGCGATGCCCAGGGTCCCCAGCACGATCAGCGGGGTCAGCGCGTTGGGCAGGATCCGCGTGCGCAGCATGCGCCACGGCGACGCACCCAGGGCCTCGGACGCGGCCACGAAGTCGACCTCCTTGATCGAAAGCACCGAGGCGCGCATGACGCGCGCGTACTGCGGCAGGGTCACCACGGCGACCGCGATCAGGACGTTCTGGATGGCGTTGCCCAGCACGTAGGCGATGGCGATCGCCAGGACCAGTGCCGGGAAGCCCAGGATCACGTCCATCATCCGCATCAGGATCGTGTCCAGCCAGCCGCCGAAGTAGCCCGCGATCGCCCCGATCGAGGCGCCGATCATGATCGCCACCAGCACGATCGACACGCCCAACGGCAGGCTCAGGCGGGCGCCGTAGATGATCCGCGACAACTGGTCGCGGGCGTTGGAGTCCAGCCCCAGCAGGTGTTCCGACGAGGGGGCGTCGCGTCGGGCCACGTCGCTGCCCTCGACCCGGTCCAACTGCTGGATCGGGTCGTAGGGAGCGATGATCGGCGCGGTCAGGGCGATGATGGCCAGCGTGGAGACGATCACCAGGCCCAGCACCCCCAACTTGCGACGGAAGAACCGCTGCATCGCCAACCGCCACACCGACGTCGCGTCCTCCATCAACTCGTCGGAGGTCTCCTCGGCGCGCACCGAGGTCACCTGTCCATCGACCTGGTCGCCGCCGGTCCCGAAGCCGCTCACTGGAGTCGCACGCGCGGGTCGAGGTAGCCGTAGGACAGGTCGACGAGCAGGTTGACGACGACGTAGGTGGAGGCGATGAACAGCGTGAAGCCCTGCACGATCGGGAAGTCGCGCGTGTCGATCGCGTCGAACAGGGCCGTCCCGATCCCGGCCAGCGAGAAGATCGTCTCGGTCAGCACGGCGCCGCCGAGCAGGGCGCCCAACTGCAGCCCGATGATGGTCACGACCGGCAGCAACGCGTTGCGCAGCGCGTGCCGGCGGATCACCCGGGGTTGCCGCGCGCCCTTGGCGGCGGCGGTGCGCACGTAGTCCTGGCCCAGCACGTCCAGCAACGACGAGCGGGTCATGCGGGCGATCACCGCCATCGGGATGGTCGACAACGCGACCGTGGGCAGGACCAGGTGCTGCAGGCCGTCCTTGAGCTCGGCCCACTGGGCCGAGATGAGGGTGTTGAAGATCGCGAACCGGGACAGGAACCGGAGCAGGCCACCGCCGAAACTGGTGTCGGTGATGGTCCACCCCCACACCTCGTAGAACGGTTGCGGTGCGAGGCCGGCACTGAACCGTCCGGTGGGCGGCAGCGCCAGCCAGGTGTCGCCCAGCACCACGGCGAACAGGTACGACAGCATCAGGCCGAGCCAGAAGATCGGCATGGAGACCCCGACGTTGGCGAAGGCCATCGTGGCGACGTCCACCGGTGAGTTGTGCCAGCGCGCCGCGGCGACGCCGAGCGGGATGCCGATGGCGATCGCCAACAGCAACGCCGACAGCGCCAGTTCCGTCGTCAGCGGCAGGCGCTCGAACAGCACCTCCATGACCGGCCGCGAGAACTTGATCGACTCGCCGAAATCGCCGCGGAGGATGTTGCCCATGTAGGTGAGGAACTGCTGGAAGACCGGCTGGTCGAGGCCGTTCGCCTCGGCGAACTGCTGACACGACACGGCCGTCGCCCGGGGACCGAGCACCGCCCGGCAGGGGTCACCCCCCACCACTCGCGGCAGCAGGAACACGGCCACCACGACGCCGAACAGGACCGGCAGGGCCGTCCCGATCCGCTTGAGGGCGTAGGCGATCATGCGGTGCCCGACCCGGGTCGCGCGCCAGCGGCACCGACTCGATCCCGAACGGCACGGTGCACGGTCACTCCTGGGCGGTCGGGGCACCGGCAGGTGCCATCGGCGGAGCGGTCGACTCGGGCCGACCCGACGGTGAGACTAGACCCCGTCGTCGACGCGCGTGGCCTCGACGACGTTCGGATGATGACGACCGCGGGCCGACCCGGTGGGTCGGCCCGCGGCGATCCTTGTGCCCCGGCGACGGTGACGCCGCCGGGACGGTGATCAGGACTCGGACTCGGTGGGAGTCTCGGACTCGGACAGGGTCTCCGACTCGGTCGGTGCTTCCGACTCGGTCGTGGATTCGGACTCCGTGGCCGTCTCCGACCCCGTCTCCGTGGCCGTTGCCGTCTCGGTCGCACCCTCCGTCGGCTCGACGGCCGGGGCGTTCATGAGACCACCCCACAGGTAGGTGTAGTACTCGAACCCACCCGTGTTGCCGGTGTGCAGCGGGCTGGACGCGTCCATCCCTGCGGCCCACGTGGCGATGACGTCACCCGCGTCGAACTCGGACCCGTCGTGGAACGTCACGCCCTCACGCAGGCTGCAGGTCCAGACGGTGCCCTCGTCGTTGGGGACGCACTCCTCGGCCAGCGCCGGGATGGCGTTGCCCTCGGCGTCGTACTGGTAGAGGCCCTCCAGCACCTGCTCGCAGGCCGACAACGACTCGCCGTCGGACTCGTCGGAGCAGTACAGCGAGATCGGCTCGGCGTTCTGGACGAAGACCAACGGGTCGGCCTCCGGCTGGAACGTCTTGAACTGCGGAGCACCGAACGGCGGCACCGAGGCGTTGCCCAGCGAGGCAGCGGCCACGTCGGCGGCTGCGCCGTGCGCGATTGGGACCATCGGGACCTCCTCGCGGATCATGTTGTTGACCTCTTCGTAGATCGGCTCGGCCGCGGCCGGGTCGACCTCGGCCGCGCCTTCGGCCAGCGCCGAGACGATGTCCGGGTACGGGTCACCGAACTGGACGTTGCCCGCGAAGTGGTAGTCGAGGAAGTTGGTGACGTGCGGGTAGTCCGCACCCCAGCCCAGCAGGTGGATGCCGTCGAGGCTGCCCTCGGAGACCTCGCCGATGAACGCACCCGACTCCATGACGTTGATCTCGGCGTTGATGCCGAGGTTCTTCGACAGCTGCGTCTGGATCTCCACGGCCACGGTCTGCGGCTCGGGGAGGTAGACGCGGAAGACGTCACGCAGGTGGAGGGTGGTGTCGAAGCCGTCCGGGAACCCGGCGTCGGCCAGCAACTGCTTGGCGGCCTCCGGGTCGAAGTCGTACCACTCCTCACCCACGCAGGCGTTCTCGATCTGGCACGGCGTGAAGTAGTCCGGCACCTCCGACCCGCTCGGGTAGTAGGTGTCGACGATGCGCTGGCGGTCGATGCCCATGGCGATCGCCTTGCGGACATCCGGGTTGTCGAACGGCTCGAAGGTGTTGGTGAAGCCCATGTAGAACACGTTGGGGTTCTGGTCTTCCAGCAGCACGAGGTTGTCGTCGGATTCGACCAGTTCGTAGTCCGGTGCAGAGATGTTGGTCGCGTACTGGGCGTTGCCCGACTGGACCTCGGTGATGCGCTGTGCGGACTCCTCGGCCCAGCGGAACACCAGGGTCTCGAAGGCCGGGGCCTCGCCCCAGTAGTCCTCGTTGCGGGTGAAGGTGATCTCGGAGCCGCGGTTCCAGTTGTCCAGCACGAACGGCCCGGTCCCGACCGGGCTCTCCAACGGTGCACCACCGCTCTCGGCGAGGTGCTCGGAGGGCTGGATGCCGAAGACGACGAACGCGATCTTCTGGAGGAACGCGGGGTCGGGCGAGCACAGGGTGAACACGACCTCGGTGTCCGAGGTGGCCTCGATGCTCTCGACCTTGTTGTCACCGCAGCCGGCCTCGTTGGCGACCATGGTGGTCTCGGCCTCGCCCGACGCGGGCGGCGGCGCCTCGGAGCCGGATCCGGTGCCGGTGCCGGTGCCGGTGCCGGTGCCGGTGGGCGCGGCGGCCGTGGACTCGGTGTCGGCGGGCTCGGTCTCGTCGCCACCGCCACAGGCGGCCAGCACCATCGCGCCGACCAGCAGCACGGCGGACAAACGTCTGCGTGTCCTCACATCGATCTCCTCGAACTTGGGATTCATCGGCAGGG
>JBBSMS010000163.1:0-7017 GCA_038233055.1 Nitriliruptorales bacterium
CCACATCCGGACACCGGGAGTGTTGGGCCACAACGAGCGACCGCCCGACCGAGATCGGTCGGGCGGTGAGCCGGTGCCTCGGGCCGGGGGGTTGGCCGTCTGGCGAGCCGTCGGGGGGGTGACGGCTGGTTTCCGGTGTGACCATCCGGGGGGGTGGTGGCCACGCGCTCCTTGCGTGGTGGGAACGATATGGCCCCAGGGGCGCCATTTCGAGCCCACAGGGGGCCCGCATCAGGCATGTCCGGTTGCGGCCACGATAGTGGGACGACGGTCCTGCCCGGCGGGCGCGTTCGTCCCCCCGACCCCCCGACCTGCGTCGGTACAGGCGCATCACTGCGGAACAGGAGACATCAGGAGATATCAATGCATCAGGGGGGAACAGAAAACGAGACGTCTCAGGTCCGGAGGTGGACCCGCTCGCCCTGTGGTCCGAGGATCGCGATCAGTTCCACCGGGCCGTCGATCGCCCCGAACCAGTGCGGCGTCAGGGTGGAGAACTCGACCGCCTCGCCCGGGTCGATCACGAGGTCGTCCTCGCCCGGGATCAGCCGCATCCGTCCGCTCAGCACGTACATCCAGTCGTGGCCGTCGTGGACCGGCAGGGGATCGGGCGGCGTGTCACGCGCCGGGTCGACCAGGAACCGGTACGCCAACAGGCCTCCCGCCGGGCCGCGATGGGTCAGCGGCCACATGGTCAGCCCATCGCGCGTGCTCGACTCGGTGCGGACCCTGGGGTCCGGGGTGACGGCGGGGCCCAGCAGTTCGTCCACGGTGGCGCCCAGCGCCCGTGCCAGTCCCGGCAGGTGGTCGATCGCCAGGCGCCGCTTGCCGGATTCCAGCCTGCTGAGTGTCGACACGTCCAGGTTTGCGACGTCGGCGACCTGCTGCAGGGTGAGGCCGCGCTCGCCACGGAGTTGGCGCAGTCGTCCTCGCACGCGCTGGTCCAGCGACGAGTCGGCCGGTTCGTGGCTCACGGTGGTGTCCCTCGCGGGTGTGGCGGCGTGGCCGGGTTTGCCAATACAGCAATCCATCTTGCCAACTGATCGGTCGGGTGCGTACGTTCGCGACGTCGAAGGAGATGACCATGCCCGACGGCACCGGGATCGACGACCTGGTGTCGGCCCAGTACGCGGTGCTGCGCCACACCGACGACGATGCGGCGATCACGGCCCTGGTGGGGGCGGTGGCGCCCGGCGGGACCCTGCTGGTCGTGCACCACGACATGTCGTCGCACCACGCCATGGAGCGCGCGGCCGAGCACGGCTTCGACCCCGGCGACGACGTGGGGCCCGCGGACGTCGCCGCTCGCCTGGACGACGGGTGGGCGATCGAGGTCGACGAGGTCCGACCGCGGCCCGAACCGGTGCCCGACGACGTGCACGACGTCGACGACATCGTGCTGCGGGCTCGCCGACTGTCGGCCTGACCGGGTCCTCCCGGCCCGCGGACCACCGTGGCACCGTCCCCACCGTTCGGTTGCCCCATCCACCGGGTCCGGCCATACTCGGCGCCCGGGCGCCCGGGCGGCCAGCCGCCGGACGGCGGCCGCGCACATCCATCCCGGCGGTGATCGCCGGAGAAGTCGGAGCCACCAATGGCTGCACCCACCCTCCTGCTCGTCCACGGCGCCTGGCACGGCGCATGGGCCTGGACGCCCGTCGTCGAACGACTGGAGTCGGCCGGGATCGAGGTCGTGACCGTCGACCTTTCGTCCAGCGGCCCGGATGCCGAGACGTTGGGCGGGTTGGCCGACGACGTGGCCGTGATCGACGAGACGGCCGCCGGGATCGAGGGTGACGTCGTGCTGGTCGGCCATTCCTACGGCGGCATCCCGATCACGCAGGCCTCGATCGACAACGTCGTCCACCTGGTCTACGTCGCCGCGTTCATGCTGGACGAGGGCGAGTCGCTGCTGGGTGCGCTCGGAGGCGAGGTGCCGGACTGGATCGAACTGGTCGCCGACGGCGCCGCCAGCCGCGCCAACCGGCCCCACGAGATCTTCTACGCCGACGTCGACGCCGAGTTGGCCGACGAGGCCGCCGCCCGCCTGGGCCTCCAGTCGGTCCCGTCGTTCGCGGCGGAACTGACCCATGCGGCGTGGAGACACCTGCCCTCGACGTACCTGCTGACCGAACAGGACCGGGCCATCCCGCCCCCGGCCCAGGAGGCCATGTCCGCCCGCGCCGACACCGTGCACCGTCTCGCGACCTCGCACTCCCCGTTCCTGTCCCAGCCCGACGCGGTCGTCGCCCACCTCACCGACGTCCTGGCCACCCACGGCTGAGCCCCACGCCATCGGGGCGGCACGGTCGAGCGGTCGACAATGATCCGGACGGACGCCGCACCCGTCACGAGTGCCGGCCGACCGGCGCCGATCAGGTGACGCCGAAGAGGTGGTGGAGGGTGCGGCGGACGCGGGGCTGGAGGGCGGCGTGGGTGTCCCCCCAGTCCGGTCGGGGCAGCCACGCCAGGAAGGTGCCCTCGACGACGGCGCGCATGACTGCGGCCGCCTCGTCGGGGTCGGTGACGTCGAACACCCCGGCCTCGGCGCCGGCACGGATGACGTCCGCGAAGCGGCCGTCCACGATCGCCTCGGTCATCCGGGCCACCTCGACGAACGCGTCGTCCCGCGCGGCGTGTTCGACCAGGTCGAGGTACAGCAACTGGTAGGCGTGGTTGCGCGGTGCGTCCACGAACAGGATGTCCAGCACCGCGTCCAACGCCTTGACCGGGTCGTCCACGTCGGCGGTGGCCGCGGTGATCCGCTCGGCGACCGTCAGCAGCGCCCACCGCATCGTGGTCAGCAGCAGGTTGGACTTGGACCCGAAGTGGTACAGCACCAGGCCCTTGGAAATGCCGGCCTTGTTGGCCACGTCCTGCAGCGACACGCGGTGGCCACCACGTTCGGCGATGACCCGGTAGGCCGCTCGCACGATCTCGACCTCGCGCGCGGACAGTGAGGTCTCGAGCTCGGCGATCGTGGGCTGGCCGGCGGGATCGGTCATCGGATGCGGGCCTGTGGTCGGGAGCCGGACGGGCGCAGGAGCGCGCTGTCCCAATGGTCAGGATGCCCGATCGGGACCGTCCGATGCCATGACGGTCCGCACGATGGGCCGCGCCGCCGGCCAGTGCGAGCGCCCGTCATTGGCCGCGGTATGTCGCCGAGCGCTTCTCGGTGAAGGCGGTCATGCCCTCGATTGCGTCGTCGGTCGCGAACAACGGGGCCATCTGTTCCAACTCGATCGCCAGGCCGTCCGGGAGGTCGCGGTCGATCCCATCGTGGATGGCCCGCTTGGCCGCCGCGATCGCCAGCGGTGCGCCCCCGGCCAGCGTCGTGGCGATCTCCTCGACGGTGTCGGCGAAGTCGTCGGCGTCCACCAGGCGGTCGACCATGCCGAGGTCGTACGCCTCGTCGGGCGTCACGGACCGGCCGGCCAGGATCATGTCCAGCGCGCGACCGCGACCGACCAGTCGTGGCAGCCGCTGGGTGCCACCGGTACCTGGCAGCAGCCCGAGCGTGACCTCTGGCAGTCCGATCCGGTACGTGCCGGCCGCGGCGACCCGAATGTCGCAGGCCAACGCGATCTCGTAGCCCCCACCCAGGGCGTGGCCCGCGATGGCCGCGACGAACACGGTGTCCTCGGCCGCGAAGCGGTCGAAGATCTGGTGGGCTCGGGCGACCATGGCGTTGTTGTCGTCTGCGGATCGTTCGAGGAAGCCCTTGACGTCCGCGCCCGCGGAGAAGAACTTGTCGCTGGACGACGACACGATCGCCACGACCGCCCCGTCGTCGACCACCGACGTGATGGCCGCGTCGAGTTCCTCCAGGAAGTCCGGGTCGTAGCTGTTGGCCGGTGGCCGGTCCAGCACGATCCGGCCGATCCGGTCGGCGGTGGTGGCGGTGACGGCCATGTGGGGCTCCTGGTGGGACGTGGTGGTGTGGGTGACGCGGTCGGGCAGGTGGGGGAAGGGAGTGCGGGGCAGGTGCTCGGGCGGGAGCGCCGGCCCCGCAGGCGGTGCCCTAGCCCAATCCACCCACGACGCTGGACTTCAGCTCGGAGTACTCGGCCAGCGCCTCCAGCCCGTGTTCCTTGCCCAACCCGGACATCTTGGTGCCGCCGAACGGCATCTCGTCGTAGCCGTAGTGCAACTGGTTGACCCAGGTGATGCCGGCGTCGATGTCGTTCACGGCCTGCTGGATGGCCGCGGCGTCGGTCGTCCAGATCGACGACCCGAGTCCGTACTGGGTGGCGTTGGCGCGTTCGATGCCCTCGTCCAGCGAATCGATCGACCACACCGGCAGGACCGGCCCGAAGACCTCCTCGGTGGCCAGGCGCGAGTCGTCGGGGGCGTCGACCACCAGTCCCGGCTGGTAGAAGTGCCCGTCGCCCTCGACGACGTGGCCTCCGGTGATCAGTTCGGCCCCGTTGTCGGTCGCGTCGGCGACCTGCTCGACCAGCAGGTCGCGCTGGGCCTCGGTGTGCATCGGGCCGATCCGCAGGTTGGGCTTGTCCGGCTTGGTCGTGCCGTCACCGGGTTCGTAGCGCTCGATCCGCGACGACAGCTTCTCGACGAACTCGTCGTACACGTCGGCGTGGACGAACGCGCGCTTGGGGGCGAGGCAGACCTGCCCGGCGTTCCAGTACCGCCCGATCTGGATCATCTTGATGGCGCTGTCCAGGTCGGCATCGGGGAGCACGATGGTCGGGTCGGAGCCGCCGAGTTCCAGCGACACGTGCTTGAGCATCGGGCCGGCCGTCTCCATCAGCTTCTGGCCGGTCGCGGTGGACCCGGTGAAGGCGATGCGGCGGACGTCGGGGTGTTCGACCAGCGCCTGGCCGGTGGCGCCCGCACCGGTGACGACGTTGAACACGCCGTCGGGCAGGCCGGCCTCGGTGGCGATCTGGGCCACCTTCAGGGTCGCCAGCGGCGTCGTCTCGCTGGGCTTGGCGACCACGGTGTTGCCCGCGGCCAAGGCGGGCCCGAGCTTGTTGGCCAACAGCGTGAGGGGGAAGTTCCACGGGATGATGGCGCCCACGACCCCGAACGGGCGACGCAGGATCAAGCCGTAGGCGGGGCCGAACTGGCTGGGCAGGTCCTGGTAGGTGCCCCGGACCTTGGTGGCGGCGTCGGCGTAGTAGCGCAGACCGGCCAGCATGTGGTGGAACTCACCGTTGGCCTCGAGCGTGGGCTTGCCCTGCTCGGCCACCAGCGTCGCGACGATGTCGCTGGACTGCTCCTCCAGTGCGTCGGCCACCGCGTGCAACAGTTTCGTGCGCTCGGTCGTGTCGGTGGCAGCCCACTCGGCGGCGGCCGCGCTGGCGGCCTCGACCGCGGCGGCGACGTCGTCGGCGCTGCCGTCCACCGTGCTGTCCAGCGTCGCCCCGGTCCCGGGGTTGACGACGTCGCGTTCGTCGCCGCTGCCGGGATGGTCGGAGCCGTTGATCCACATCTGTGCCACGTCTGGTGCCTTCACGTCGAGTTGACTGCCATCCTAACTGACTGACGGGTCAGTCGGCGGGTGGACGATCGTCCGTCATGCCGGTTCGGACCGCGGCCGGGCCCCGGTCAGTGCCGCCCGGACGTCGTCGGGCCACGGCCGGGTCCCGTCGTCGTCTGCGAACACGGTCACCACCTGCCCGGTCGCGGCCGTCGGTCCGTCGACCAGCACGACCTCGAAGGTGTAGGTCACCGAGGTGCGCCCGACCGCGGCCACGGCGAAGGTGATGTCGACCTCGTCGTCGAAGTGCACGGCCGCGTGGAAGTTGGCGGTGTAGTTGACCCGCGGGGTCCACCCGAAGGTCTGGTCGGTGATCCCGAGGTCACGGTGCAGTTCGGCCTCGGCCAGTTCGGCCCAGCGCAGGACCACGCCGTGGTGCCAGCGGTCGGCCGCGTCCGTGTCGATCCATTCCAGGCGGCGGCGGAGCGTGACGGCGGGGAGGTCGGGGGCGTCGATGGTGATGTCCTCGGGCGTGGGTGGCAGGGTCGTGTCGGCCACCGCGATGGGTCGTGTCGGCGGGGCACCGTGGATCGGCGGCGATCGAGACGGCTGGTCGATCGTGCAGGCAGGGGCCGTTGACGAATGACTGACTGACCGGTTAGTCTGGATTGTAGCGTGGCCATGCCGGATCGCCGATGCAAGCATCGATGCAACCGTGGACCCCAGCGGCCCGCCACCCACCGTCGACCACCACGAGGAGCCCCGCCATGCCCGGATCGTTCGTCGACGGCCAGACCGTGGACCTGCCGGGTGACGACCTGGTGGTCATCGACCCGGCCACCGGCGCCACCGTGGACACCGTTGCCGACGTCGGCCCGGACGGGGTCGACCGTGCGGTCGCCGCCGCGTCGGCCGCCTTCCCGGACTGGTGGGCGACCCCGGCCTCCGAACGGGGCGCGATCCTGCGTGCCGGCGCCGAGGCGTTGCGCGACCACGTCGACGAACTGGCCCCGCTCCTGACCGCCGAGCAGGGCAAGCCGCTGCGCGAGTCGCGCCTGGAACTCGGCCGCGCGGTCGAGACCCTGGAGCACTACGCCGGGCTCGCACTGAGCATCCGTGGGGCGGCCGTGGCGGATCTCGACCGCGGCGTGCGCGGGATGGTGCTGACCCGCCCGCTGGGCGTCGTCGGCGCGATCGTGCCGTGGAACTTCCCCACCACGCTGTTGTCGAACAAGCTCGGGCCGGCGCTGGTCACCGGAAACACCGTCGTCGCCAAGCCGGACGAGACCACGCCGCTGACCACGCTGCGGCTCGCAGCCATCCTGCATGGCGCGGGGCTGCCGGCCGGGGTCTTCAACGTCGTGACCGGGCGCGGCGAGACCACCGGCCAGGCCATGCTGGTCCACCCCGACATCCGCAAGCTCGCCTTCACCGGGTCGACCCCGGTCGGCAAGCACGTGATGCGCGAGGCCGCGGCGACGATGAAACGGGTCACGCTGGAACTGGGCGGGTCCGATCCGCTGATCGTGTTGGACGACGCCGACGTCGACGCCGCCATCTCGGCCGCCTCGATGGGA
>JBBSMS010000164.1:0-6993 GCA_038233055.1 Nitriliruptorales bacterium
CTGGGAAGGATCGGGCAACGTGCAGGCGCTGGACGTGCTGCGCGCGCTGGGTCGCGGCGCTGGCGCCCGGACGGCGTTCACCGAGGAGGTGGGCGCGGCCGCCGGGGCCAACCCCCACCTCGACGCGGCGCTCGCCGACCTTCCCGCAATGCTGGACGAGCCCGCCGAACGCGACGCACGCCGGGTCGTGGAGCGCCTCGCGCTGGTCCTGCAGGCCGCGTTGCTGGTGCGCCACGAGGTCCCGGCCGTGGCCGATGCCTTCTGCGCCAGCCGGCTGGCCGATCCCCACGGCGCGTACGGCACGCTCCCCGCGGCAGCCGACCTCGACGCCATCCTCGCCCGCGCCCACCCCGTACTCGCCTGAGGTCTCGCTCCGCCGCCCCGACTCGCCGGGCCACATCGTCATGTCCGGCTGCACCTCCCTCCCCGGTCGAGCGACGGGAGGCGGGACCCCCCCACTTGACATTCAGCCCCCTGAATGTCAGGCTCGGGCAGTCGACCGGGATCGGTCGGCACGCCACGAGGACGGGCCAGCAATGCTGTCGGCACGGGACAACGAACGGGTGACCCACACGGGTCCGGGCACCCCCGCGGGCGGCGTCCTGCGGTCCCACTGGCAACCGGTGGCCCTGGTCGAGGAACTGCCCGACCAACGTCCCGCCAAGGCAGTGCGACTGCTGGGTGAGGACCTGGTGCTGTACCGCCGGGCTGACGGCGGGTACGGCCTGGTCGGCCGGGCGTGCTCGCACCGGGGCGTGGACCTCGCGTTCGGACGACTGGAGGACGGCGGTATCCGGTGCCTCTACC
This sequence comes from Nitriliruptorales bacterium, assembly GCA_038233055.1. Lineage (GTDB taxonomy): Bacteria > Actinomycetota > Nitriliruptoria > Nitriliruptorales > Nitriliruptoraceae > Salsipaludibacter. The sequence goes on from JBBSMS010000164.1 coordinate 808, forward strand.
ACGGATGGCTCTACGACCACGAGGGCACCTGCCTCGACCAGCCGGCAGAACCCCCTTCCAGCCGGTTCCGCGACAAGGTCCGCCACACGGCCTACCCGGTGCGGGCCGCCAACGGGATCGTGTTCGCGTGGCTGGGTGGTGGGGATGCGCCACCCTTCCCCGACGTCGACGCCTTCTGGGCCCCGGAACGCCACGCCTTCGCGTTCAAGGGCAGGTGGGCGTGCAACTGGTTGCAGGGACTGGAAGGCGGCATCGACCCCAGCCACGTGTCGTTCCTCCACCGGTTCCTGCAGGACGACGAGCGTGACACCTACGGCCAGCAGTTCCGGGAGCACGTCGACGGCACCGACATCCCGCTGTCGAAGCTGGTCGGGGACCACGCCCGGCCCGACATCGACGTGGAGGTGACCGACACCGGGCTGCGGGTGTACGCGCTGCGCGACCTCGGCGACGGCAACCGCCACGTACGCATCACCAACCTGCTGTTCCCGAACACCTTCGTGATCCCGTTCGGCAACCACATGGCGATCACGCAGTGGCACGTGCCGATCGACGACCACGAGCACGACTGGTACATGATCCTGTACGACCTGGTCGACGAGACCGACCGCGAGGTCCTGCGGGCCCAGCGGATGGACGGGGTGACGATGCCGGACTACCGGCCGATCCACGGGCGCCACGACGCCTGGGGGTTCGACCCGGGGGAGCAGGCGACCGCCACCTACACCGGCATGGGGATGGACATCAACGTGCACGACCAGTGGGCGGTCGAGTCGATCGGCCCGATCCAGGACCGCACGCGCGAACACCTGGGCGTGTCCGACCGGGCCGTCACGGCCTACCGCCGCCAGTTGCTGCAGGCGATCGACGACCACGAGGCCGGTCGGACCACGTCCCGCCAGCCCGCCGGGAGCTCGGCCCGCGACGAGTTCGGACCGGTGGCGGTCGACGTCATCACGCCGCGGGACGGCTGGGAGCAGCACTGGCGCGACCGGGTGCGGACGAGCCGCGCGGAGTCCCCGTGGGCCACCGCGCCGGGCACCAGGCCGGGCGGCACGCGGCCCGGCGACGGGCCGTCCGCCGCACCGACCGGCGACCACCACGACCGCCACGACGACGGCCACCTCGACGACGAGGTCACGACATGAGCGCCGACCCGCGCAACCCGGACGCCGTGGGCACGCCGCTGGGCCTGGGCGACCTGCTGTGGACCCAGCAGCGATGGGACGACTGGCAGGAGGTCCGCCGCGCGATCGAGCAGCGCGGCATCGAGTTGGTGCGGGTCGGGTTCGTCGACCAGCACGGGCTCGTCCGCGCCAAGGCACTGACCCCGGACGCCCTGGCCGCGGCGATGCAGGACGGCCACGGCGTGCCCGGGACGCTGGTACTCAAGGACACTGCCAACCGCACGGTCTACCCCGTCTTCGACGACGACCGGGTCCTGGGCGACGAACGGCTGGCCGGGGTCGGCGACGTGGTGCTGCTCCCCGACCCCGCCACGTTCCGGGTCCTGCCGCACGCGCCGACGACCGGCGTCGTGCTGTCCGACCTGTACTTCCCGGACGGCACGCCGATGCCGCTGTCGTCGCGCGCGATCCTGCGGCGACTGGTCGACGACCTGGCCGCGGCCGACCTCCACCCGCAGGTCGGCATCGAGGCCGAGTTCCACGTGTTCCGCTCGCGCCGGGAACGGCTCGACCCGACCCAGGCCGGCATGCCCGGGGATCCGCCGGAGGTCGACCTGCTGGGCGGCGGGTACCAACTGCTGTCCGACGGGGTGCTGGACGAGTTCCACGAGGTGACCGACCTGGTGCTGCAGGTGACCCGCGCGCTGGACCTTCCGCTGCGCTCGGTCGAGGCCGAGATGGGTCCGTCACAGGTGGAGGTGACCTTCGCGCCCCAGGACGCGATGGCGGCCGCCGACGGACTGGCCCTGTTCCGTTCGACGATGAAGCAGGCGGCGGCACGGGTCGGCCTGCACGTGACCTTCATGACCCGTCCGGCCCTGCCCAACGTCTTCTCGGCCGGGTGGCACGTGCACCTGTCCCTGGTCGACGACGACGGGGTCAACCAGTTCGCCAGCGACGGCGACGACAGCGACGACGGCGCCCTGCTGTCGGCGACGGGCCGGGCGTGGCTGGCCGGCGTGCTGGCACACGCCCCCGCCGCCACCGCCCTGACCACGCCGACGATCAACGGCTACAAGCGGTACCGACCGCATTCGCTGGCCCCGGAGCGGATCGGCTGGGGCTGGGACAACAGGGGCGCGATGCTGCGGGTGGTCGGCCGGGGGCCGGCCACGCGGATCGAGAACCGCGCGGGCGAGGCCGCCGCGAACCCCCACCTCCACCTCGCCGCCCAACTGGTCAGCGGCGCCGTCGGGCTGCGCGACGACCTCGAACCCCCACCGGCCACGACCACGCCCTACACCACCGGCGAGCGACTGCCCGCGACCCTGCGGCACGCACTCGACGCGCTCGAGGCCGACGACGAGTTCGCGGACGCGCTGGGGCCGCAGGTGCACCGCTGGTACCTCGACCTCAAGCGCGCCGAGGTCGCCCGCCACGACGCCCACGTCGGCGACTGGGAACACCGTGAGTACTTCCAGCTCTTCTGAGCCATCGGGTGGCGCCGACCACGACCGGGCGCAGGCCGGCGCGGCCGGGGCCGACCCTTCTCCGCTCGCCGGGGTGGCCGCGCACCTCGTCCGACGCGTCCACCAGCGCCATGCGCGCCTGTGGGCCGAGGAGGTCGGCCGCGAGCTGACCCCGCCCCAGTACGCCGTGCTGCAGGTCGTGGCCGACGATCCCGGCCTGGACCTGACCGCCCTGGGCCCGCGTGCGGCCATGGACCGCACCACGGTGGGCCGCGTGGTCGATCGCCTGGCCGCCGCCGGGTCGCTGGATCGACGGCCACACCCCCAAGACCGCCGGCGCGCCACCATCAGCCTGACCGCCGCCGGGCGGGCCACGCTGGCCCGCACCACCCCCGGCGCGACGGCTGCCAACCGCCGACTGCTGGAGGCGGCCCCCCGCGACCAGCACGCGGTCCTGCACGACCTGCTGGCCGCGATGGCGCACGGGCCCGACGGATCGGTGTCATGATGGACCCCCGCCCCGACGACAGGCCGCCACGATGAGCCCGACCGATCCCACCGAGCCGGTCGATCCGCACGCCGGTGCGTTCCCGCTGGTCGACCACGACGCCGCGATGGCGGTACGCCGAGCCGTGCTGGGCGACGACCACGTCGACGCCGCCATGACTGGCACCACCGACCTGACCGCGCCGTTCCAGGACCTCGCCACCCGGGTCGCCTGGGGTGGGCTGTGGTCCGGTGACGGGCTAAAACGATCCGATCGGAGCCTGGTCACCGTGGCGGTCCTGGCCGCACTCGGTCGCACCGGCGAGCTGCGGATGCACCTGCGGGCAGCCCTGCTGCGCACCGGGGTCGACCGTGACGAGCTGGTCGAGGTGCTGCTGCACGTGGCTGTCTACGCCGGGCTGCCAGCGGCCAACGAGGCGTTCGCGATCCTGGCCGAGGTGGCCGACGAGATCGGGACCGGCGGCAGCACGCCGAGCCCGGCCGCCGGGCAACCCGGCCACGCCGACGAGGCTCGGTCCGGGCACCCCGGTACCTACACCGAGGAGGCCTGAGGTGGGCGTCGTGGACCGCGCGCCACATGAACCGACACCGACCCGGAGTTGGCCATGAGCGCCGGCGACACCGCCGAGGCCGCACCGGACACCGGCCTGTCGGTGGCGACCGACCCGGCCATCGCCGTGGAGTGGTCGCTCGCGGCGCGGGTCCGGCGGCTGGTCGGCGTCGAGGTCGCGTGGCTGGCGGCCGGGGTCGACGTCGGGGAGGTCCCGTCCACGGCCGTGCCCGACGAACTGCTGGTGCTGGACGACCCCGTGGCGGACATGGTCATCGGTGACCTTGTGGCCGGGGTCGACCTGGAGGCGGTCCGGGCCGGCCTGCTCGCGGACGCCACGCCGATCATCGCCCTGGTCGCCCAGCTGCGACGTCTGCTGCCGGCAGCGGGCGACCACCTCCATGCCGGGCTGACCAGCCAGGACGTGCTGGACACCGCGATGATGGTTGGCGTGGCACGGGCACTGGACCGGCTGGACACGCTGGTGGCGGCCGCCGGTGACCGCTGTGCGGACCTGGCCACGACCCACCGCGACACCCGGATGCGGGGCCGCACGCTCCTGCAGCCCGGTCGCACCACCACCTTCGGGCTCCGGGCGGCGGTGTGGCTGGACGGCCTGGCCGGCGACCGCGACCGGTTGGCTCGTGCCCGTGACCGGCTCGCGGTGTCGTGGGGCGGGGCCGTCGGGACCGGGGCCGACCAGTCCCCCGCCCGGGTCGCGGCCTGGGGGCGACGCCTGGGGCTGCCGGTCCCACCGCTGCCGTGGCATGGCAACCGCGACCGCGTGCACGACCTGGCCGGGGCCCTCGCGACGATCGCCGGCCAGGCCGCCTCGCGCAGCCGGGACCTGGTGCTGCTGGGCCAGGCCGAGGTCGGCGAGGTCGTGGACGGCGCGGCCGGCGGGTCCTCGGCGATGCCGGACAAGCGCAACCCGGCCGCCGCCGTCCAGGCGCTGGCCGCGGCCCGCGTGGCCGCGTCGGCCGCCGGCGGGTTGTTGTCGGCGACCGAGGTCGAACTGGAGCGCGCCGCCGGTGCGTGGCAGGCCGAGTGGGACCTGTTGCCGACACTGCTGCGCTCGACCGGGGCGGCCGTCGCCCACGACCTCCGGGCCATCGAGCACCTCCACGTCGACACCGACGCGATGGCGGCCCACGCCGGCGAGGACGACCTCGGTCGGGCCGGCGAACTGGTCGACGCCGCCGTCGTCCGCTGGCGCCACCCCTGACGATCCACCCTGGCCCGGAGTCCACGATGTCACCACACGATGCGTCCTTCCGCACCTCCGGCGAGGCCTACGACGGGTTCATGGGGCGCTACTCGCGGCCGTTGGCGAGCGCCTTCGCCGACCTCGCCGAGGTCCGGGCCGGCCACACCGCGCTGGACGTGGGCTGCGGCCCGGCGCGCTCACGGGGGTCCTGGCACAGCGTCTCGGCGCCGATGCCGTCTGGGCGGTCGACCCCTCGCCACCGTTCGTGGCGGCGTGTGCCGCCCGCCACCCCGGTGTCGACGTTCGCCAGGCCACGGCGGAGTCGCTGCCGTTCGACGCGGGCGCCTTCGACCGCGTGCTGTCCGAACTCGTGTTCCACTTCGTCGCCGAACCGACCAGTGCCGCGGCCGAGTTCCGCCGCGTGCTCCGACCCGGCGGGCTCGCGGCGGCGTGCATGTGGGACTTCGCCGAGGGGATGGAGATGCTGCGCCTGTTCTGGGACGCGGCCCTGGCGGTCGACCCGGACGCCCCCGACGAGGTTCGCACCCTCCGCTTCGGTCGCGAGGGCGAGATCGCCGACCTGCATGCAGCGGCGGGCTTCGTCGACGTCACCGAGACCACGCTGTCGGTCACCTCGACCTACGCCGACTTCGAGGAACTGTGGGACGGCTTCCTGGCCGGGATCGGGCCGGCCGGGTCCTACTGCGTCGGGCTGGCCGACGACACGCGCGCCGACCTGCGGGACGAGTTGTTCCGTCGGATGGGCGCACCGGCCGACGCCCGCAGACGGCATCCAGTGTGCTGATCGCGGCCACATGTGGCCGTGATCAGCCCACTCGACGGGGGTTTCAGCGGGAGCGGCCGCCGCAGACGTAGAGGACCTGGCCGGTGGTGTAGGAGGCGTCGGGGGACAACAGGTGGGCGACTTGGGCCGCGACCTCGGACGGTTCGCCGGCACGGCCCAGCGGCACCTTCGCGGTGATCTTGGCCAGGACCTCGTCCGGCATCTCCTCGGTCATGGCCGTCGCGATCAACCCCGGGGCGATCGCGTTGACCCGTACGCGGGGGGCCAGTGACCGCGACAGCGCGATGGTCGTGCCGATGATCGCGCCCTTCGAGGCGGAGTAGTTCACCTGCCCGAAGTTGCCGAGGTGGGCGCGCGACGAGATGTTGACGATGCCGCCACCGTCGGCGATCCGGTCGGCCAGCGCGAGCGACAGGTCCAACGGCGCCTGGGCGTTGACCGCAAGCACCGCCGCCACCTGGTCGTCGTCCATGTTCACCAGGCGGGCGTCGCGCGTGATGCCGGCCACGTTCACCAGGCCC
>JBBSMS010000165.1:0-6974 GCA_038233055.1 Nitriliruptorales bacterium
CCAAGTCGTTTCGAAGTGGCGCAAACGCTTCTACGAACACGGCCTGGCCGGACTCGATGACCTCCCGAGGACCGGACGGCCCCCGGATTTTCCCCCCAGAGGTCGTGGTGGCGATCAAGGCCTTGGCGTGTGAACTGCCCGCAACCTCGGGCCGCCCCCTGGCCCGATGGCAGTGCCCCGACCTGGCCCGTGCCGCGGTCGAGCAAGGCATCGTCGCGTCGATTTCGGGCACCACGATCTGGCGCTGGCTGTCCGCCGACGCGATCAAGCCCTGGCAGCACCGGTCATGGATCTTTCCTCGTGATCCGAACTTCGCCGTCAAGGCCGCCCGGGTCCTGGACCTGTACCACCGCCGTTTCGACAACAAGCCGTTGCGGCCCGATGAGTATGTGATCTCGACCGATGAGAAGACCTCCATCCAGGCCCGCTGCCGCTGCCACACCACCCTGCCCCCGGCGCCCACCCAGCCGATGCGGGTCGAGCACGAATACCAACGTCGCGGCGCGTTGGCCTACCTCGCCGCGCTCGATGTCCACCACGCACGGGTGATCGGCCGCTGCGACACGACCACCGGGATCGTGCCGTTCTCCCGCTTGGTCGAACAGGTCATGACCACCGAGCCCTACGCGTCTGCGCGACGAGTGTTCTTCATCGCCGACAACGGCTCATCCCACCGCGGCCAGGCATCCATCGATCGGATGGCCAAAGCCTGGCCCACCGCCAACCTCGTACACCTGCCCATCCACGCCTCGTGGCTCAACCAGATCGAAATCTACTTCTCCATCATCCAACGCAAGGTCCTGACCCCCAACGACTTCCACGACCTCGACACCGTCCAAGCCAGGCTGCTGGACTTCCAGCACTACTGGCAGACCACCGGCGCCCCGTTCGAATGGAAGTCCAACCGCAACGACCTCCACCGCCTCCTCCAACGCCTCGACACCCACGACACCCTCACCACCGCAGCATGATCGATACGTCACCGCACTTTCGTTCCAGACCACTAAGGCCCCGGTGCCGACCGCAGCGGGTTTGACGCCCGGGGTCGGGGCCGGTTGCGTGGGTCCTCGCCACGACCCGGAGGTCGCATGATCCGTCACGTCGTCCTGTTCACGTTCCGCCCCGACGTCACCGCCGAGCAGGTGGCGGAGCTGGGGACCGCGCTGGACGAGTTGGTGACGTCACAGCCGGAGGTGGTGGGCTACCGCCACGGACCGGACGTTGGCCTGGCCGACGGGAATGCTGACTACGCGCTGGTCGGGGACTTCGCCTCGGTCGCGGACTACGAGACCTACCGCGACCATCCTCGCCACCGGGCCTTCATCGACGACCACGTGGTCGGTGCCGTGGTGAGCCGGGTGGCCGTGCAGTTCGACGGCGACGACGTCGTGGGGCCGGCATGAACGCACTCGACCTCGACTGGGTCCGGGACCAGTTCCCCGCGTTCGGCGTGCCGGACCTGCAGGACTGGGTCAACGCCCAGAACGCCGGTGGGTCCTACCGCAGTGGCCGGGTCGTGAACGCCCTCGACCACTTCCACCGCCACACCGCGCTGCAAGGTGGCGACCACTTCCCCGCGGGGGCCGCCCAGGCCGCGGCGGTCGCCGCGGCGGGACCTGCGTTGGCCCGCTGGCTGGGGGTCGGCGAGGACGAGGTCCACGTCGGGCCGTCCACCACCAGCCTGACCTATGCCCTCGGGCGGGCGTTCTCGCAGGTGCTTGGGCCGGGCGACGCCGTGGTGGTGACCGACCAGGACCACGAGGCCAACTCGGGGGCCTGGCGTCGACTGGTGGATGTCGGGGTCGAGGTCCGCGAGTGGCGCGTCGATCCGACGACCGGGCGGCTCGCGCTGGCTGGCCTCGACCCGTTGCTGGATGACGACGTGGCCGTGGTGGCGTTCCCGCACGTGTCCAACCTGGTCGGCGAGGTGAATCCGGTCGCGGAGATCGCGGCCCGGGCCCACGCGGTCGGTGCGGTGGCGATCGCCGACGGCGTGGCCGCGGCACCCCACGGCCTGCCCGACGTCGCGGCGCTGGGTGTCGACGGGTGGCTGTGCTCGGCCTACAAGGTCTACGGGCCCCACCAGGGGGTGCTTGCCCTGCGCCGGGGGGTTGCCGATCGGTTGCCGAACCAGGGCCACTTCTTCAACGCCGACATCGTGACGAAGAAGTTCGTGCCGGCCGGCCCCGACCATGCCCAGGTGGCGGCCCTGGCCGCGTTGGTGGACTACCTCGACGACCTCGTCGACCACCATGTCCCCGACCGGTCCGGCGGGTCCGGCGGGACCGCCGGACCGACCGCCGCGGACCGGCATGCCCTCGCCGGCCTGGTCCACGACCACGAGGCCGCGCTGCTCGCGCCGATCATGGAGGTCGTCCGCCACCGCCCGGGCGTGCGCGTCGTCGGCCCGACCGCGGTGGACGACCCCGGCGTGAAGGTGCCGCTGGTGTCGCTGGCCACCGACCGGCCCGGCGCGGCGCTTGCGGCAGACCTCGCCGAGCACGGGATCATGGCGGCGGGCAGCCACTTCTACGCCTGGCGGTTGTGCGAGGCGATCGGCATCGACCCGGCCCATGGGGTGCTGCGGATCAGCCTCGTGCACTACAACACGGTGGCGGAGGCCCAGCGCGTCGCAGCCGCGTTGGACGCGGTGCTGGCCGGCTGAGCCCGTGCCGCCCGGGCGCTGATCGCCTCAGGAGGCGGCCAGTGCGGCGGTGATCACGGCGAGGTCCTCGCGCGCCAGGCCGACCGACTTGAAGAGCGTGCGGTCGTCGTCGTGACGGCGGACCACCGCGCCGCCAACCACCTCGGCGAGGTCGGCCACGATCGCGTCCGGGTAGAGGTCACCGTCGGCCACCGGGATCGCGAGGTCGCCCCCTTCGGCCAGGGCCGCAGCGCGCTCCTCGACCACCACACGCGACCCCACCACCGCGTCGGTGTCGAGTTCCCGGCTGGTCGGGCGGTAGGCCCCGACCGCGTTGACGTGCACGCCTGCGGCCAGGTCCCGTCCCGCGACCACTGGGTCGTCGCTGGTGGTGCAGGTGCACACCAGGTCAGCGTCCGCGACCGCGCCCGGTGTCCCGACGTCGGCGTCCACGCCGTCGTCCCGGATCACCTCGACCAGCGCGGCGGCGCGGGCGTCCGTGCGTGACACCACCGTCACGTGCGCGATCGGACGTACGGCCCGCATCGCCTCGACGTGGGTGCGGGCCTGGGTCCCGGCGCCGAACACGACCAGCCGGCTGGCATCCGCCCGGGCCAGGTGGCGGGTCGCCAGCCCCGACACCGCGGCCGTCCGCAGTCCCGTCAACGCCGCGCCGTCCACCAACGCCCGCGGCACTCCCGTCTCCGGGTCGAACAGGACGTACAGACCGTGGATCAGCGGCAGGGCGCGTCCGGCATTGGCCGGGGTGACGGTGACCAGCTTGACGCCGACACCGTCGCGGTCGGCGGCAGGCATCACCAGCAGGTCCCCGTTCGCGACCTGTACGTGCATGCGGTCGGGAGCGACGATCGTGTCGGCGGCGAAGGCCCGCTCGAGCGCGTCGATCGCCTCCGCCATGGACAGCCGCGCCCGCAGGTCGGCCTCGTCGATCACCACCAGGTCGTCCAGCACGTCGGCTCCTCTCGTGGCAATCAGGTCAGGGCGATTGAATCCGGGCCGCAGAACGAGCGCAGCGAGCCAGATGTGACAAACGGCTGGACGTTGCGAGCGGAGCGAGCAACTCCAACGTGCCCGAGCGCAGCGAGGGCACGCGTCACCGCAGGAGGAAGCCGGTCCCGAGCGGGTCGTGGGGGTCGAGGGTGAAGGTGGCCGTTCCGGTGCGGTGGGCCGAGCCGGTGACCTCGGTCACGACGGCGGACCGGCCGGCCAGGTCGACCTCGTCCACGACCCGTCCGGTGAACGACTCGCCGGCGATGCCGGTCGTGACCAGGTCGGCCCCGCGGGCCAGGGTCCCACGGGCGTGCAGCACGGCCAGCCGGGCCGAGACCCCACTGCCGGTGGGGGACCGGTCGACCTCGCCGTCGGCGAAGATCGCCACGTTGCGCTGGTGCAGCGTCGCGCCCTCGCGCCGGGACTGGTCGACGAACAACACGCCGTAGACGTCCCGCAGGTGGTCGGCCAGCGGGTGGACGACGTCGTGGTCGGCCTCGATGGCGTGCTTGATCGACCGGCCGTGCGCGACCAGTGCGGGCAGGTCGGCCGCGACCACGGCGCAGTCGACGGCGGCCGCATCGACGATCGCGTAGAAGGCGCCGCCGAAGCCGAGGTCCACCACCAGGTCGCGGCCGTCGACGGTGACGGGCAGGTCGAGCGCGGCGGCGTAGGACGCCACGTTGCGGAACGTGACCGCCACGACCCGGTCCACGTCACTGGTCGCCGTGGCCACCAGGCGGCCGGAGGGGGCGTCCACGACCACGCGCGTCTTGTGCCCCGTGCGGGCGACGACGCCCTCGTCGAGGGCCCACGTGACCAGCGCGATGGTGCCGTGCCCGCACGCGGTCGAGTAGCCGTCGTTGTGGAAGAAGACCACCCCCAGGTCCCCGTCAGGGTCGTCGGGTGGGGTGACGAAGCAGCCGTACATGTCGGCATGGCCACGGGGTTCGTGGACCAGCAACCGCCGGACCTCGTCGAGGTGGGCCGCGGCGTGGGCCCGGCGGGCCGACACGTCGCCGCCGGGCAGGTCCCCGACCCCGCCGGTGACGATCCGGAATGGCTCGCCGGCGGTGTGGTAGTCCACGGTCGTGATCGGCCCGAGTGCGTGGCCGCTCGTCGGCTGGTCGGGCAGCGGGTCGGTCGCGGTCATGCGACCGCGTCCAGGGCCGTGCGGAGGTCCCGCCAGAGGTCCTCGACGTCCTCGCACCCCACGCTCAGTCGCAACAGCCCTGGCGGGAGGTGTTGTTGGCCGGGCAGCCCGGCGCGGCGCTCGATCGAGGTCTCGACCCCACCCAGGGATGTGGCGTGGCGGACCAGCCGCAGGGTCGTGCACATCGCCTCGGCAGCCAGGGCTCCGGCACCGACATCGAACGACAGCATCGACCCGAACCCATCCAGCGTGCGGGCAGCGAGGTCGTGGCCCGGGTGGTCGGGCAGGCCGGGATGGCGCACCCGGTCGACCCCGGGATGGTCGGCGAGGCGTTCGGCCAGCACCTGCGCACTGGACTGGGCCGCGGCCAGTCGCAGCGCCAGGGTGCGGGTCCCGCGCAGGGCCAGGAACGCCTCCAGCGTGCCCGGGGTCGCACCCCCCAGGCTGCGCGCCGTCGCGAGTTCTCGGTGCAGGTCGTCGCGACCGGGGGCGGTCACCGCGATCCCGGCCAGCAGGTCGGAGTGGCCCCCCAGGAACTTGGTCGCCGAGTGCACGACCACGTCGGCACCCAACGCCAGGGGTCGTTGGTTGAGCGGGGTCGCGAAGGTGTTGTCCACGGCCACGACGCACGACAACCGTTCGGCCCCGGCGATCGTGGGGACGTCGGCGATCGCCAGCAGTGGATTCGACGGCGACTCCAGCCAGGCGAGGTCGACCTCGTCCAGCGCCGACACCCACGCGTCGGTGTCGGCCGTCGGCAGGTGCCGGACCGTCCAACGGCCCTGCTCGGCGCCTCGGTCGACCAGCATCGCCACGCCCTGGTAGCAGTCGTCGGGGAGCGCGACGGTGGCTCCCACCGGGAGGTGGTCGAGGACGGCGGCGACCGCGGCCATGCCGGACGAGAAGGCCAGGGCGTCGCCGCCCTCCAGCCCGCCGACCACCTCCTCGAACGCCTCCCAGCCGGTGGTGGCGTCGGCGCGGCTGTAGAGCCGATCCGACCCGTGCCGGAAGGTCGAGGACGGCACCATCGGGGCGTTCATGGGCTCCCCGGGCCCGTGTGGCCGCCCGCTGGCGACCAACCACGAGGCCGTCGCGAGTTGGTCACGTTCCATGCGACACCTCGACAGGGCAGGGGTGATGGCGGGTGGTCGAGACTACGCCGCCCGCTGCCACCGGCGGCGCGCAGCAGCGGCGGGGCGCGCGGTGCCGGGGTGGACGGGCCGTCCGGGGCAGTCGGAACATCCCCGTACGATCGTCGAGCCGATCCGGCATCGCCACCCCACCCCGCCCGCCTCGCAGGACTGCCATGTCGACCGCCGCCGCGACCCGCTCGTCGGGTCGCCACCCGCTCGCACGGCTGTGGCACCACGCCTCCGACCACCGGCCCACGATCATGTGGGCCAGCAGCCTGTCGGTGCTCAACAAGCTGGTCGACCTGGCACCGCCGTTCCTGATCGGTGCCGCCGTCGACGTCGTGGTGGAGGGTGACCAGTCCTGGACCGCCGACGTGCTGGGCATCACCGACCTACGGGCCCAGTTGGTCGCGATCGCCGTGCTGAGCGCGATCGTGTGGGTGATCGAGTCGATCGCGGAGTATGCCTACAGCCTCGCTTGGCGCAACCTCGCCCAGACCATCCAGCACGAGATGCGGCTGGACGTCTACACCCACGTGCAGGACCTCGACCTCGCCACCTTCGAGGACCAGTCCACCGGCGGCCTGATGGCGGTCCTCAACGACGACGTCAACCAACTCGAGCGATTCCTGGACACCGGCGCCAACCACATCCTGCAGGTGCTGGCCACGGTCGTATTCGTCGGGGGTGCGTTCGTGGTCCTGGTCCCGGCGATCGCGCCGCTGGCGTTCCTGCCCATTCCGGTGATCCTGGCCGGGTCGTTCTGGTTCCAGCGTCGCCTCGAACCGCGCTACACCCAGGTCCGTGACCGGGTCGGCCACCTCAACGGGGTGCTGGCCAACAACCTCGGAGGCATCGCGACGATCAAGGCGTTTGGGTCCGAGGCCCGCGAGGCCGACCGGGTCGCGGCGGCGTCGGACGACTACCGCCAGGTCAACCGCGGGGCGATCCAGTTGTCCAGTGCGTTCGTGCCGATGATCCGGATCGCGATCCTGTCCGGGTTCGTCGCCACGCTGTATCTCGGTGGGGTCCA
>JBBSMS010000166.1:0-6956 GCA_038233055.1 Nitriliruptorales bacterium
GCCCGTTCGCACTCGCCCCCGCCCCCGCCCCCGCCCCCGCCCCCGCCAGGCGCTCAGCCGGTGTGAGGCCTTGCGTCGAGTTCCGCGACAGCCGTGCGGCGGCCGCTGCCACCCGAGCCGGGGCGGCTGAACGGTGGGGGGGTCAGTCCCGTTCGGGCGTGATCAGGCGCAATTGGTGGTCGATCCCAAGGCGCTCGCAGGCAGCCGCGAGCGCCGCCTCCAGGTCCCCGTCGTCGTCCGGTGCCACCAGTTCGACCGACATTGCCCAGGTCGGTGGCCCCTCCTCGTCGAGCAACCGGCTGGTCAGGTCCACGACCGTGGCATCGCCATCGGCCAGCACCCGGCTGACGGTGGCCAGCAGGCCGGGCTGGTCGGCGCCGTACACACTCAACAGGTGCGTGGCCAGTGGCGGCATCCCGTCGACGGTGGCCGGGCCCACCCCGATCGACAGGTCGAGTCCGCTGACGCCCGCTTCCAGCGCCGCTGCCAGGTCCTCGGCCGACTGCGTCGAGGCGACCTGCAGCACGATCGCGACGCGACCCGACAACAGCGTCATGGCCGCGTCGGCAATGTTCGCGTCGTGGCCGTGCAGCACCTCGGCCAGGGCGGCGATGATCCCGGGGCGGTCCGGTCCCATGGCCGTGACGGCGAGGTCGGTCATCGGAGGTGTCCTTGCGTGCGGGCGCGCTCGGGGCGGGCGGCGGCACCAGACTAGCCTCACGCCCCATGGTTCCCACGTGTCGATCCCTCGCCCGTCCTCCGTTCGGCCCCGCCGCCCACGCGTCGTCGGACGGCCACGGGCGGTCAGGCGTCCATCGTCCGTCGGTGCCGACCCGCCCGGGTCTGGGCATGGCGCGGCGCCTCGGACCGGGCATGGCGCGGCGCCTCGGGCGGCTGGGTGTGGCCGCGGCCCTGCTGGTGGTCGGGTGCACGGGCGGCGACGCGACCACCGTGTCCACGCCGACGCCCACCGCGACCGGCAACGTGCTGGCCGACGACGGCGAGATCGGCGCGACCGACACCCCGAGGGCCGTGCCGAGCCCACCTGCGCTGCACCCGTCCGTGGACGACTACCCAGCGAGCCGCGTGGTGGTGGACCCCGGTGACGGAGCTGCGCTCCTGCCCGTCGTGGTGCGGGTGGCCGACGACTCGCAACGCCGCTCGCACGGCCTGATGGAGGTGGAGGAAGTCCCGGACGGTGTCGGCATGTGGTTCACCTACGACGAGGACCACACCGGTGGGTTCTGGATGAAGGGGACCCGGACCGACCTCGACATCGCGTGGGTCGACGATCGCGGCCGGATCGTCGCGATCGAGACGATGACGGTCTGCGAGGCCGATCCCTGCCCGAGTTACGACCCCGAGGCGAGCTACCGGACGGCCCTGGAGGTCCGGGCAGGGTGGTATGCCGACAACGGCGTCGAGGTCGGCGACCGGATCCTGCGCGACACCGCGTGACGCGACACCGCCTGACGCGACACCGCGTGACGCGACACCGCCTGACGCGACGACGGCGGGTCCCAACGCCTGGTCGACCGCGCGGCTCAGCCCCCGGACACCGGCCGGTAGTCGCCGGAGACCGAGGTAGGTGCCGGCGAGAAGCCGCTGGCCGCGCCGTAGTAGACCCAGTCGACCCCGCTCCCCGGTCCGTACCAGAAGATGTCGTCTCGGCCGTCACCGTCGAAGTCGCCGGCGAACGGTTCGTAACTGCCCTGGACCTGCACGTCCGTGCTGGTGTCGAAGCCGCCGTCGCGACGCCCCGACAACAGCCGTTCCTGGGCGTTGCCCTCGCCGTACAGGAACACGTCAGCGCGGCCATCGCCGTCGAAGTCCCCGGCCAGCGGGATCCGGTTCACGCCCAGGTTGGGTGCCGGAACCCTGGCGAACGAGCGGTTGGCGCGACCGTGCCAGAGGCTGTCAGGACGCGAACCGACCCCGTACCAGAGGATGTCGTCGCGGCCGTCGCCGTCGAAGTCCCCGGTCGCGGGACGGTAGGTCCCGCGCACCTTGATCCGGATCGAGTCGAAGCCGTTGGCGCGTCCGAACCACACCCGGTCGGCCCTGTCGCCCGGGCCGTACCAGAACACGTCGTCGCGGCCGTCGCCGTCGAAGTCCCCGACGAGCGGTCGGTAGACCCCGCGGACCTGCAGTCGTTGGGACGTCTGGAAGCCGTTGGCGGTGCCGTCCCAGCGCGTGTCGGGATCCGAACCGGGGCCGTACCACAGGACGTCGTCGGCGCCATCACCGTTGAAGTCGCCCTGGAGGGGTTCGTAGACACCTCGGACGTTGAGCCGCAGTCCCTGCGTGAAGCCGGCGGCGCGGCCGCGCCACGCGCTGTCGGGCGCAGTGCCGGGCCCGTACCACAGGACGTCGCTGAAGTCGTCGCCGTTGTAGTCGGCCTGGGCCGTCCCGCCGGTCGGGCCGTCTCCGCCGGGATCGGCCGGCGCCCCCACGTCGCCCGTGCAGTTGGTCGCCTGCCAGAACGTGGTCTCGCAGCGGGCTCCCGGCCAGGTCATGGAGAAGTGGACGTGGTCGGAGTGGTCGCTCTGGCCGGTGTAGTCGCGCCAACCCGCCTCGGGGTTCCACGAGTAGATGCTGCGACGGTTCCAGATCATGTACATGATCCCGAGGCGGCGCATCCCGGCGAACTCGTTGCCCGACGGGCCAGTGGACAGCACCCACTCCGTGAAGGTGTCCCCGATCGCCTTCTGGTTGGCGTCGTAGGAATCGACCATCCAGTCCAGTGCACGTCCTTCCTTGTGCTCCGAGCGGCCACCGATGTCGCAGTTGCGCGAGATGCCGTAGCCACCGGTGGTCTGGTAGGTCCTGTCCAGCAGGTCCATCAGCGCCAGGGCACCGGGCTTGTCGGTGGGGTCGCAGGTTTCCTGCGGGTCGGAACTCGACAGGTCGTCGGCCCGCGTGGCCATGCCCGACGGCCAGTCGGGGACGGGCACCGACCCGGCGGCCTGGGCCTGTTGGGACGAGGCGGCGGCGCTCCCGGGGTCGGCGACCGAGGCCGATGGCTCCTCCAGTGCCGGTGCCGCGCGCGACCCGGAGGTCGGAGCGGCCGGGGCGAGGGCCTCCTCGGTGCCCGGCGTCGGGGTCACGAAGTGGATGTCCCACCCGTCGTCGGTTGCCACCGCGTCAAAGCCGGCCACGGCGTGGTTGGAATCGGCGCAGGTGGCGATCCCGGTCGCGATGTCGGTGCCGTCGGTGGGGGTGACCAGTGGTTCGACGTACCCGCCCACCGCGAAGTCGGTGAGTGGGATCGGGTTCCAGGCCACCGCGATGGCGGCGGCGGGACACGTCGCGGCGCCCTCACCCAGCGGCAGCATGTCCTGGTCGTCGGCGGACGCGGCGACCGCCTCGGTGACGTCGGCCACGATCGGCGTGACGGTCGCGCCGTCCGACCCCATCTCGTCGGTGCGGTCGGTGGTGGCGTCCTGCCCCACGGCCGGGAGCGTCGGGACGACCATGGCGATCGCCAGCAGGGTGGTGGGCACGGCACGAGTGAGGGGCACGGGGAGTCCGAGGGTGCGGGGACGGATGGGCACGTTGGCTCTGCCCCCCGGCACACCACCACCACCACGGCCGACCCCGTGTCCAAATAGCACGCACGCACGTGGGGGTGATGTTGCTGATGTTTCGGCCACGCGCTTGTGAACCATCAGTCGACCAGACTCGGACTCGCGAAAAACCTGTCCGATCGGACGGTGGCGAGCCCAGCGCCGACCTGATTTGCCCTCAGGTGGTGTGCGTCCCGACCGACTTTGACGGCGCGGGCGGCAGCCGCAGAGCTCAGTGGTGGTCGCCCTCGTCAGGAGCCGGTCGCGGGGTCGGTCGCCACGCACGGGGTCGTGGACGACCACGCGAGGACTGCCGCTCCGGTCCCCAGAAGTCGAGCATCAGCGCGGCCGGCACGACCGCCAGGAAGGCCAGGATGATCCACTGCCACGCCTGCATGCTGGTCTCCGGCCCGATCCGACGGTTCGCGGCAAGGGTAGGCGCGCAGCGGCCACGACCGCCACCCCTGGGGTGGGCAGCGGCCGGGGGGTGGCGTCCCCGAGCGTGGCCGTTGCCTATCGTGGCGACCATGGTCGGCGAACCCACGACGGCGCTGGTGGCCGCGAGTTTCCTCCACCTGGGATTCCAGGTGGTGGTCACCGTGCTCATCTACCCGGGGTTCCCCGAGGTGCCGATCGCCGACTGGCCGCGGGCGCATGCCGCACACGGGCGGCGGATCACGCCCCTGGTCGCACTGGTCTACGGCGGCTTGGTGGTGTCCATGGCGCTGGTGGTGGCAGCCGGCCCGTCGTCGCCGGAATGGGTGGCGATCGCGGCGGCCGGGGTGGCCATGGCCGTCACGGCTGCGATCGCCGCACCCAGCCACGGGCGGTTGTCACCGGACCGCCCCGACGCCGTGCTGCGCCGCCTGCGCCTGGCTGACCGAGTCCGGGTGGTGGCGGCCGCAATCGGTGCGACCGCGTCCCTCGTGACGGCGCTTGCTCGCTGACCCCGGCCAGTTCCTGCACCGAATCAACGCATCGAACGTGCGAACTCCCATTACCTGAGCTGACCACACGCAGATAATCGAGGTCGCACGACTTCACAAGGCTTGCGATGACGCATCAACGACGTACCGTGGGCCTCGACGCGGCTTTGATCCGCACCCGTCCCAACACCCGCTCAGAGGAACCGCACATGGTACGAGCAGTCGGAATCGACCTTGGCACCACCAACTCGGTGGTCGCCGTCCTGGAAGGTGGCGAGGGCGAGGTGATTGCCAACGCCGAGGGATCGCGGACCACGCCGTCCGTGGTCGCGTTCAAGAACGGTGAGGTGCTGGTCGGCGAGGTGGCCAAGCGCCAGGCCGTCACCAACGCCGACAACACCATCCGGTCGGTCAAGCGCCACATGGGCGAGGACTGGAAGGTGGAGGCCGACGGCAAGACCTACACCGCACAGGAGATCTCCGCGCGCATCCTCATGAAGCTCAAGCGCGACGCAGAGTCCTACCTCGGCGAGCCCGTCAACGAGGCCGTCATCACGATCCCGGCCTACTTCGACGACGCCCAGCGCCAGGCCACCAAGGAAGCGGGCGAGATCGCCGGGCTGGAGGTGCTGCGCCTGGTCGCCGAGCCGACCGCCGCCGCACTGGCCTACGGGCTGGACCAGGAGAGCGACCAGACGATCCTGGTGTTCGACCTCGGTGGTGGGACCTTCGACGTCTCCGTGCTGGAGATCTCCGAGGGCGTGTTCGAGGTCAAGGCAACCCACGGCGACAGCCAACTGGGTGGTGACGACTGGGACCAGGTCCTGATCGACTGGATGCTCAAGACCGTCAAGGACAACGACGGCGTCGACCTGTCGACGGACAAGATGGCACTCCAGCGTCTCAAGGAGGCCGCCGAGAAGGCCAAGATCGAGTTGTCGTCGTCGCAGCAGACCACGATCAACCTGCCCTTCCTGACCGCCACCGAGGCCGGCCCCCTGCACTTCGAGGAGACCCTGACCCGGTCGCGCTTCAACGAGCTCACCAGCGACCTGCTCGCCAGGATCAAGGGTCCGTTCAAGCGCACGATCAAGGACGCCGGCATCGACGTCGGTGACCTCGAGCACGTGATCCTGGTCGGTGGCTCCACCCGCATCCCGGCCGTCAAGGACCTGGTCACCGACCTGACCGACGGCAAGGAACCCCACCAGGGCGTCAACCCGGACGAGGTCGTGGCCATTGGCGCATCGCTCCAGGCCGGGGTCCTGAAGGGCGACGTCAAGGACGTGCTGCTGCTGGACGTCACGCCGCTGAGCCTGGGCATCGAAACCAAGGGTGGTGTGACGCACAAGCTGATCGAGCGCAACACCACGATCCCGACCAAGCGCTCCGAGGTCTTCACCACGGCCGACGACAACCAGCCCGAGGTCGAGATCAAGGTGCTGCAGGGCGAGCGCGAGTTCAGCTCCGACAACAAGCTGCTCGGCAAGTTCAACCTCACCGGCATCCCGCCGGCACCGCGCAACGTCCCGCAGATCGAGGTCACCTTCGACATCGACGCCAACGGCATCGTGCACGTCAACGCCAAGGACACCGGCACCGGCCAGGAGCAATCGATGACCATCACCGGTGGGTCGGCGCTCCCCAAGGACGACATCGAGCAGATGATCAAGGACGCGGAGTCGCACGCGGCCGAGGACGCCAAGCGACGCGAGTCGGTCGAACTGCGCAACCAGGCCGACGCGCTGGTCCACCAGACGTCCACGACCCTGTCCGAGCACGGCGACAAGCTCGACGACGGACTGAAGGCCGAGATCGAGCAGGCCAGCAGCGATCTGAAGGCCGCGCTCGCCGGGGACGATGACGACGAGGTCAAGGCGAAGATGGAGGCACTGGCGAGCACGTCGCAGCAACTCGCGCAGGCCATCTACTCCGCCGACTCGGCCCAGTCGGCCACCCCGCCCACCGGCGGCCCCGACGACGAGCCGATGGCCGCCGACGCCGACGTCGTCGACGCCGAGATCATCGACGAGGGCGACGACCAGGACTCGGTCGCCTGACCCTCCCGGGCTGGCGGTCCACGACCACCAGCCCGGACCGCGCGCCACCACCCCCCAACCCCGACCACCCCGACCTCCACCACCCCGACCACCAGGGGAGGATCACCATGGCAACCATCACCCGCTTCGACCCCTTCCGCACCGCCGGCCTCCACGACGAGGTGGAGCGGATGTTCCGCGAGGTCACCGGCCAGGACGCGCCGGCGACCGCGAACGCGTTCTCGCCCGCCCTTGACGTGCGCGAGACCCCTGACGGCTACGAGCTGTTCGTCGAACTGCCCGGCGTCGCCGCCGAGCAGGTCGAGATCACGCTCGAGGAGAACGTCCTCACCATTGCCGGTGAGCGCCCGTTCTACGACGAGTTGGACAGCAACGAGTTCCGTCGCGTCGAGCGTCGCTTCGGC
>JBBSMS010000167.1:0-6892 GCA_038233055.1 Nitriliruptorales bacterium
GCCTCGTAGAGGATCTCGTCGGAGTACACCGGACCGATCCCGGCGATGACGTTGGGGTCCATGAACGCCAGCTTCAGCGGCTTGTCCGCGCCGGCCAGCAACTCCGAGAACTCCATCCAGGTGACATTGTCCTCCAGCGGATCGAAGCCAACGCCCGTGAAGCCCACGGCCTCCATGGACTCCTCGGTGGGTACCACGCCGGTCGACACGTTGGGCTCGGAGTCGTGGTCGGACAGGTGGATCGCGCCGCCGATGGTGAACGTCACGACCAGGTGCGTGTCGGCCCCCGGATCCTCGTTGGCGGTCTCCCGGTGCAACGAGGCGCTGCCACGGGCGTCGATCACCCACGTCATCTCCTCGTCGAGGTCGAGGAAGATCGTGCGGCCGCGACGACGGGCCCCCTCGATCTTCTTGCCCTCGAGGGACTTGATGAAGTGCGGACGCGTGTGGTGGAAGGGCCGCACGATGCTGGCGGTCTCCACGATCACGTCCTTGACGCGCTTGCCCACGACCTCCTTCTCGAGGTCCTTGCGCAGGACTTCGACTTCGGGGAGTTCGAGCACGATGGTCTCCTTGTGGGTCCGGCCGACCGTCTCGGTCGAGATCGCGGGCGGGCGTGGGGTGGCTTGGGGGTGGGCGGGTCGGGCGGGTGGAACCGGTGGGTCGGGGCGGGTGCGTCGGGCGCCGGGCACGACGGCGCGACGATCAGGTCAGCCAGTGGCGGAGGCGTCGTTTGGCGGCGACTCGGCGCCGACCGCGGACGAGCCGGTCCCCCGGCCACGGGTCCCGGCCAGTTCGGACGGTGCCGCGATCACGATGTCGATCAGCGGTTCGTCCGACAGCCGCTGCATCGCCTGCAGCGCCGCGGCCCGTTCCGCTGCCTTCTTGGTCGCGCCGGTGCCGCGGCCGACACCCTCGCCGTCAACCGACACCACGGCCGTGAACGTACGTTGGTGGTCAGGGCCGGAGCCCGTCGTGGTGTAGCGCGGCAACTGGCCGATGGCGGCCTCGGAATGTTCCTGCAGGGCAGTCTTGGGGTCGGTGACCGACCGGCGAGCGAGCAGTTCGCCCAGGCGTCGGGCGAACAGCCCCTGGGTCACCTCGTAGACGACCGTGAAACCCTGGTCGAGGTAGATCGCGCCCAGCACCGCTTCCAGCGCGTCGGCCAGCAACGAGTCCTTGTCCGCCCCGCCGGAATCCTTCTCCCCCACCCCCAGCTGCAGGTGGGCACCGAGTTCGATCTCGCGGGCGACGCCGGCCAGGGACGCCTCGCTGACGGCCGCTGCCCGCAGTTCCGCCAGGCGGCCCTCCGGGTGGTCCGGGCGCAGGTGGTAGAGCTCGTCGGTCACCACGACGTCCAGCACGGCGTCACCGAGGAACTCGAGTCGCTCGTTGGAGGGGGCGTGCTGTTCGAACGACCACGACCGATGGACCAACGCCCGTTCCAGCAGGGCCGGGTCCTCAAAGGCAACGCCCAGCGCACCGGCCAGGTCCGCGGGATCGGGACGGCCGGTGGTGCGGTGGGTGCCAACGAGGGCCTCGGCGCGGTCGTGGGTCACTCGACGTCGAGCACCTGGACGCCCTTGTAGGTGCCGCAGACGGTGCACGGGGTGTGCGGGCGCATCGTCGACTTGCAGCGGGGGCAGGTGGTCGTGGTCGGCGCAGCGGTCTTGAGCCACTGGGCCTTGCGGTGGCGCGTGCGCGACCGGCTCATCTTGCGCTTCGGGACGGCCATGGGCGTCTCCTGACAGTCAGGTGGGAGCAACGAAGGGTGAACGAAGGTTGATCGACGTGCGCGGGCGGGATGCTGTCGCGGCTGCGATCGCGGAGTCGTCGGCAAGGATACGGGGTTGCGCGCCGAACGGCCATCGTGGCGGGCTGAGCGCGCGGTCCGGCCCTCGTCGTGGGTGGGTCAGTCCTCCAGGTCGAGGTCGGCGAGGGCGGCCCAGCGGGGGTCGGGCACACGTTCGTCCCCGTGGCCGCAGTCGACCTCGTTGCGGTCGGCGCCGCACACGACGCACAGGCCGGCACAGTCGGGCCGGCACAGTGGCCGACTGGGGATGACCAGGGTGATCGCGTCGCGCAGGGCCGGGCCGAGGTCGAGGTGGACGAGGTCGCTGTCGACCAGGTAGTCCTCGCCCTCGGTGTAGTCCTCCACCTCGATCCGGCGAGGATCGTGGAACAGTTCGGCGACGCCCAGGGTCGCCTCGTCGACGATCTCGTCGAGGCAGCGGGCGCAGGGCATGACGAGGTCGACGTCGACCGTGCCGCGGACCAGGATCCCGTCCACCACCGACTCGAGGCGGACGTCGAGGTCGAGGTCACCACGGACCGTGGCGCCGGGCGGATCCCACCGCAGGTCGTCGCCGCCGGCCGGCACCAGATCCGCAGGGCTGACCGCCCGCTGCAGTCCGTCGGACTGCCCGGGTCGGCCGATGAGTTCCTGGACGCGAACGAGCACGCGAGATCACCTCGGGGACGCGAGTGGGGCGATGGCACGACAAGCCGGGCACGGTCACCGGCCCGGCGGGCCAGCCTACCCCATGATGATCGCTGGCCTCCCCGCCGGGTCGGCCACGAGACCTGACGCGGGCCAGCCGGGTCCCCACCACGTGTCGACGCGTAGGGTCGGCGTCGGTGCCGGACCGTCCGCCACCGCGCGACCGGGGGCACCAATGGGACTGGACGAGGAACTGGCCGCCGCCCGGTCGCGCTACGTCGCCGCGCGACCCCGCAGTCGCCTGCTGGCGCAGCGGGCCACCGACGTGCTCCCCGGCGGCAACACCCGTTCGGTCCTGCACGTGGAGCCCTACCCGTTCCGGGTGGCCACGGTCGACGGCCCCGTCCTGGTCGACGTCGACGGCAATCGCTGCCTGGACCTGCTCGGGGACTACTCGGCGGGACTGCTCGGACATCGCCACGACGTCGTGGCCACAGCCCTCCGAGCGCGCCTGGACGCGGGGTGGTCGTTCGGGGCACTGTCGGAACCCGAGGTCGCCCTCGCCGAGGCGCTGACGGCCCGCTTCCCGTCGATGGACCAGGTCCGTTTCACCAACTCCGGCACCGAGGCCAACCTGCTGGCGATCCAGGCGGCGCGGCACGCCACCGGACGCGACCGGGTGGTGGTGTTCGACGGTGCGTACCACGGCGGGCTCCTGTACTTCGGTCCCTCCGGGGCGCCGCTGCGGGCGCCGTTCGACTTCCTCGTCCTGCCCTACAACGACGTGGAGGCGGTCGGGCGGGCCTTCGACGACCACGGCGACCGGATCGCGTGCGTGCTCGTGGAACCCATGCTCGGTGCCGGTGGGGGGATCCGGGGCGACCGCGCCTTCCTGGCCGCGCTGCGGGAACGGACCGCGGCCAGCGGTGCACACCTGGTGTTCGACGAGGTGATGACCTCGCGGCTGGCGATCGGTGGCGCCCAGGACCTGCTCGGGATCCGACCCGACCTGACCACGCTCGGCAAGTACCTCGCCGGGGGGTCGTCCTTCGGCGCCTTCGGTGGGTCCCGGAGCGTGATGGGCGCGTTCGACCCGGACGGAGGTGGGCTGACCCACGGCGGCACGTTCAACAACGACGCGTTCACGATGGCGGCCGGCGTCGCCGTCGACCGGGTGGTGTCCGCGCCCGGGGTCCTGGCCGACCTGACCACCCGGGGTGCTCGCCTGCAGGCGGCGCTGTCGGACGTCTTCGCCCGGTCGGCGCTGCCGATGTCGGTGTGCGGGTGGGGGTCGATCATGACCATCCACCCCGTGTCCGGACCGGTCCGGACCCCGGCCGACCTCGACCACGCCGACCCGCGCTGGCGCGACCTGCTGTTCCTCGACCTGCTCGCCGGCGGGTACTACATCGCCGCGCGCGGCTACCTCGCCCTGTCCCTGGACATCACCGACCGGCACGTCGACTCCTTCGTGGCCGCGGTCGCCGACTTCTGCGACCGCCACGTCGCGCTGGCCTGAACTCGCGAACCCCCGCCCACCAGCAGTTGCCGCGAGCCTGCGACCCGGGCACCATGACCCACGTCACCCTGCGGGCCCGGGCGAGCCCTCGGGATGGCGTCGGGACCCGGGCCGCCCACCGGGTCCGGCCCTCGCCGACCCGCGGGCGACGACAACCGAGTCCGCCATGGTCCAGGTCGCACTCACGGTGTTCCCGGGCGTGTCGCTGGACGAGTGCGAAGCGTTCTCGCTCGTGCTGGGCAGGATCCCGGAGGTCGAGTTCGTCGGGGTCGGCGCCGAGGTCGGCACGGTGGCGGGCATCGGCGGCATCGAGCACGTCGACCGGACCTGGGACGACGTACCGCAGCCGGACGTGGTGCTGGTGCCGGGCGGCCTCGGCGTCCGCGAAACGGCCCTGGACGGGGATCTCGGGCAGTGGCTGCGCCGGGTCGAACCCACCTGCGAGTGGCTCGTCGCCAGCTCCACCGGCACGGTCGTCGTGGCCGCCGCCGGCCTGCTGGGCGACCAGCCCGCCAGCACCCACTGGCTGGCGACGTCGCTGTTGGAGTCGTACGGGTCGGAGGCCTCCACCGAGCGCATCGTCGAGTCCGGCCACATCATCACCTGCGAGGGCAAGGTCACCGCGGTCGACGTCGCACTGCTGCTCACCGTCCGGCTGTTCGGACCCGATGTTGCCCGCCGGGTCCGCGAGCAGATGCGACAGCCGGACGCGCCCCGGGACCGGCGCGAGGCCAGTCGCCGGGCCGAACTCGCCGCTCGTGGACCGACGAGGACCCCACGACGATGGTGGCACGGGCTGCTCGACCGCGCCCGGCCGGACGCGCCCGGGCGACCCCGCAACCCGGAACTCGCCGTGTCGGAGTGGGTCGAGCTGGAGCTGGTCGAGATGGACGTCGGCGACCCGCCGACACCGGACCGGCGACGACGACGCGGGTCCTGATCCGGCCGGGCGACACGCTTCGTCGCGACATCCCGGCCTTGCCGTGGTCGGCCGGGTCGCTGGTCCCGAACCCGATCGCCCGCCCAGCCGGTCCCTCCCGCCGCTGGACGACATCGCCGATGAGGACCCGTCCTGTCCCGCTCGCACGACGCGCCGGGCAGCAGCCACGTAGCCTCGCGGCGCGACCGGCACGTCACCCGGGACGGACCGACCGGCCACGGCCGGTGCCCGCCCCGTCCCACCGGAGGATCCCATGGACCTGGACTACAGCGCCGACGAACGCGCCTTCCGGGACGAGGTTCGGCAGTTCCTGGCCGACGAACTTCCCGACGACATCGCCGCCAAGGTGCGGACCGGCCACGAGCTGGACAAGTCGGACCACGAGCGCTGGCAGGCGATCCTCCACGCGCGCGGCTGGCTCGCCCAGACGTGGCCGGAGGAGCACGGCGGGCCCGGGTGGAGCCCGGTCCAGCGCCACATCTTCGACGAGGAGGCCGCGCTCGCCGATGCCCCGCGACTGGTGCCGTTCGGGCTGAACATGCTCGGCCCGGTGGTGATCGAGTTCGGCACCGCCGAGCAGCAGGCAGAGATCCTGCCTCGGATCCTCGACGGCACGAACTGGTGGTGCCAGGGGTACTCCGAACCCGACGCGGGATCGGATCTTTCGTCACTGCGCACCCGCGCCGTGCGCGACGGCGACCACTACGTGGTGAACGGCCAGAAGACCTGGACGACGTTGGGCCAGCACGCGGACCGGATCTTCTGCCTGGTCCGGACCACCACCGAGGGCAAGCCCCAGGCTGGCATCAGCTTCCTCCTGATGGACCTGGACGACCCCGGCATCGAGATGCGCCCGATCCGCCTGATCGAGGGTGGGTACGAGGTAAACGAGGTCTTCTTCACCGACGTCCACGTGCCGGTTGACAACCTGGTCGGTGAGGAGAACGCGGGCTGGACGATCGCGAAGTTCCTGCTGACCCACGAACGCACCAACATCGCCGGGGTCGGCTACGCCACGCGCGGACTGGCCCGGTTGCGCCGCCTGGCCGACGAGGTGGTCCGCGGAGGCCGACCGTTGGCCGACGACCCCGTGTTCGCCGCCCGCCTGGTCGAACTCGAAGCCCGGCTGGAGGCGATGAAGGTCACGAACCTGCGCATGCTGTCGGAGGTCCAGGCCGGGGGGTCGCCGGGCGCGGCCAGTTCGATGCTCAAGATCACCGGGACCCAGTTGCGCCAGGCCATCAACGACCTCACCCGCCGCGCGCTCGGACCGGCCGCTGCGCCGATGCCGCACGTCCTGCCCGACGGCGCCGGCGTCGCGTCCGACGACTTCACCGCGACCGCCGCACACTACTTCAACAACCGCAAACTGTCGATCTACGGCGGGTCCAACGAGATCCAGCGCAACATCCTGTCCCGCCAGCTGCTGGGTTCCTAGCGATCCCGCACGCGCGGCGACCGACCGCCAACCACGTGTTCCAGAGAGGCCCTGATGGACTTCAGGACGAGTGACGACCGCCAGATGCTCGCCGAATCGCTGCGGCGACTGTTGGGCGACACCTGGGGTCCCGAGACCCGCGCCGTCGCCGCCTACGAGCATCCGTTTTACCTCGATCGTGCCTGGAAGGGCCTGGCCGAGATGGGCGTGCTGGCCGCGCTCGTGGACGCCGACCACGGCGGCTTCGGCGGCACGGGTCTGGACCTGCTGGCGGTGTTCACCGAGGTCGGGGCCGCGACTGCACCGGAACCGTTGCTGGCGGCGCTGATGGCGGCGCGCCTGCTGGCCGCCGTGGGGGCCGACGAGGACGTCGAGGCCCTGATGGGCGGGCGACGGATCGTGCCCGCGCTGGTCGAACCGGGTGATCCCGACGCCGTCCACGACGTCGACACGACCGCAACCTCGGGTGCCGACGGATGGACGGTCACCGGCCGCAAGACCGCCGTCGACGGGGGCCCCGGCGCGGAGGTCCTGCTCGTCACGGCGGCGACCGAC
>JBBSMS010000168.1:0-6867 GCA_038233055.1 Nitriliruptorales bacterium
CCTCGACGTGTTGACGTCCGAGGCGACCTGGACGCGCCCCGACGGCGTGATCGTGGTCACCCGCCCCCGCGCCGGTCCCGCTCCTCTCCTGCCGGTCACGCCGACCACGCCCCCCACTCGGGTGGCGCCGGCCGCGCCCGCCACGCCGACCGCCCGGGCCGACCGCCCACCGACGGACAACCCACCCTTGCCCGGTCTGACCGGCTTCGACGCCCGTGGTCCGACCGGTTGACGAACGGCATCGAACACTCGCTGCGATCAGCCGTGGCGCATGGCCGTGGGAAACAGTCGTGGGAACGGACAGAGAACAGCGTGGGAGACGGCCGTGGCCCGGGCCTTGGAGGCCCGGGCCACGTGCATGCCGGATCGGTGCGGGCCGTCGTGGCCCCGCACCCGGATCCGGTTCAGGCAAAGACCCCCTCGTCCTCACGACGGCCACGCACCAGCGACGTGAACCCGGCCGCCATCAGTGCCAGGGCCAGGGCCCCGGTCACCAGGCTCATGGCCGGAACACCGTTGGGGAACGGACCCGACCCGCCGCTGCCGACGGGAACTCCGACGGCGCCGGACTGGTTGACCGACTCCATGTTCGGCAGCGCCACGTACGGGAACGTGTCACCGAAGGCACTGTCGTTGGTGTCAACGAGGTCGCCGCCAGCCAGCTCCGGGACGATCTCACCGGTGCGGACCGCACCTTCGAGCGCCTGGATCTCGATGTCGACCACGTCGTCGGCGAGCCGACGACCGTTCGGGAAGCCCTGCAAGTCACCGCCGAGCACGCCGAGGCGGCTGGGGTCGTAGCTGGGCGCGATGGTCAGGTTCAACCGCAGCATCTCCGACGGCTGGAACTTCGCCGGGTTGACGTCCTTGTTGATCAGTTGCGAGTTCAGGTCGGCGTCGACCGGACCGCCCTGGCCCTTGGCGATCCCGGTCAGGAAGATCTGGACCAGGTCGTCGCGCGGTGTTTTCGGCGCTTCGATCCCGTAGATCGCCTCGATCAGCTTCGGGACCTCGGGGTCCTGTACGCGCTCGAGGATGGCGCCGCCGGCCGCGGTCGCGTCCTGGTCGGGCGAGAGCGCGTTGAAGGCGTCCTTGAGCCCGGCCGGCACGACGACCTCGTTCACCAGCGGGTTGCCGAGTCGCGACACCTGGACGTAGCGGCCGCGTTCCTTCTGGCTGCCTTCCTTGCGGACGGTCACCTTCGGCACCGACGTCGTGGTCCACACGCCGATGGCGGGGTTGCGACGGGCGTGACCGCGCAGCGCCAGCTCGTTGATCGGCACCTGCAGGGCGATGGTGTTGACGTTGTAGCCGGCGAGGGTGTCGACCCCCCTCTCGGACAGGTCACCGCCGTACAGGAGGTCAAACACGCGCAGGTCCAGGAAGAACGGGTCGTCGGCCTGGCCCGAGTAGGTCGTGCCGCCACCGGACACGTTCGTGATCGCCATGTCCCGCAGCGACCCGTAGTCCGGCATGCTCGCCGGCCCGGTGAAGGACGGGGCGACGGGGCCGGACGACACCTTGCGCGACCGCCACTTGCCGTGGGCCATGTGCAGCCGCGTCAGTGTGAACTCTTGGCGGAACAGCAGGTTCTCGTCCCGCAGGCTGGTCACCGGGCCGTTGTTGTACAGGAAGGTCGACCGGCCACGGTTGTCCGTGGTCGTGAACTCCCACCGATAGATGATGTCGGGCTTGGCATCCCCGTTGTTGTCGATGTTGATGTCGTGGCGGGCGTCCGTGGCGAACGGATAGAAGTTCGGCCCACCGTTGGGCTCGGAGAACGGCGACCAGTTGGCCACCATGGTGACCGTGGACTTGTCATCAGGACTCACGAACGCGTACAGGTCCGTGTTGTCCAGCGCGGGCGTCTCCGCAATCAGGGGGGCTTCGCGGTGGGACGAGGCGCTGCTGATCGACGGGACGGCGCCGACCAGGGCCATGGCCATCAGGGTGGACCCGGTGACCAGGAGTGGCCGTGTGCGACGACGACCCCTCGCGAGGGAAGGTGGGGTGCTCTTCATGGTGCATCCTTTCACCGCCCCGTTCGGGGTCGGCAGGTGCATGGACTTCGACCGCACGGTGATCCGTACGGCTCGACGCCGGCCGCGACCCCGACCCGGTCCCCGCCAGCGCCACCGGTGTCCGTGCCCGTCAGTCGACGGGCACACGCCCCGGGATGGTCCCGGGTGTCCACCGGTGACCCATGGCACAAACCCCGTGAAGGTCCACTGCCCTGCGTCAGTCGGCAACCACGTCGTGGTGCCGACCATGGGTGACCTCGCCCGCACCCGGTTCCGGACCTTGCCCCCCTCCGCTGTTCCGTCATCCGTGGCGTCGTCGGAGCCACACGCGGCCATTGGTCCTGGATCGGACCGACGGTCGCCACGCATCCACACGGGACGCGTGGGTGCCCGACGTCGACGTTCGGGACTTCATCATAGGGTGATTCGTGGCAGGACGGTGCATCGGATTGGATCGGGCGCCCCGCGCGCAACTGCGAGCGGCTGTCGATGGTCGTCGATGCCGCCGTGCCAGCGCTTCGCCCCAGGGTCAGGCTCCGACCAACAGGGCCCGCACCACCAGTCCGAGACCCACAACCAGGACGAGGCAGGCGGTGCCCAGCGGCAGGAAGGCCGACAGGCGTCCGATCATGTCCGCCGCCCGGCCGCCGCCCTCGGCGCGATCCAGCCGATGTCGCAGGCGGACCAACAGCAACCCGACCGCTGTCAGCGTGCCGGCCATCCCGACCCCGTAGGCCAGCACCAGGAACGTCCCGAACAGCGTCCGGCCCAGGGCCACCGATCCCAACAGCACGACCAGCGCCGACGGGCTGGGGACCAGTCCACCCGCCACCGCCATCCCCACCAGCCCGCGACGGGTGAAGCGCGGATCCCCGTCGATCGGACCGTGGCTGTGCTGCCCGCGCCCGTGGCCATGGTCGTGTCCGTGCCCGTGGTCGTGTCTGGACCCGTCGCCGTCGGCGTGCCCGTCGCCGAGGCCGTGGGCATGTGCGTCCTCGTGCCGGTGGTCGTGCCCGTGATCGCCCCCGTTGACGTGTCCGCGGCCGCCGTCCTGCGCGTGGGCTCCGACCTCGTGCTGGTCACCGAGATGGTGGTCCGCGTGCGCGGTGCCGACGGTGCCGTCGTGTCCCTGCGCGTGGTCGGCGTGTGTGTGGTCGGCGTGCGCGTGGGCCTCGGCAGCAGCAGCGGCGGCCGCCACGGGAGCAGGCACGGTCGACGAAGTCACGGGTCGGTTGCTCGCGATCGTGCTGGCGGCCTGGGCACGGGCATGCGCGGCGCGGCGTCGGCGGGCGCGCACGGCGTCGCGGACCAGGCCGACCCCGATCCCGGCGATCAACAGCCCGCTGACAAGCCCGAGGCGTTGCAGGATCACCTCGCCGGCAACGGCCGTACCCACTGTCAGCAGCAGGCCCAACAGCAGGACACCGGCCGTGTGGGTCAGCGTCACCGTGCCTCCGACGATGAGTGCATCGGTCCGTGAGCCTCGCCGACCGGCGAGGTAGGCCGCCATGACGGTCTTGCCGTGACCGGGCAGCATGGCGTGGCCGGCGCCAAGCACCATGGCCAGCAGGATCGCCAGGCCTCCGACCAGCGGGGTCAACTCGTCGCGACCGATCGTGTCCTCGAGCATCCGGTCCCCGGCCGCCACCATCCGACTGAACGGATCGCCCGCCCCGGCCAGGGACTCGGCCTGGGTGGCCGGACCGGCGTCACCGGACACGACCGTGATCGTCGCCGAGCGGACGTCCAGCGGCGACGACAGCAACTCCTCCGGATAGGACCGCAACTGGTCGCTCACGCTGGTCGACGGCAGGCCTGACTCGACCGCCACGCCGTCCTCGATTACGACCATCTCGCGCCACCCCACTCGTTCCTGGTCGTAGTCGTCGACGACCTCCACGACCATGCCCGCGACCACCTCGACCGGCGCGGACAGGCGACAGGTCAGTCGCAGGGTGTCGAGGCCCGCAGCGCCCGGTTCCGGCACCATCGCCACCTCGCCGACCTCCATGGCGACCTCGTCACCGTCAACCGTGATGGCCAGGGCCGCGGCCAGGTCGCGACACCGTCGGTCCGCGGTCGCCGCCAGTTCGTCGGCATCCATCTCCCCGTTGCCGTCGGCGTCGATCTCGGGTCGGGCCTGGCGCGTGGGGATCTCGGCCGTGTCCACCACCGCGAGCACGTCGATGCCGTCGGGCGCGATGGTCAACTCGTGGTAGTGGTTGACCGAGAAGTTCCCCAGGGGGTGGGCCGAAGCCGGCTGGGCAGCGACGGCCGACACGACCGCCATGCCGGCCAGCACCAGGGCCGCGCGCGCCGGCCCCGAGCGATGGACGTGGCGACCACCGGCACGCACGACCCGGTCCTGCGATGGGGCCCGGTACGCCCGCCGAGTCCCGGCGGCCATCAGGACCCGGCCAGCGCGTCCAGGGCTGCCCGGGCCCGGGGTCCGTGGAGCGGCGAGAACCACGGGTTGGTGTCCAGTGCCTCGCCGAGGTGGGTTCGGGCGTCGTCGTCCATGCCCAGCGCCTGTTCGATGATCCCGCGGTGGTACAGGAAGGCCGCGTTGCGACCCTCCAACGCCGTGGCCTCCACCGCCAGCGGCAGGGCCTCGTCGTCGCGTCCGGCCGCGTGCAGGGCCCACGCCAGCGCGTCGGCCGAGTCGACGTTCTGGCGCCGGGACCGTTCGCGTTCGGCGGCGGCGACCGCCACGTCGGGGTCGCCGAAGTCGGCCTCGAGATGGGCGGCCGTGAGGTCGTCCGCGACCCCGTTCTCCTCGAACAACTGCTGCACCACATCCAGGACGTCGAACTGCTCCCGCGCGGCCTCCTCCTCGTCGCGAGCCATCAACCAGGTCCCGTACTCGGCCAGGTACTCCGGCAACGGACGGGCGGCCACGACCGCCTCCCATCCGGCACGCGCCGCCTCGACATCCCCGGTGGCCGTGTCGACCCGGGCCAACCCGGCCAGCAGTGCGGGGTCGTCGGGCACCAAGGCCAGGCCCGCCAGGAAGTCCTCGCGCGCGGAGTCGAGGTCGCCGTTGGTGAAGGCCAGCAGCCCCAGGTAGGTGTGGACCCAGGCCGCCCCGGCGCCGCCGCTGGTCATCCCCAGCGCCCGTTCGAGCGCCTCGCGGGAGCGCTCGACCTCGCCGTGCAGTTCGAGGTCGTAGGAGGCGCGGGTCAGCGACGACAGCCCGGGCCGCAGGTCGACCATTCGCTGGGCCGCGTCGGTGGCGCCGTCGTAGTCACCGAGCTGGACCAGCGCATCGGCCAGCACGCCCCACGAGGTGGCGTTGGCGGGGTTGATGTCCAGGGCCTGGCGCGCGGCGTCCTCGGCCTGTTCGAAGTCGTGGCGGGCATTGGCCAGCGCACCCAACCCGGTCAGGGCGAGGTCGTTGTCGTCCGGGCGTTCCTCCAACGACCGTTCCAGCGCACCCTCGGCCCGCGGGTAGTAGGACGGATCGGCGCTGATGCGGGCCTGCTCGACGTAGGCGACGCCCAGCGTGGCCCACGTGGTCCAGTCGCCCGGGACCTTCTCCAACCGCTGCTGCGCCTGCTCGATGCCGAACTCCAGGGCCGGCAACGCGGAGCCCGCCAGGACCGGCTCCGTCACGACCGTGGCACCGGCTTCGCCCGATCGTCCCAGCCACGCGTCGATGCCCACGACCGCCACGAAGAAGAGCGTGACGCCTGCCACCAGGGCGACGACGGCCTGCGTCCGGCGCAGGGTCATGTCCCCAACCCGCTCGCCTCGCGGTCCAACCGCGCCGTCACGACGAAGTTGTCGAGGTAGGAGTTCGCGTCGCGGTCGAAGTCGCCGGTGCACGTGATCAGCACGAGCTCGGAAGGACCACGGTCGCGGTAGACCTCGCGGGTGGGCAGGTTGGACTTTGGGTACTGGACGGCGTCGCGCACCACAAACACCGCGACCGAGCCGTCCCGGCGCGTCACCAGGATCTCGTCGCCCTTGACCAGTTCCCGAATGCGGAAGAAGACCGCCGGGCCGGTCGTCGAGTCGACGTGGCCGACGATGATCGCCGGCGGGGAGGTGGCGTCCCCGGGGTAGGGCCCGTCGGCGTACCAGCCGGCCACGTCGTAGTCCTTGGGCACCTGCAGGCTGCCACCCGGGTTGAGGTGGAGGTCGACCAAGTCAGACGCGACGGCGACCTTCGGGATCTCGACCCGGACCGGGGGGACGTGCAGCATCCCCCGGTCGGCCGGCAGTTGGACCGGCGGGATCCCGGTGCCGGTGGGCGTCGGGGTCGGCGGGGGCGGGCTCGGCGGGACCGGGCTCGGGCTCGGTGGGGCCGGGGTCGGGCTCGGTGGGGTCGGGGACGTGTCGCCGGTCGGCGGCGACGACGGCTCGGGTGCCACGGACGGGGTGGGGACGACCGACGGCGTGGTCGGCGCCGGTGACGACGCCACCGGCGCGAACTCGGGCGACGCAGGGACGTCGGCGGCCGGGTCCGGCGCGTCGATCCCCGCGGCAGCGGTCGCCACTGAACCCGAGGAACTCAGCCATACGGCCACGCCGAGCACCACGGCCGCCACGACGACCAACAGGACGACGAGGCCCATCGGGACGGCCAGCGACTGCTGCTGGTGGATGCGTCGGCGATCGTCGTCGGCACTGGCGTTCATGGACACGGTCGCAGCCTGGCGTCGTCGCGGAGCCGGGGGGACGGGGGGTGCCGTCGTCCCCGGAAAGGGTATGGCTCGGTCGAGTCACGGGTGGTTCGGACCCGACCGGGAGACGGATCGGGCGGACCCCGCTGGGGACCCGCCCGATCTCGGTTCGGTGGCGCCTCGGTTCAGGCGATCCCCACCGGCAGGTCGTCACGACGACG